>NZ_JALLKV010000008.1:115470-164852 GCF_023093815.1 Pseudomonas sp. PNPG3
GAGCCCAGAGAGCCCAGAGAGCCCAGAGAGCCCAGAGAGCCCAGAGAGCCCAGAGAGCCCAGAGCCCAGAGCCCAGAGAATTGTCGGAGGAGCAATCTCTGCCGTCTAGTCCACTAAGCAAGAAAAGTGACGGCGCAACCTCAATGGAGAGCGAAATGTGTTATGCACGGAAACTCTGTCTTGCGGCCAAGTCCCAAGTCATGGACATGTTCCAGGAAGCCCGGCTTGGCAAGGCCGTCGACCCAAGCACGACGTTGCCGCTGGTCGGAGAAATCGCTGCCTCGGTGCTGCGCCAACCTCATGCCCTCATCAGCGTCGCACGCATCAAAACGCACGACGATTACACCTACCTGCACTCGGTTGCCGTCTGCGCCCTGATGCTATCGCTGGCCCGGCATCTCGATCTAGACGAGGAGCAAACGCGCCTGGCTGGCATCGGCGGACTGATGCACGACCTAGGCAAGGCCGCGATGCCGCTGGAAGTGCTTAACAAACCAGGCAAGCTCACCGATGCCGAGTTCGCCATCATGAAGCGCCACCCTGTGGAGGGCGCAAAGATGCTGCGCGCAGGCGGGGCCGAGCCCGGGGTGGTGGACATTGCCCTGCACCATCACGAGAAGATCGACGGAACCGGCTACCCGGATCGCTTGGCCGGTGACGCCATTTCACTCCTGGCCCGCATGGGCGCAATCTGCGACGTCTATGATGCCGTGACGTCGGAGCGAGCCTACAAAAAGCCGTGGGACCCGTCCGCGGCGATGCGGCAGATGGCCAAGTGGGAGGGCCATTTCGACAAACGCATCTTCCACGCCTTCGTCAAGGCCGTGGGCATCTACCCCGTCGGCTCCTTGGTTCGCCTGTCCTCTCAGCGTCTGGCCGTTGTCGTTGAGCCGGGAATGGAATCACTGCTGACTCCCAAGGTTCGCGTGTTCTTCTCGCTACGCTCGAGAGAGCCGATCCCGATGCAGACCATCGACCTGGCGGCCACGAGTTGCAAGGACAGTATCACTGGCCCCGAAGACCCGACGCTCTGGAACTTCAAGAACCTCGACGACTTGTGGATGGAATAGCCCCCACAAAACGACGGCCCCGTGAGGGAGCCGTTGAACATCGTCGAGCGATGCCCGTCCAGGGAGGGATGGCCGAGCTCGATTCTCCAGAAGGTAGCTGGTGACACGAGTGTTGAGCCCACCCAACTAGGGTGACGGAAATTTCTGGGGTTCCGGCTTACATCCCCACAAACGGCGAGGCCGCCTTGCGGCGGCCTCAGCGTGTGTCACACCCCGGCGCTAGCCGGCAACCAGGCGGTAGAAGAGCAGGGCACCGCCCAGACCTCCGGCCAGGCCGGCGATGCCGGCGCAGATCGCCGCCACCCACACCGTCCGACGCTGGGTCGCGGCCAACAGGCTTTTGGCTTGGCGGTCCAATTTTTCCAGGGCCTTGTCATGCCGTGCCTCGGTTTCCCGAATCGCGGCAGTCAGCTCCCGATGGGCCGTGACCAACTCGGCACGCGCATCCTCGACCGTGGAGGCCAGGCTTGCGCCGGCCTCCTGCATCGACTGGTGCACCTCGCGTGCCGCCGCAACCGCGCCTTGGAGATCGGACACAATCTCTCTGGAGTCGCCCAGGAACCACTCAATTAATACTTCTTCTCTCGGTTTCCTAGAATCCATTACTGGTACTCCGGTCGCTTAGGCCGTCAAGGCGGCGTAGCATTCGTCCAAGTTTTGACGAATAGGTTTTGCATAACTTGTCCAACGATAGAGACTTACATATTTGCTGCGCTGCGCCTCATCAGCTTCGGCCCGTGCCAGCGCCTTGTAATCGGTATCGTCACCGATCAACTGATCGAATGACATTTTGTTAGCAGCCAAATAACCATATACGTCGCTGTCAAACAGGAACGCGCCTGGCTTGATGGTGGCCTTCTTGGTCTTCTTTACATAGTTGTAGATCGACGGAATTTCGGCCTCGGGGTTATCTTGAATGCGGTTCGGCAGCAGAATAATGCGATCAGCCGAAACACCCATGGTCGCCAGCGCTTCTACAGTCTTCAAACTTTCTTGCCACGCTTTTTGCTCAGGCGTGACCGGAACAATGAATTGTTCGATCTCATCTATGAAGCCGTGGTAGCGCGAACCGGCTTCAAAGAACGACTCGATGTTCGACGC
This sequence comes from Pseudomonas sp. PNPG3, assembly GCF_023093815.1. Lineage (NCBI taxonomy): Bacteria > Pseudomonadati > Pseudomonadota > Gammaproteobacteria > Pseudomonadales > Pseudomonadaceae > Pseudomonas > Pseudomonas sp. PNPG3. The sequence continues at coordinate 117,642 of NZ_JALLKV010000008.1, forward strand.
GCCAATGTCGATAATCGCCACGTCCTCAAGTACCAGTTCCTCGATCAAATCGCCTACTTCACGACCGCGCATGGTTTTGACCTCGGCAATGCCCAGGTCCAAAGCAGACTGGTTGATCGACTCGATGGCGAAGAATACCGAACTTGGCATGCGAGGGTAGAGCAGGTGCGCTGCGATAGTGGTTTTGCCGATGCTGCCGCTGTAGTTCAAGATGGCTCGTTTCATACGCTATTTCCTTTTGCCCGTATATTTATCATCAAGATCCGAGAAGTCCATGGAGTGGACTTTCTCAAAATCGCTACTGGTGACGATGCGACCCTTTAAGGGCGCCTCGGGTGGCGTGGGTTCATCTTTCTGGATTGCGCAATCCACTTCCTTTCCCTGGCCATCGCTCCCCGGTCGGGGTAGTGGTGGAGTGGTCGCCGCTGGTGTTCCAGCTCGCTCCTGCCTGGCGGCCCTCGCTCGCATCAGCGCCTTGCAAAATCCGTTAAACCCGATGGTCATCCCGTGCTCATTTTTGAGCGTTTCCCATACATCCTCCCGTGAGGCTCCGGCTGTCAGTGCGGCCTCGATCTCGCCGAGCATGTTCCGCACCAGGGCCGAATCGCTCCGTGGTTTTATTCGCGATAGTGGCATCGCTGATCCCTCGTTATCGACCTCGGGCACTTTTGTCCCCTGTTTGTCTCTGATCCGTACTCTAACCGTCCCTTTTGGGTCTGGCAAGTCCCTTTTCTGTCTCTTCGTTGTCTTCACTCCGTCTCTCGGTTGTCTCTAAAGCGTACTCAGTGGCACCCCTGGGCCGCGAAAAGCCCCTCACGCTGCGCGTGAGGGATCAGGAGGACGCTTTTTTGCGGCCTCCGAGGGGTGCAGACGGCTATTTTCTCCCTTAAAAGCAGAGCGGTATTTTCCCTTAACGAGCTATACACCATACGCAACGCTTCGCGTAGCTAAGTCGTTGAAAAATAAAGCATTTTCAACGACTTGCTAAAAAGCGTAATACCTGCGTAAGACAAAACTAGGCGCAAGCCCTGATTTTGCTGTATTTTGTGTCTTACATGCGTAATACAAGGAGTCCATCCGTGCCCACAGTGAGCTTTCGATGCACCGAAACACAGAAAATCGAGCTGGAAGAACGGTCGCAAGGCGACATTTCGGAGTATGTTCGCCGGCAGCTTTTCCGGCAGATGGAGCAGGAGGACACGCTAGATATGATCCTCCAGCGCCTCGATCAACGGCCTGGCGGCGACGGCCAACCCAGTGCAGGAATCGACCGTCAGTCGATGGCCATCTTGATCGAGCTGCTGTTGCTGCTGCGCACGGCGTCCAAGCCGGACGCCAAGAGGGAGGCCCAGGCTGAGGTCGAGCGTCTGGGCTTCGACGTATGGGATTCATCAAAGAGGGATAGCTGATGAACGAGCGCCAACGATCTCAAACCTGCCTTGCCGTCATGGTTCTGGTACCCCTGTTCGCTTGGTTCTTTACCGCCAAGCTGATGTATGGAATTGAAAAACAAGGCGCCCGCGATAGGGTGTTTTACCTGGCGAAAAATACGTTCACCTTGTGGCCGCTTACGGTCGCGTTAGTTTGTGGATTGATACTTGCGATTGCGTTGTGCGTGCTTATCGTGAAGTTGAGCAAAACCACTTTTGCCGGCGCCCACTTTGACAAGTATTTTCGCGGTAGCCAACTTGTTTCCCAGCGTGAACTCAAGCGGCTTACCAAGGAAAAAGAGGAACAAATAACCATTGCCGGCGTGCCTGTTCCTATTGCTGCCGAGGCTACACACTTCTCAGTTGGAGGCGCAACGGGTACAGGCAAGAGTACGATCTTCCGTGAAATGATGTACGGCTGCATGCAGCGGAAAGATCGTATGGTGATCCTCGATCCCGATGGAGAGTTCCTATCTACCTTCTATCGCAAGGGCGATAAGATCCTGAATCCCTATGATGCCAGGACAGAGGGCTGGAACTTCTATAACGAAATCCGCAGTCACTACGATTTCGAGCGATATGCAAAATCCATTATTCAGGTATCAGACAGTAACGACTCCGAAGAGTGGAACCAGTATGGCCGACTGTTGTTCGCGGAAGTGGCCAAAAAGCTGTACAACACCACGCGCAATCCTGGCATGAGGAATGTGTTTAGATGGACTAACGAGTGCAGTTCGGAAGCGCTACAAGGATTTGTAAAAGGCACTCGCGCCGTCTCTCTGTTCACTGAAAACGAACGCGCTACCGGCAGCGTCCGTTTTGTCCTCAGTAATAAACTGCCTGCACATTTTGACATGCCGCCAGGCAACTTTTCGTTGCGTCAGTGGTGCGAAGATCCTAACGGCGGCAACTTGTTTATCACTTGGGACGAGAACATGCGCGAAGCGCTGCGCCCGTTGATTAGTTGCTGGGTTGATACCATTTTCACCAGCATCCTTGGGATGAAATCCAACCCCAAGCGCCGGATCTGGACCTACCTCGACGAGCTGGAGTCGCTGCAACGGCTGCCCACCCTGGGCGACATGTTGACTCGGGGCCGGAAGAAGGGCGGTTGTGTGGTATCGGGCTACCAGTCCTACACCCAGCTCGAATCCGTGTATGGCGAGAAACTGGCGGAAACCATGCTGGCCAACCACCGGACGATGGTCGCCCTGGCCGTTGGCCGCATGGGTACGGCAACCGCCGAGCGCATGTCCAAAGCCTTGAGCGAACATGAAGTGTTGCGTACCAAGGAAGGCCGCAGTTCGCGCTGGGGTGACTGGGGCACTCGCAGCGAGAACGAGGATGTGAAACCCGAACGCATCGTTATGTCGTCGGAAATCATGGCCTTGAACAACCTCGAAGGCTTCCTTTCGTTCCCCGGCAGCATCCCGATTGCACGGGTGGCCATCGAGCCGATCAACTTCACCCGCACGAACCCGGTACCGGGCATCGTCCCAAACCTTGAGATCATCTAAATGCTCGATATCACGACCATTTCTCGGCAATCACTGGGCAAAGTCGTGTCGTACTACGCAGATGGTGCGGATGACTACTACGCAAAAGACGGCGGCGCCATGCAATGGCAAGGTGCCGGCGCCGAGGCATTGGGCCTATCCGGGGAGGTGGAGCAGGCCCGATTCCGCGAGCTATTGGATGGCCGAATTAGCGACAGCACGAAGCTCATGCGAACCGTCAAAGAGGCGGACGGCAAAGTGGTCAGCAAGGAACGACTGGGGTACGACCTCACATTCTCCGCGCCCAAGGGCGTGTCGCTCCAGGCCTTGGTCCACGGTGACGCCAGTATCATCGAAGCCCACGATAAAGCCGTGGCGGCTGCAATCCGCGAAGCTGAACGGCTATCCCAGGCACGTATAACGGTCAACAAGAAGACCGGCACCGAGAACACCAACAACTTGGTGGTGGCCAAGTTTCGACACGAAACGTCACGCGCCCTGGACCCGGACCTGCATACCCATGCGTTCGTGCTGAACATGACCCAACGGAGCGACGGCGAATGGCGGGCATTGAAAAATGACGGCGTGTTCAATTCGTCCATGTTCTTGGGCAACGTCTACAAGGCGGAACTGGCCCGCGAGCTGGAAAAGGCCGGCTTCCAGTTGCGCTACGAGCGCAACGGCACATTCGACCTGGCGCATTTCTCTGACGAGCAGATCCGCGAATTCAGTTCGCGCAGCCAGCAGATCGAGGCAGCGCTAGCTGCGAAAGGCCTGGACCGCAGCACAGCGTCTTATGCCGAAAAGAACCAGGCCGCGCTGGCCACCCGCGACAAAAAGCAGGGTGGCATCGACCGCGAGGAACTGCGCCAGGTTTGGCTTGAGCGGTCGAGGGCCTTGGGTATCGACTACCACAGCCGCGAATGGGCCGGTGTCGGCGCCGATGCCCAGGGCGGCAGGGAGCGAAACAGCGCGGCCACTCCGCAGATCGAGAAACCCCTGGAGTACCGTGCTGACCAGGTGATCGAATTCGCGATCAAGAGTCTGACCGAACGCCAGGCCGTGATCGAACAGAAGGAGCTGATGGATACCGCGCTGCGCCACGGGTACGGCGCCCTCACTATTGACGACGTGCGCGCCGGCATCGAGCGGCGCGCCGCATCTGGCCACCTGATCCGCGAAGAACCACTGTATTCCTCACAGAACCCAGGCGATGAAAAGAAGGGGAAGGCTGCCGAGAAGGCCCGCCAGGAGGCGCCACAGCTCAGCCGCAAAGAATGGGTGGCAAACCTTGTCCGCGCAGGCAAATCGCGCTCAGAGGCCGCCAGGCTCGTTGATGAGGGTATCCGCACCGGTAGGCTGCGCCAGGGTGAAAACCGCTTCACCACGCACATTGCGCAGAAGCGCGAGCGCGAGGTGCTGCAAATCGAGCGAATGGGGCGCGGTACGGTTGAACCGCGAATCTCCAAGGAAGCCGCCGAAGCCTTCCTTGCCGATCGGGGCTTGAACAAGGAACAGCAGGCCTCGGTGATGCGGATTGCCCGCACACAAAACCAGTTTATCGGCGTCCAGGGCTTTGCCGGCGTCGGCAAAAGCTACATGACTGTAGCGGCCAAGGACCTGCTGGAAGCGAACGGATACCGTGTCACCAGCCTGGCGCCCTATGGTAGCCAGGTGAAAGCGCTCCAGGCCGAGGGCCTGGAGGCACGCACTCTGCAATCGTTCCTCAAGGCCCGCGATAAGAAGATCGACAGCAATACCGTCGTGATTATCGACGAGGCCGGCGTAATTCCTGCGCGGCAGATGCACGAGGCCATGAAAACCATTGAGGCAGCCGGCGCTCGCGTCGTCTTCCTGGGCGACGTGGCACAAACCAAAGCCATTGAGGCGGGCAAACCCTTCGAGCAGCTGATGAAGGCCGGCATGGAAACGTCCCGGCTAACCGACATTCAGCGGCAGAAAGACCCGCAGTTGCTGGAGGCGGTGAAGCTGGCCGCCGAGGGCAAATCCAAGCAATCGCTGCCGCTGGTGAACGAGATACGCGAAATCGCGGACAACGGGGCACGCTACCAGGCGATTGTCGACGCCTATGCCTCTATGCCCAAGGCCGAGCGCGACCAAGCCCTGATTATCACCGGCACCAACGCCAGTCGGATCGAGATCAACGAAGGCGTGCGCGAGGCGCTAGGCCTGAAAGGGCAGGGCGCGGAGTATCCATTGCTCAATCGCCTGGACACGACCCAGGCCGAGCGCCGGCACAGCAAATACTACGGTAAGGGCAGCATTGTCGTACCCGAGGTGGATTATAAGAATGGGCTGCAACGGGGCGTGCAGTACGTGGTACTCGACACCGGTCCCGGCAACAAACTCACGGTGCGCGGGCCGGAAGGCGAGACACTGCAATTCACCCCGGCTCGGTGCACAAAGCTGTCAGTCTACAGCGTCGAGCGAACGGAGCTGGCCCCTGGCGATCAGGTGAAAATCACCCGAAATGACGCCGAGAAGGACTTGGCCAACGGCGACCGATTTGTGGTGAAGGAGATCCACAGCGACCGCGTGGTGCTCGAAGGAGACAAAGCCCGCCAGGTCGAGCTGGACACAGCATCGGCTATGTTCGTCGGCCTGGCCTATGCCTCAACCGTTCACAGCGCCCAGGGCCTCACCTGCGACAAGGTGCTCATCAATCTTGAAACCCAATCGCGCACAACCGCCAAGGACGTGTACTACGTGGCGATCAGCCGTGCCCGTCATGCAGCGGAAATCTTCACCGACAACCGGCAGAAGCTTGGGGATGCGATCAGCCGCTTGAACGCCAAGGCCGGCGCCCTGGATATCAAGCAGCTCCAGCGGCATGCGCTCGAGCGCAAAGGCCACGACCAGGCCGGCAAACAGAAGGACGCCGCGCAGAAGCAACAGCAAGGCCAGCAGTTGCCGGCCAAACAGCCCAAAGAAAAGGGCAGGGCATTCGGCCTGTAATCAGCAAAAGGAGCTTCGGCCCCTTTGCTCTGCGCGTTAAAGACCCTTGGCCATGCGCATTTGAGCGATCCGCTCATGGGACACACCTGCGAGCTTGGCCAACACGCTATTTGGCACCACGCCGAACAGGTGCACATACCGATCAGCACGCGACACGCGCTTGTACGGTGCGATGCCCAGGAACTCCCGGCGCGCCTCTACGACCGCATAGGCCACACCTACGGTGCGGCTCAATTTGGCGGCAGACATGGTGCCCAGGAGCGATTCGTAACCGAGTCCGGGGCCGTGGTAGTCCTCGACAGGCGCCGACCTGGCCAGGTCGGGGGAGGGCGCCACAGCATCCAGGCCGAACGCCTCGCGCAGCGCCTGCACGACTTCTACGGCCACACCCGATGCCTGGGCTATGTCTTCATCGGGCACCAGGCCCAGCGCGCTCTTGTACGGCCTCACGGGATGATCGAGCGGCAAGCGCTGAATACGGCGTGTGACCTTGGAACGGGGTGCAATGCCCTGGGACTCGCGGTAAGCCTGGATACTCTTCACCGACACCCCGCTTTTCGCAGAGACAGACCTGTCCGACTCCAGGCCCAGCAGATGCTGGAAAGGGGCAAGGGCTACTGCGACCGAGTAGACTTCGATCCCGAACTGAACACGTCGGCGCCGTATGCTGCCCTCGGTAGTTCCGACCACCCTGGCCAGGTCCCGGTCGGAAAGCTTGCCCAGCTTCCAGTCGTACCAGCGGGCCACACCAATAACCGTCCAGTTCGTTTGCTTCAAAATTTCCCCTCGTAACACAACATCTTGTGTCGCTGGCCAGCTGATCGAGCACACGATATAGCGACAAACAAAAGCCCCGCAAATGCGGGGCTTCGTTGTTAGCTGTAGAGCGCTATTTTCGGCGCTGCAACCCAAGGCGCTCGCGCAGACGGAGAGGCGAGGCTGGGGTGGAGAAGATCATCACACCGAACCCTACTACAAGGAAAGCGCAGTAAATCAGGGTCAGCGTCCGACCACCCTCCTTGGCCAGCACCTCGACAGCCACCTCTTTCACCTGCCAAGCCTCGCACGTGGCCACAGGCTCCGGCATGGCCCCACGCGACCGGCTTTCATCAGCGCAGCGCTTGACCAGCAGATGGCCAGGCGCTTCGGCTTTTCCTAATTGCTGGGCCTCGTATTGCATATCCATCAGCCATTTACCGGCCCCAGTAAATGACCAATCCGAGGCGAGGCCCAGCAACAGGATCTTTTCTGAGTGTTGGTGTTCACAATAGCGTCACGAACGATCATTAAAGTGCCGTCTATGACGACTTCAAGCACTTTTCAAACTATCGTGTTCGATCTGGACGGCACCCTTCTGGACACATGGCCCAGCCTGCTGGACGCAGCCATGGCGGTATCGCCTTTGCACGCCGGGCTGCTGGATCCCCGGGCGCTGCGGCTCATGCTCAGCGAGGGGATTGCACCGATGTTCGCGCTGGCCGCCAGGCAAATGAATCTTGCCCCGGATGCCGCCACAGGGGCCATGGCGAACCATTACGCCGACTGCACGCTTCTGGCGGCACGCCCCTACCCGTATGCCGGCGAATCGCTCCAGGAGCTGGCGCAGGCCGGGTACACACTTGCAATCTGCACCAACCGCGACCGCGCCTCGACGCTGGAGCTGCTTGTCCATTTCGGCTGGCAGCACTTGTTCTCGCACATCCAGTGCATCGACGACGGAGCGCCTGCCAAACCCGACCCCCGGCCGCTGCTGGACACCCTGGCCCGACTCGACACCCATCCCCAACAAGCATTGTTCATCGGCGACTCCCACGTCGATGCCCGGTGCGCCGCCGGCGCCAACGTCAGATTCGCGGCCCATCTCGGGGGATATCACGCTCATCGCGACGACCTCCTTCCCGCGGTCTTCAGCTTTGAGCATCCCGGCGCACTGCCCCGGTGGCTGGCGTGCCAGTCTCTCTCTACCCCTTTATTGGAGCCCCAGAATGGCTGACATTGTGCTCGACCAGATCAGCAAACGCTACGGAGAAACCACCGTGCTTGACCGGCTCTCGCTGACCATACGGGACGGCGAGTTCCTGACCTTGCTCGGGGCGTCTGGCTGCGGAAAGTCCACTCTTCTGAAACTGCTGGCCGGCCTCGAATCGCCGGACGCCGGAACCCTGCGCGCGGGCGGCGCCGATTTGCTGAGCCAGTCGCCAGGCGAGCGCGATTGCGCCATGGTATTTCAGTCGTATGCCCTCTATCCGCACATGACAGTCGGGGACAATATCTGCACGCCTTTGTACATGCGGGCGCTGAACTTCGTCCAGCGCATGCCCGGATCCCGCTGGCTCAGCCCCGACGCACGGCGCCGCATCCGGGAAGCACAGGAGCAAGGCCGCCAGGTGGCGGCAACGCTCGGCATCGACCATCTCTGGACAAGAAAACCCGCGCAATTGTCGGGCGGACAGCGGCAGCGCGTTGCTCTTGCGCGCGCCATGGTCAGGCGCCCGTCGCTGTTTCTTTTCGACGAGCCCTTGTCCAACCTTGATGCCAGCCTGCGCCAGTCGCTGCGCAGCGAAATCCGGCAGTTGCACGACGAGCTAGGCGTCACGTTCGTGTATGTCACCCACGACCAGCACGAAGCCATGTCCATGTCGGACCGGGTGGCGGTGATGAAAGCGGGCCGCATTCTGCAGCTGGGCACCCCCCAGGAAATCTACCGCTCGCCGCAGCATGCCGATGTGGCTGCATTCGTGGGCGCGCCCCGGATCAACTTCATGGCCGTAACGCACAACAGCACGAACACGCCATGCCTGCAGGGCCAGATACTGGAGGGTCGGTTCCCCGCGCAGGCGGCACGCATGGCATTCCGGCCGCACGCGGCGGTACTGGCGCCTGCCCACGACGCATTGAGTGTGACGGGCCGCGTAACGCTGGTGGAGTTCACAGGCGTCGAATGCATGGTCACGCTGGAAACGCCGGCCGGCGAAAGCCTGGTAGTAATACTGGAACCCGATGCCCCCGTGCATACCGGAACCACGCTGCAGGTGTACGTGCCCGATGATGCCTGGCACGTGTTCGACGCGCAGGGCAATGCCATTTCAGCCGGCCCTCGCGGCCTTGCGCTGGCCGCGTAGGAGAAGCGGCATGCGCATCAAATCACTGCAGCTCGCCCTGCTGCTCGGGCCAAGCCTGCTCCTGACACTGCTGTTGCTCATCGTGCCGCTTGGTATTGTGTCTGTGCTGTCGTTGACGGACTGGCAATTCGGCGCCGAAGCAATGAACTGGGTGGGGCTGGATAACTACACCGAACTCTGGAACGACGACACTTTCCGCAAGAGCTTCAGCAATACTGCGCTTTACCTTTTGCTGGTTTCTTCAGGCTCCATCATTATCGGCCTGGGCGCGGCCTTGCTCATCGAGTCGCACGACAGCTGGCGCGGCTTCTACCGCACGGCCTTCTTCATGCCAGTTGCCTCCACCCTGATCGCGATGGCGGTCGTGTGGCAATTTCTCATGCATCCGACCGTTGGATTCCTGAACCACATGCTGTCGTGGTTCGGGATAGCGCCGCGCAACTGGCTGCTGGACTACAGCCTGGCATTGCCTTCGCTTGCGGCAATCGGAATCTGGCAGATGTCCGGGCTGGCCATGGTCATGTTTCTTGCCGGCCTCAAGAACATCCCCACCGAAATGCGTCATGCGAGCCTGCTGGATGGCATGAGCCATCCCGTCGACCGCTTCTTCCGGCTCACACTGCCCATGCTGGGACCGACCCTGCTGTTCGTCGTCACGATCTGCGGGATCCGGTCGCTGCAGGTATTCGACACCGTGCACGCGCTCACCCAGGGCGGCCCCAACAAGGCCACCGAGGTTCTGCTGCACACCATCTATGCCGAAGGGTTCGGCTTCTTCCGGATGGGGTACGCCTCAGCAATGGTCGTGATCTTCGTTGCGTGCGTCGTTGTCCTCACACTCGTGCAACAGGCCGGCATGGAAAAAAGGACGCACTACTGATGAAAAACCCTATGCAAGCCTCTCTACCCTGGCGCGCACTGCGCCACGGCATCCTCCTGGCCGGAGCAGCCATCTACCTGCTGCCCTTTATGTGGATGCTATCGACCTCACTGAAACCGGCGGAGGAAATATTCCGGGATGGATTCCATCTGCTGCCTCAGCAGTGGGCCGCCGTCGAGAACTACTCGCGGGCGCTCACTCAGGTGCCGCTCCTGCGCTACCTGCTCAACGGCGTGATCGTATGCGGCGCCATCCTGCTGCTGCAGATTATCGTGTCACTGCCGGCTGCCTACTGCTTCGCCAAGCTGCAGTTCCGTGGCAAGCGCCTGGCCTGGGGGCTGGTGCTGCTGTCCCTCATGATTCCATTCCAGGCTACGTCAATCCCGCTCTACATCATGCTCTACCACGCGGGCCTGCTCGATACCACGGCAGCACTGGTTATTCCCTTCATCGCGTCCGCCTTCGGCATCTTCCTCATGCGCCAGTTCTTCATGGGGGTGCCCGACGACCTGATCAACGCAGCGCGGCTCGACGGAATGGGCGAGTTCGAACTGGTATGGCGGATCCTCATGCCCGCCGCAATGCCTGCACTGACGGCCTTTGCCATCTTCTCGGTGGTCTGGCACTGGAACGACTACTTCTGGCCGCTGCTGGTCATCAACACCAATGACCTGGCCACTCCGCCCCTGGGCACGATGTTCTTCAAGAACGAAGAAGCCGGAACCGATTTCGGGCCACTCATGGCCGGCACGGTAATCATCACCCTCCCGTTGCTGGCATTTTTTCTTATCGCGCAAAAGCGCTTCATAGAAGGAGTCACCCTCTCGGGTGTCAAAGGTTAAAAGGAACAAAGATGCAAACCAAATATCTGCTCGGCACATTGGCCGGCCTGTCTATCGCCTGCAATGCGGCCCTGGCGGCCAAGGTCGAACTGGTCGTCGACTACCCCTACCCCGACGTGTTCAACAGCGTTCACCAGGATATCGCCAAGCGTTTCACCGAGAAGTTCCCCGACTACACGGTCAAGTTCCGCGCCCCGACCACCGAATACGAATCCGCCGCCCAGCAGGCGCTGCGCCACGCTGTTACCAGGCAACTGGCCGACGTGTCCTACCAGGGCCTGAACCGTCAGCGCGTATTCGTGGACCGCGGCATTGCCGTTGACCTGACGCCTTTCATCAACGCCGAGAAGAACTGGGCGGACAGCGGATACAGCGAAGCGTTGCTGTCGCTCGGGCGCGTAAACGGCAAGCAGGTTGGCATCGGCTTCTCGCTGTCGACACCCATTGTCTACTACAACATGGACCTTCTGGCCGCCACCGGCACCACCCCGGCGACGCTGCCCAAGACCTGGGACGAAATCATCGCTGTAGCGGATAAGGCGCGCGCTGCGAATCCGGGCATCAACGGCTTGCACTATGACTGGGAGATCACCGGAAACTGGCTGTGGCAGGCCATGGTGTTTTCCAAGGCAGGCACCATGCTGAACGGCGACGAAACCCAGGTTGCTTTCAACGATGCTACCGGCCGTGAATCCATCGCGCAGATGGGCCGCATGGTCGAGAACGGCACCATGCAGAACCTGCGCTTCAAGGACGCTGTTCAGCTTTTCGTAACCGGCAAGCTGGCCGTGCTGTCTTCGTCCACCTCGCGCCTGTCGACGCTTGAAAAGCAGATCGGCGGCAAATTCAACATGGTCACCGGCTATTTCCCCGTCTACAACGAAAACGGCCGGGTTCCCGCGGGCGGCAACGTGGCAATGATGTTCACCAAAGACCCCGAGCGCCAGAAGGCGGCGTGGGAATACATCAAGTTCGCTACCGGCCCCGAAGGCGCCACCATCATGACGAAGTCCACCGGCTACTTCCCGGCCAACACACTGCCTATCGATGACCCCGCAAAGCTCAAGGGCTACTATGCCGAGAACCCCAACCAGTACACCGCGGTGAAACAGCAACCCTGGCTTACCGGCTGGTACGCCTTCCCCGGCGAAAACGGCTTGAAGATCACCGATGTGATCAACGACCACCTGCAGACCGTATTCGACAAATCGTCAAAGCCCCAGGCAGCCCTGGATGCCATGACGCAAGACGTGCAGAAACTGCTCAAGTAAGGAAGGCACATGAAATTCATTCACCTGACAGATACCCATCTGGTTGCCGATGCGGGCGATCTGTATGGCACCAATCCGAAGCAGCGACTGCAACAGGCTGTGGCCCACATCCTGGCCAACCAGCATGATGCCGACGCTGTCGTCATCACCGGCGACCTGACCCACTACGGCCACGCCGAAGCCTACGAGCACCTGCTTGAATGCCTGGAGCCCTTGCACATGCCCGTATTTCCCATACTGGGCAACCACGACAGCCGCCAGATTTTTACGGAGTACTTCACCACGGTGCCAGTCGATGACAATGGCTTCGTGCAGTATGCCTGCGACTTCGGGGACTACCTGGCACTGTTTCTCGATACCAACGAGCCGGACGTATCCTGGGGCGTCTACTGCGAGACCCGCGCCGCATGGCTGCGCGGACGCCTGAGCGAGTCCGACAAACCGGTGCTGCTGTTCATGCACCACCCCTACTTCCCGATCGGCATTCGCAGCATGGACGCCATATCCCTGCGCGACACCACGGCCTTCCTGTCGGCCATCTCGGGTTTCGAACACCGGATCCGCCAGATCTTCTTCGGCCATATTCACCGGCCGATCTGCGGCTCATTCCGGGGCGTCGGCTTCTCCACATTGCATGGCACGAACCATCAAGTTGCACTGGAACTGGACGGCGACGAAAGCAACATCATCGGCTGCCACGAACAGCCCCAATACGGCGTCGTGCTCCTCAGCCCCGAGCAGGTGCTGATACACGCGGAAGACTTCCTGGACACCAGCCGGCGCTACCCCTTGCACGAAGCCTACAACCCATCTGCCCAGATGGCCTGACCTCCTCAACCCTCCCTGCCCGGCCCGGGTTTCGCGTGCCGCGACACGCCCCCCCCGGTGCGGGCAGCACCCCATCCTCTCCCCCGCAGGGTCAGGCCGCTGATACGCCACTGCAATGTGAACGAGGCAGCCACCCGCCCACGCTGTCGCGTGATAGACAGACACTTTCCGATCAAAGCACCCCTGCCAAAACGAACAGCGGTTATTCACACCGGTATCAGCCAAAAAGGTCGGATTGAGAAATTCGTCGAGAATAGAGAACGCATCTCCACGCTCAAGCGACTGCATTTTCTACTTGTTCTATGAGCTTGATATAGCGAACATTCAAAGTCGCCACTTCATCGTAGTGCAGAACAAAGTAGTCCCCCTGAATGGGATAAAAACGAGTTCTGGGCTCGTGCTTTCTCCGCCGAGAAGATACAGGCCTACTGCCCGTCTCGATTCTATGAACGGCGTGCGCATAGCCCGACAACCTCAGATCATCATCTTTGAGCAGACGTCTCGACGCGTTACTGATGACAAGCCTATCGAGCTGCCCGCTTGCGTCTGTATAGTAGTGTTCCAGGATACCTTGATAAATCCCCATCCCCGCTCACGCGGGGAACACTCTTCGCACGATGAAACACTACGGCGACATCCGGGCATCGTAATCGGTGCCACTCTCCAGAACAGGCTCTTCACTGAAATCCAGCCCGCCCTCGACCTCGACACCTCGCTCTTTCATGTCGCGGATCATCCACTCGAAGGCCACGGTGAAATGCGGGATGTCGTAGCCCGGATCAGCCGCCTTGATCTTCTGGGACAGCGTGGCGATCTCGACCTTGATTGCATCATCGGTATCGTCCAGTTCCCACGCATCGGAATTCCCTTCCAGCGCAGTCAGGTGCCGTGCCTGACTGAAAGGCTCCCCTCCGACCTTCACAGCCGCATTCAGCCGCTTGTAAAGATGGCCGTCGCCCTTGCCTTGCTCCAGATGGGGAGCCCGCAGAATTCGGAAAAAATCGTACGCTAAGGTTTTCCGGGCAGCCTTAGCGGCCGAAACTTCCCGTCCTCCAGCCTGCGGCTCTGCCGCCAGACATAATCGCCGGTCAGGTTGATGTGCTCCCACCCCAGCGGCGACAGGTACTGCAGCAGCTCGCCATCCACCGACTTCCCCGCTTCGCCCATCGCCTGGGTGGCGCGTTCCAAGTACACCGTGTTCCACAGCACGATGGCGGCCGTCACCAGGTTGAGACCGCTGGCCCGGTAGCGCTGCTGCTCGAAGCTCCGATCCCTGATTTCGCCGAGGCGGTTGAAGAACACCGCCCTGGCCAGGGAGTTGCGCGCCTCGCCCTTGTTCAGTCCGGCATGCACGCGGCGACGTAGCTCTACGCTTTGCAGCCAGTCGAGGATGAACAGTGTGCGCTCAATCCGGCCCAGTTCGCGCAAGGCCACGGCCAGACCGTTCTGGCGCGGGTAGCTGCCGAGCTTGCGCAGCATCAGCGAGGCAGTGACGGTGCCCTGCTTGATCGAGCTGGCCAGGCGCAGGATGTCGTCCCAGTGGGCGCGGACATGCTTGATGTTCAGGGTGCCGCCAACCATTGGGCGCAATGTCGGGTAGTCCTGGACGCTATTCGGAACATACAGCTTGGTTTCGCCGAGGTCGCGGATGCGCGGTGCGAAGCGGAAGCCCAGCAGGTGCATCAGGGCGAAGACGTGATCGGTGAAGCCAGCCGTGTCGGTGTAGTGCTCCTCAATCCGTAGGTCGGACTCGTGGTACAGCAAGCCGTCGAGCACATAGGTGGAATCGCGCACGCCGACATTCACCACGCGGGTGCTGAACGGTGCGTACTGGTCGGAGATATGGGTGTAGAACAGCCGCCCCGGCTCGCTGCCGTACTTCGGGTTGACGTGCCCGGTGCTTTCGCCCCGACCGCCCGCCCGGAAGCGCTGGCCATCGGAAGAAGAGGTCGTGCCGTCGCCCCAGTGAGCGGCGAAGGTATGACGGTACTGGTGGTTGACCAGCTCGGCTAGGGCCGCCGAGTAGGTTTCGTCTCGGATGTGCCAGGCTTGCAGCCAGGACAGCTTGGCGTAGGTCAGGCCGGGGCTCGACTCGGCCATCTTGGTCAGCCCGAGGTTGATCGCATCGCCCAGGATCGCTGCCAGCAGCAATGTCCGGTCTTTGGCCTCGGCACCGTCCTTCAGGTGGGTGAAGTGGCGGCTGAAGCCCGTCCAGTCGTCCACGTCCATCAGCAGTTCGGTGATCTTGATGCGCGGCAGCAACTGGCTGGTCTGGTCGATCAGCGCCTGCGCGGTATTGGGCACCGCGGAATCCAGTGGGGTGATCTTCAGCCCCGACTCGGTGAGGATGGCATCGGGCAGCTCGTTGTCCTTGGCCAGGCGGGTGACGGTGGCCAGCTGCTCGTCCAGCAGCTGCAAGCGCTCTTCCAGGTACTGGTTCCTGTTCGGGTTGATCGCCAGGGGCAGAGCCTGCGCATGCTTGAGCGCGGCGAACCTCTCTGCCGGCAGCAGGTAGTCGTCGAAGTCGCGGAACTGCCGCGAGCCCTTGACCCAGATGTCGCCGGAGCGCAGCGCGTTCTTCAGCTCTGACAGGGCGCAGATTTCGTAGAAGCGCCGGTCGAGGCCTTCCGGGGTTATCACTAGCGGCCTCCAGCGCTGCTTGATGAAGGCGGTGGGCGCATCGGCCGGCACCTTGCGCAGGTTGTCGGCGTTCATCTCGCGCAGGGTCTGCACGGCCGCCAGCACGCCTTGCGCAGCCGGGGCGGCGCGCAGTTCCAGCACCTCCAACAAGGCTGGCGTATAGCGGCGCAGGGTGGCGAAGTTCTCTCCAACCAGGTGCAGATGGTCGAAGCCCTCCGGCCGGGCCAGCAGCTCGGCCTCGCTGACGCTCTCGGTGAACTCGTCCCAGGGAATCACCGCCTCGATGGCGGCGTAGGGATCGCTGCCGCTTTCCTTGGCCTCCAGCAGGGCCTGGCCGATCTTGGAGTACAGGCGCACCTTGTCGTTGATCGCCTTGCCTTGCTTCTGGAACTGCTGCTGATGCTTGTGCTTCGCGCCGCTGAACAGCTTGACCAGGATGCGGTCGTGCAGATCGACCAGCTCATCAATCACGGTCGCCGTACTCTCCAGCACCACGGCGGCCAGGGTCGCGTAGCGCCGCTGCGGCTCGAACTTACAGAGGTCTTTGGGCGTCATCTGCCCACCCTCGCGGGCCAGCTTGAGCAGGCGGTTCTGGTGGATGTGCCGGCCCAGAGCTTCGGGCAAATCCACCAGCTGAAATGTCTTCAGCCGCTCGATGTGTTCGAGCATGTGCCGGGAGTTCGGTTTTAGTGGGGCCTGCCGCAACCAGGTCAACCAGGTGATGCTGCTGCCGGCCTTGAGCTTCAACAGCTCGTCCAGTTTGGCCCGATGCGAGTCCGTGAGTGGTTCGACCAGGGCGCGGTAGACCCGGCGATTGGCCCGCGCAATGGCTTCCGAGCAGGCCCGGTCAATCACGCTCAGCGCCGGCAGGATGCGCCGCTTCTGCCGCAGACTCTCCAGCGCCTGGCCGGCCAGCAGCAAACCCTTGTCGGTCTGCTGGGCCAACTCGGTCAGCTCGCGCACCAGGGCGCGGAAGTCGGACAGGCCGAACGGGGCCAGTTGTAGGTAGGTGCGCAGTTCCTGGGCGTGCTCGCGGCGAGTCACGTCGCGTTCGCCGTATTTCGCCCAACTCGTTGGGTCGGCCTGAACTTGCTTGGCCACCCACTGGATGACCGGCTCGGGCAACTCGCTGTCGCTGCCCAGCGCATAGCCTGGATATCGCAGCAGGCTGAGCTGCACCGCGAAGCCCAGGCGGTTGGCGTCGCCGCGCCGCTGGCGGATCAGCGACAGGTCGGAGTCGTTGAAGGTGTAGTAGCGGATCAGGTCATCCTGGCTTTCCGGCAACGCGAGCAGGGTATCCCGCTCCGTAGCCGAGAGGATCAAGCGACGCGGCATGTATCAATCGTCCGTGCGTAGGTACTGGTAGAGAGTTTCCCGGCTGATGTTGAACTCGCGGGCAAGCTGCGCTTTGGGCTCGCCGGCCGACGCCCGCTGTCGCAGGGTAGCAGCCTGCTCGTCGGACAGGGCCTTCTTGCGGCCCCGGTACGCGCCGCGCTGCTTGGCCAGGGCGATGCCCTCCCGTTGCCGCTCACGGATCAGGGCGCGCTCGAACTCGGCGAAGGCCCCCATCACCGACAGCATCAGGTTGGCCATCGGCGAGTCATCGCCGGTGAACACCAGGCCCTCTTTCAGGAACTCGATACGCACGCCGCGCTGGGTCAGCTTCTGCACCAGGCGTCGCAAGTCATCGAGGTTACGGGCCAGGCGATCCATGCTGTGCACCACAACGGTGTCGCCCTCGCGGACGAAGCCGAGCATGGCCTCCAGCTGGGGACGCTGGGTGTCCCTGCCCGAGGCTTTGTCGGTGAACAGCTTGCCGACCTCAACTTGCTCAAGTTGTCGTTCCGGATTCTGATCGTAACTGCTGACCCGGACATAACCGATGCGTTGTCCCTGCAAGATGCCTCCATGGGCTGTAGGGCTTACGTTGGTTTTTGGTTCCATTGCGCCCGAAGCCTTGAATTTGTCAGGCTGAAATCTATGACCTTGGCAAGCATGTGTCAAAGAATGTGAAAGCGGATTCTATTCTGACGGCGCGGTGCGGCCTTGCCTGACATCCAGTTAGGGTATACCTCAAATTGACACTGCGTATTCCAGAGAACGTGATGACGGAAGGTTGAACCTTCCGTCATAGCGCATCTGGTTTGGCCTCCCGTCAGCCAACCACGGGAAACACTGACTCGATCATTGGAGAATGGTCAGCTTGGCCTTGAGATCAATGGCTCTCGCGAAGTTGTGGTAATTCGGCGATGTTCGCTGCACCTGCGCGTGCAATGCTTTCAGCGCCGCCGAATCCGCCGACGACTCCATTTCGACCTCATACTCGACCTGGTCGTACCCTGGATTGATCCCAGGATCGATTCCAAGAAAACCTCTCAGATCGAGGCTTCCCTTCGTGCGGATAGTCAGCGATTGCAACTCGATGTTCATTGCCGCCGCATTTGCCGCGTAGGTTGCAGTCATGCATGCGTTCAACGCAGCCAGGATCAATTCTTGTGGATTAGCGGCCGTGTCGGTACCGAGCAATTCTGCCGGTTCGTCCGCGTCGATGACAAAGCCGCGCGCCAAGGCCGTGTCACCTAGTACGAGCGGCATGGTTCGCGCACGCGTCCGGGTGCCACCCTCCCAGGTTGTCACGACGCCGAACGTCGCGATGCCTGCGGCGGGCTTTGCTGCGACCTGATCTGCAAACTCACGCAATGCGCCGACGTTGATCCCGTTGCCGGGAGTTCCTTTAATGTTTGTGTTCATTTCTCGTTCCCCCATTATGTGTTACGCCCGGCCATCACGCCGCCGTCAACGTCCCAGATTGCGCCCGTCACCCATGCTGCCTTGTCCGACAACAGGAAGAGGATGACCTCGGCGACGTCTTGTGGCGTCCCAACCCTGCCGATTGGGTGGAAGCTGTTGAATCCCTGTAAGGCGCCATGAACCTCGGCCTTGGGTATGAATCCCTCGTAAATCGGCGTTTCGACAACCGCCGGAGAAACGGCATTGACCCTGATTTGTTTGGATGCCAGCTCCATCGCAAGGTGCTGGGTCAGCGAATGCAAACCTGCTTTTGCCATCGAATACGCGGACGACGGCGTAGCCGCAATCGCCTGCTTGCCCCACATCGAGCCGATGTTCACAATGGCGCCGGGACGCTCGCTGGCCACGAGATTGGCCACGACTTTTTGTGTGATGAAGAAGAACGCTTTATTCAACGTCAAATATTGTTCGTAATCACTTTCCGTGTGCTCAAGAAACGCCTTCGGGAAGAACACCCCAGCCGCGTTGACCAGAAGATTGATGTCCTTGTGGTGTTCATCGATGGTATGCAGGAGTCGCTTCACATCTTCGGCTCGCGAGAGATCGGCAGTCAGGGCGGTCACGGTGCCCAACGACGACAGCGCCTTGCGGGCCTCTTCGGCCTTGTCTTCACGGTGACCGACGATGACGACGCTTCCGCCTTGCTCAAGAACCATGCGGGCAGTTTGCAGTCCCATCCCGCTAGTGCCGCCGATGACCAACAACTTCTTGCCATTAAATTCAGTACTCATAATAATCTCTTTAACTACCAACTAAATGGTAGGGTTGTGTTGCAAAAAAAGTGCCGACCTCAGGTCAACACGGTGGAAAGAAAAGTGTTTCCAACTTCGGCCGGTCCGCGTGACGACCGCATGCCACGGCCCACCATCATCGAGCCTTCCAACGCGCACAAGAATGCCTCTGCGAGAGCCTCTGGGGTGGAATTCGAGGTGATCAGCGCGGCACGCTGACCATCGGCAACGACAAGAGTCAACCAGTCGAGATTGACTTTAAAGAATCGCTCGACCTCGCTCACAACGGCGTCCGGCAGCGAGTCCGACTCGGCACCCAACATGCCGCAGACACAAAGGCGCCGGTCCTTGGCGAAGGTGCGTTCGAAAAGTGCCGCATACGCAGTTAGCCTGTCAGGCGCTTTCGCATGCTGCCCTTCGATGCTCAGCAACTCCTCACGAAACCGGTGCGTGTAGCGCTGTGCGACCACGGCCACGAGTTCACCCTTCTTGGGAAAGTGGTGGTGGATACTTGGTTTTTTGATGCCTACCAACTGGGCCACGTCGTCGTATGAGAAGCCGTTGTAGCCGTGCTGCTGTACCAACCCTTCAGCGGCATCGACCACCCGCTCGGCGGTCGGCGAGATTTCGGAGAAATGCTTCATGCAAGCGCCTCATTTGATTCGGCGACTGGCAGGTGGCCTGTCTTGACCAGGATGGTGCAGCCTGTATTGCTGAAGGGACGGTGAGCACTCAAATGCGGACTGCGCATCCATGTGCCGGTAGGGTAGCTTCCGAACTCATCCTCAAAGACGCCTTCCAACACATAGATTTCTTCACCGCCGTAGTGACGATGCGAATTGAATCGTGTCCCCGGGGCCCAGCGCACCAAAGCCGTATGTTGTGTGTCGAACTCAGAAAGTGGCATCACCGACAGACCCGGCACGAGGCCTGGAAACCAGGGGCCGTTACGGGTGTCGACCACGGTGCGTTGGCTGTCGGCTAGATCAAGATGGCGCAGCTTGACGAACAACGTGCAACCCGTCGCGGAGCTCGGTGCATGCGAAGAACCTGGTGGATTCTTGATGTAAGTCCCAGGCCCGAAGGTCCCGGATTCGTCGCTGAATTCGCCGTCCAGGACCAGAATCTCCTCGCCCAAGTCGTGCTTATGATTTTCAAAAGCGGAGCCCGGCGCGTATCGCACGATCGAGGTGGCACGCGCCACTTCGTCGCCATCACGCTCCAGTAACTGGCGTTGAATCCCGGTCGCTGGCGAATCGACCCACTGTAAGCTTGAAGGCTCGACGACAACACGCTGCGAAAGATCTGAATTGAGTTTCATGGCTTTATTTCATCTACCGACTACTTGGTAGGTAAGTTATAAGATCCCGATTTGTTTGTCAAATAGCTTTCGCCATTTTCTTTCATCCATTGAAAAAACAATGAATTGGTTACAAGAACTCGCGAAGCTTAGCGTACGATTTTTTCCGAATTCTCTATCGTCCCCATAAAGGCGTTTGCAGACGGGCTCGGTGTTGATCGCGGCGATCACGATATCGCCGTGCTCGGCCTCCCTACTGCGGTCTACGATGAGAAGATCGCCCGAGAAGATCCCGGCGCCCTGCATGCTGTCGCCCTCCACCTGCACCAGATACACGTGAGGTGCACGCAGGTCGAACAGCTCGTCGAGGGAGATGTGACGCTCCAGGTGATCCGCCGCTGGCGAAGGGAACCCGGCCGGCACACGGAAGGAGTACACCGGCAGCAGCATAAGGCCGCCCGTCGGCGCGCCCAGGAAGGTGATGGTCATGGCAGATCAACTCAAAAGGATATCTGTATATTTATACAGTAAACTGTCAGAGCGTTCCTACGTCAATGCGCGGATGCCTGGCAGCCGACAAACGAGCGAGGTGGGTATGTGTGGGAGGTACTCGATCTACGAGAGCATGGACGACTACCTGCGGCAGTTGGCCCTCGATCTGGTGGTCATCAACGGATATGACCATGAGCGGATCAACCGTTACAACGTGGCGCCTTCTACTCGCGTGGAGGTGATAAGGCCCGCCCCGGGAGGACTGAACGTCGATCGGGTGAAGTGGGGATGGTCGCCTTTCTGGGCGAAGGGGAAGAGGGTCGACCCGATCAATGCGCGGGCCGAGACGGTGATGACAGGGAAGTTCTTCAAGTCGCTTTGGCCGAATGGCCGAGCCTTGGCGCCGGCCAATGGGTGGTTCGAGTGGATACCCGATGTTGCAGATCCGAAGCGCAAGCAGCCTTACTACATCCAAGCGGCGGACGGTAGGTCATTGTTTTTCGCGGCGTTGGCCGAGGTTCATCCAGGGCTGGAACCAGATGAACGCAGTGGCTTCGTTATCGTGACTGCTGCGGCTGATGAAGGTTTGGTGGATATCCATGATCGTAAGCCGTTAGTGCTTACTCCTGAGCTTGCCCGAGAATGGATTGATCCAGGCATAACAACTGAACGGCTGGCAGAAATAGTCCAAACAGGCTGCCGGCATAGTACCGACTTTCAATGGTTCCCAGTGAGCAAACAGGTCGGGAATGTTCGCAATCAGGGGCCGGAGCTGATAAAACCGGTTTAACCGTTTTGGGTAAAGTCGGACAAAATACACATATCTGTAAATATGCAAGGTGATCGATTGAAAATAAAGGTTGGTAGGGTCCGCGATTACTTGGTTGCCACACTGGAAAATACCCAGGCTCACGCAAATGAAGCCCCTGAGCTCATGCATTTGATTGCTGAGATGGATGATATTTTTCACGATGAGATTTTCTCTATTCCGCTCTCACAAGAGCCGACAGCAAACTTGCTTATGATAAATGCATATACCATGCTTCTGGCTGGGATTAGAGAGGCCTTGTCTGGGCATGTTGTTTGCGTTTTTCCAATAGTTAGAGCTGCGTTAGAGTCTGCCTGTTACGCTTATCTCATAGCAAATGACGCTACCAAGGCTGATGTTTGGCTTGAAAGACATTCGTCGGATAATGCTGTAAAGAGGTGTCGGAATGTATTTACTGCTAAAAAAGCTGTGGATATTTTAAAGTGCAGTGATCCGGTGATGGCCGATTATGTCTGGGGGTATTACGAGGCCTCAATAGATTTTGGTGCGCACCCTAACACCAAGTCTGTGATTGGTCATCTGTCTGACTCCGGGTCGGTTGGAGAAGGTTTGCATGGGTTTGAGCTTACTAGCGTGTACGGAGAAAATAGCTGGCAAGTCAACCACGCCTTGTTTGTCTGCGTTGAGGCAGGGCAGGCCATCGCGTATTTAATAGCGGCCTCAATCGCAAATCACCCTTTGATTCACGAGCGTAGTACAGTATTCCAAGGCTGGGTAGATGCCAAAAATCGGATGGTTGAGGAGCTAACTGGTGAAGCTTGCGATCGCAGTACGCCAGTCTATTCTTCCGTTAGCCCGCCGCTTTGACTACATCGAAGAGGTTGCTATGCTGAATATAAGTGAGAATGCATTCAGGGATTATATATTCAATAACCATAGAGAAGATTTTTCCTCTTTGATTGCAGGGCGGAGGGAGCCGGTGGAGTGGTACGGCGAAGAATTTCCACCGCTTCATTTCTTGCTACGCCGAAAGGTTGAACGTGCCATAAATGAAATTCTGGATCAGCTGGAAGAATTGGTCTTAACGGCTAAGGAGCTACGGCTTGAAAAAAATGGTCCTCATCCGACTCGCGTGGATCTTTTTGGGTGCTCAGAGTCTACGGGCATCACTATCATCGAGTTGAAAAAGTCGCAGCAAACCGAACGCCAAGCTTTTACTGAACTCTTAGCCTATGCAAATCACTTCTGCTCGATATTTCCTGGAGTTAACGAGACGGCAATCACCACTGTGTTGGTTGCGCCGATGGAGACCAGAACGGTAAAGGATGCATACGTTCAAGAGCTATTGCTGAATAAGAAGAACATTGTATCTCTTATTCCTTCTTGTCAGGATGGGCGCTATTGTCTTAATGTATTTTACCCTGATGAGAATTACTACAAATGGTTCGAGAATAACGTATTCAATGATCACTCCATGACCTGTGTGACCATGTCGTTTCCGCTGATTAAAGGCTGGATAGACTCTGAATATAGCGAGCCTCCGCAGTACGCAAAAGATGCGCTGAATCAAATAAGCAACTCTATTGCGCAGGTTTTAGAGTCCAAAGGGTTCCATTCTATAGTTTATGCCTCTCAGAAGTGGAGCGAGATCGCGGGTCTATTCCCCTATCCTAATATGATTGTTGTGGCGGCAATGAATCCATTTTCTTCGGTGAGAACGTATGCTGAGGATGATGAGATAGGGGGAAGATCTGCACCCGGGAGGCTGACTGAAGTTCAGTTAATTTATAACCAGCTAACCAAAGACGGTCAGCGCTTTAACTGGCTTGAGACGATGGAAAGTGACTTTACCGGTCGTTTGATTCGAGCCGTCCGCGATCAGCTGGAGTTCTGCCTTCTGAATGATTCGCGATCAATACATGTCGAAACTGGACTGCCGGATTGGTATGGGTTCAAGACGAGTATGGTGGATGCGGTATTTACACACAATTTGGAGGCGCATACTACTGGGCTCTTGAGGGAAGTGTATACTGAATATGTTTGTTATCTATATGAAACTGGCCAACAAGAAGTGATGTTTGGTTATCAGATGTTAACTCCGTTTCTCGCAGTGTGGGAGATTTGTCGTGGCTTCGGTTACGAATCGGAGTAATAGCATTCAGGGAAAAAGGCCACCGATTGGTGGCCCTTTTTTCATGTAGCTATAAGCTGTCTAGCAAGAGCCATTTCAACAGAGTCCCCATCCTGGTTCAGTGAGTCGAGCCCGGATTCCGGTACATCGCCCGAAGTGCTCTGCGCCACCGCGATCTTCTTGGCCATCAGTTGCAGGCAGGTAATCTGCGAGCTGCCGGCGTAGCCGAAGAAAATCACGCGGACCGGATGTTTCTGCCCAATCCTCCACGACCGCCGCGCGGCTTGCTGTAGGGTGTACACGTTGTACCCCGTCTGCAGGAACGCGATGGTTGGGAAGTCCAGCAGGTCCAGCCCGGTCTTGACCAGCTCCGGGTTGGTGAGCAGCACGTCGATACCGCGGTCGACCTGGTCGAGGATCCAGTCCTCGCGCCGAGCCGTTTCAACCGTGGCCCGCAGTACCGCAACGCGCAGACCGGCCTGCTCGAGGACCTTCTTCAGCCTGGACGTGGTATCGCGCGTCCCGCTGTAGACGGTGTATGCAAGGACCTTGCGGCCTTTCGCTTTCTCCTCGAGGCATAGGTTCAGCAGCGCCTGCTCCTTGGGCATCAGTTCATCGTCGCCGAAGAGCGCCGGCACAAAGGCTAGCGTGTCTCGGGTGCGAGGATGTTTGACCATCTCCGATCGGAAGCAGCAATCCGGCCAGGCCAACAGCACATTGAGCACCACTCCCAGAAGGGTGGTGTCTCTCCGGGCCAGAGCCTGGCGGAGTTCAGCTGTCAACGTGGCCGCCAAGCGCAGGTAGGCCGAGGCCTGCTCCGGCGCCATGGGCACGTCGATGAATTCCTCCTGGTAGCTGGGCAGCACATTGCCGCCGATATCCTTGAGTTTCAGGAACACGGTGAATGGCAGCACGAACCGGTGGATGCCTTTAGGGCCGAAGCCTGGGGCCTTCACGGTGCGTACCGACAGCTTCTTGCCCTTGGCGGTCTTGTGCGAATCGCCATCGCGCTCGGTGTAGATGTCCTTGAGCACGCCGTGATCGCGCATGAACGACATGGCTGCAGGCGCCATGCTGCCGCGTGCGTTGGGTCGGTAGCCGTCCTCGATCATGCGCTGGGTGAGGATGCGGAACAGGAGGTAGAACAGGTCGTCGGCGTAGCCCCCCATCAAGGTCCCGGTGAGGAGCAAGGTTTTACGCGCCTTCGCGGCCAACACTCCCATGGCCTGGCCTTGGGCCGAGCCGCTGTTCTTGTACTCATGCCCCTCGTCGACAACCAGCAGGTCGAAGAAGCCATCGGGTAAGTAGCGCTTGATGAACTCTGTCGGCTGGTAGCCGCCTTCGCCGAATCCGAACTCGATGTTGGCCATCGCCCGCTCCATGCGTTTGGCCTGGCGGTCGCTGAAGACGAAGTTGCCTTTCGCGTCCATCAAGTTGATGAACTCTGAGACGTTGTCCACCAGCATCGAGGCCAGAAAGTCCTCGCCGAAGTCGTTCAGCAGCCGGTCCGCCCGGACCGGGCCGATCGTCGGTATCCGGCACATCGACTTCAGGATCGTCGAGCGTCGGTCCCCACCATCGGCTTTGCCTGGGCGCATAAGCGTCCAGAGGGCAGCGTTGCAGGCCGTGCAGTTGCGACGGCGATCACCGCGCTCGAATTCGTCCACGGTGACCAGGTTGCCCTCCAGGTCCTCGAGGACCTGGCCACAATCTGGACATGCTGCCAGCAGCTGGCCACCTGCAGTACGCCGTTTCCAGCAGGCGAGTCGCCAGTGGAAACCCATCCGCATCCTGACTCGGCCGAGAATGAAGAACTCCGGCCGGCCGTCGTAGGTTTGCCCCGACTGGTCACGCAGCTTGAGCAGCTTGACCAGCGTGTCCGGGCCGTTGAGTACCCAGACGCGGGCGTCTGGCGTGGTTTCCAGGATCTCACGTCGCCACTTGTAGACCAGGTGGGGCGGTGAGATGACGAGTGTCCGACGGTAGCCTGATGCATGCATCACTGCAGCGACAGCGATGGCCATCATCGTCTTCCCGGTACCCATCTCGGCGTTGATGATCGCGGCTTGCTCGTTGCGATCGAGCAGTAGCGCCGCAATAGCTTGGACAACCTCAGCTTGCGCCACGAATGGCGTTCGCTTGAGGTTCGCCATCACGGCCTGCCGCTGTTCGTTAATGCTGCCGGTGTAGACCGGAGGGTTGGAGCGGTTGAGAGATTCCAAGAGCTCGTCGCCGAACTCGTCGATGAAATCGGTCAGGTTGATATTCAGGGGGGAGTTGGCCGAGGCGGCCGCCTGGGTCAGTGCGTTCATGTGCATCTCCTGCAGGGAAAACAGGGCATGCACAAACCCAGACGGGTATGGACATACCCTGTGGGTTGGTGTGGGGTGGGGAGCTGTTGTGGCGCTGGTCAGTAGTCGCTGGGAAGTAGCAGGGTAGTGGAGCTGCGGTCGGCTTCGGTGATGATCCAGAGCCTGGACTCGTCGCCGGCGTCGATGTCGTAGCTTGAGAACAAACGGTCTCCATGGGTAAGCGCGAGCTGATTGGAGGATCGATCGTCATCGCATAGCTCACCCCAGTCGCCAGCAAGATGGCGTTTCAGCGCGGGAGTAGGGTTGAGCTGCCCGGTTTCGACCAGATGGCTGACAGCAGCGGTCATCATGATCTGCCCCGGGTTGAACAGCGGCGTTGCAACTGACTGGTCGGTTGCAGGCGTTTCGTCGTTGCTCGCCGGTGAGGAACTGATGATCAGCACCTGGCCGTGGTTCACCGAGGAAGGTGTCATTTCCCAGGCGCGGATGATCGGAATGAACCGGTCGGTGAGGATCCTGACTTCTGAGACGTTACCCTTCTCGTCCTCAGTGAATTCGGTCTTGCGCACCTTGTCCTTGTAGGTATCACCCTTCACGACCAAGGTCCGCCCCGACTTCGAACGTACAACACCGGAGATTGCGCCGGCGGCCAGGGCCAGTGCGAGGTGCCAGCGTGAAAGCTCGCGGACAGGGGCTCGGGGTTGAAGCCCGGTTTTCCCGAAGTGCAAGTTGAAGTCTGGCCAGAGGCCCCGCAACCGCAGGATCTCGGAGGCGAATTGCTCCGGCTCCAGGGTAATGCGGTAGAAGTGCTCCAGCTCGCTAGCAGCTGACGGGACGAGGTACGGCTCCCATGTCCAGTTGGCTGGGATCTCCTCAGCTTGCTCCTGGCCGGCGCCGATCGCCTGCAGGCGAGACCTCACCTGGTTGGTGGAAACCCGGGCCAGGTCCTGCCGACGTACACGGATGCCGAAGATCACCACCTGTTTGAAGGTGGGGTCTGCAGCACCGTATACACGCATTTCGGTGAAGTGGTTGCTCAGCCATCCAGTGAACTCGTCGTCCAGCACGTAGTGAGGAACGATGAGCACCATGACGCCGCCGTACTGCAGAAGCGGGAGGCAGCGTTGATAAAAAGCTTTCTCCAAGCGCCGGCGGCCGCTGCCTTGGTACTGGGATGCACCGGAGTGATCCGCGACGAGGTCACCGTAGGGTGGGTTGAGCCAGAGCAAGCCGAACGACTGGCGGCTGATCAAGGTGTCGAAGAGGTCGCTGTGCAGCACCCGATCGAGCAGGCCACGCGCGTGATCCGCGCGTTCGCGATCGTACTCGACGGCGAATGCTTGGACCTGGTCGCGGCCCAGGAGGTGAGCTGCTTCAGCAAGGGCAACACCCTCGCCGGCGCAGGGGTCGCAGATCCTCATCCTGCCCGAGGTGGCGGGAGTGAGCGCCTGCAGCGTGCGTTCGAGCGTGATCTCATCGGTGGGGTAGTAGCCGTTGCGGGCAAAGTTGCGCGCCAGGCGCGGAAACATAAGGGCCATAAGCGTTCCTTGAGTCATAGGTGAGCCCAGGCCTACGCCTGAGCTTCGATAGTGAGTTCGCCGCGACGGATCAGCTCTCCGAGGGAGGGCTCGAGCACGTCGAGCTGAAGAGCGAGCCGCCAGGCGCAGACGTTGCCGATCGCCCCGGGTAGGGCAGTCAGCATGCGGTGCTGGGTGAGGACTTCCATCACGGGCTCGTGCCAGTGGGGGAGAAGGGGAAGCGGGCAGGTCTCGATCACCAGTGGCCAAAGCCGTTGGTGAGGGGCTTCATTGCGCTCCAGGAGGGCAAAAGCGAAGTGATTGGCTTGGTCGGGCACCGAAGCGCGCCGATCGAACAGCCAGAGGTGCAACATGCTGCCGAATAGGGTGCCGCGGAATTGCCGTGTGGTGCGCTTTTCCAGTAGGTCATGGTTAGGGAAAACGGGAATGCTCCGCCCGTCGACGAGAATGTGGAACTGCTCGATGCCATTCTCTTCTCGGCCAAGTGTGAGCCTGGCCAGAAACTCCTGCAGTGCGGTGTCACGACCCCAGGCCGACATGAACACCAGGTTGCGTTGCTCGTCGCACACACAGGCGTCGACGTACAGGTCCGGGCATTCTTCGATCTGGAACAAGGGGGATGGGTGCATGATGGCCTCCGTAGTGGAGGCGTCCGTCCCAGAGGGCGGAAGCCCCCCGGGGTGGTCTGGTGGTTAGTTGAAGGTCCTGGTGTCTGGATCGAACACCACGGGTTTCTCATTGTGCAGTGGCCCGTGACCAGCAAGGAAAATCTGGATGCGATACTGGTCACGCAGGCGGATAGCGGCCTCCGCCTGGTCCAGTGTGAGCTCCAACTCCTCGATGAACAGGTCGACGAGCTCCTCGTCAGTCGACACCTCGTTGTTGGACAGCTGGTCCTCGATGTTCGCGAGGGTTTGTTTGCTCAAGTTGCTGAAGATGGCGTTCATGGTGGTGCTCCAGGTAGAGAATGGAGCCCCCCGAGGAGGCCCCTCAGGGTGCGTGGTTCAGGTTGACCACGGCAGTGGTGTGGCAGGGCGCTTTAAAGCGAGGCCCTGGTCCAGGTTTGAGTTTTGAAGTCCATGGTGAAACCGAGCTGGTCCAGTCGGGTGCATTGGGCGCGAAGCCGTTGTCGGTCAACGGTAGTGTCGAGCCTCACGGTTTCGCCCAGTGGCCACACCGTGCCAAACAGCTCGGCATCGATGTCGTTCGTGCTTGGTGGTGCCGTTGGACTCATCCCGAAGGGCTCATCCGAGGCGAAGGCATCAGTTTGGGGCCGTCGCGCCGGTGTATTTGGAGTCCGACGTGGCGGTATCGGTGTGGATGGTGGCCCGTCCTCTTCAAGAGGGTCAGGGACGTTTGTTGGCAGGTGTTCTTCGTCCTCGCGACTGAGACCTGTGACATCCTCCAGGGTCATGCCCTCAAGTTCAGCCCTGATCTCAACAACGAGTCGACCGCCGTGCGAGTAGTACGAAGGTCGAATCTGCTTGATTGCGAAGTCACCTCGGTATTTACCCTCCTGGTACTGATCCAGGAGAGCATCCTTGATGGTGAACTCACCGATCGAGGTACTGAGGCGGCCGACGTTGAAGAGCCCGAGTCGACCGGAGATGGTGCGGATGGCCAACTGGCCGGTGATGGAGATCATGTGCGCTCCCCGTAAGGCATGGGGAACACCAGCGGGTGCTCCCCGCGAGGTGGAAGGTGATCAGTAGTCGAACAGAGGCAGACCGTAGAGAACGTTGCTGTTGGGGTCGATGACCAGGAACCTCACTTCAGCCTGAGCGGCAAGGGTGAGCACTTGGATGGTCTCCTCGCTGAAACCCTCGGCGGCTTGCAGAGCTTGAAGTGTCGACAGGTCGTACCCCCAGTGCTGTCCCAGATGTTGGTCGGTCCAGGGCGTACTGAGAAGTTTGAAGCCGATGGCGTCACTGTCGGGCAGGGTGAAGCACTCGAAATGAAGCAGAGCTGTATCAGCAGTTTCTACGAGTGCCTGCAGCTCCTCCCAGTCCTCCTCGGGCAAGTGTGCCGAGGCGATCTCGAACGCTTGGCTGTAGCAAGGATGAGGTACAGGGTGATCGCCGGTAGCGATGTGGAATGGGTTGGGTGATTGTGCCATGTGGCGTGCTCCTGGTTGAGAGAAGCCACCCCAGAGGGTGACCCCTCTGGGTGAGTAAAAATGGCTGTGTCAGGCGGGGTCTGCAGTGTGCTGCAGCTGGATCTGGATGTAGGATGGCTCGTCCTCGGGGGTCACGATTTGCAACATGAGGGCGACCCAGTCACGGTCGCGGCCGGTGTGGCGCTTCGTGTACACACCGAAGGACAGAGCACTGGCCTGAGGCTGCTGCTTGAGCTCTTGCCACGCCGCCTGGACGACAGTGGCGAGGCGTTGGCTCATCTCGGCCACCCGCATGGGGTTTTCGAGATAGACCGCCCGCATCCAAGCCGGGTTGTCCAAGACTACAGGAAGGGTGAGGTATGCCTCGGATGAGGCGGGGGAAAACGACATATGAGGTCTCCAAATAAAGCGAGGCCTCGTCCGCGAGGATGAGATCCCCGCAGGTAGGTAATGTAGAAGGCACTCCATCACTGGGTGATGCGATCGCGCTGCCGAGTGCTCGGCGATCTTGGGTGGGTTGGCGCAACGCGCTGGAGCCTTAAACCCTGGCTCCGGGAGGCACTGTCAACGACAGTGAACCAATACGGAATTCGTTTCCCGGACTGTAGGCTGAGGCCTCACAGTTGCCAGGTGTCTGCTTTGAAAGTCCCCCCGAAGGGATACCCTTCGGGGTGGAGGACTGGTGATACAGGGTGGGTCAGATCATGTCTTCGTAGATCTCTTCCCAGAGGTTGGAACTAGCTTCCTGTACAGCGCGGTAGTGCTCATCATCGAGCTGGAAGCCTTGCCGTTCTGCCTCACGTTTGAACAACTGGTCGTGAGGAAAGGTGAGAGCTGCATACTGATCGCGCAGCGTAGTGAGCAGGCTCATCTCGTACAGTTCGAAGTGTTGGCCACAGCGATCCAGGGCGAGGTTCGAGCTAGCTTTGATTGAGTCCGCGAACCGCCGCTCAAGCACGTCTACGCGGATGAAGGCCCCGGCAACTCGTTTCTCGAAGGGATTGGTGATGAACATGACGCCATTGAAGACTTGGGTGGCTTCAGACATGGTGATTCTCCGATGAGGGGGTCACCAACCCGCTCGGGTGATGTACCCGATAAGGTTTATAAGAGCGCAGCCGAAGGATGTCTGGTTGTTACAGCACGATGGCATACGTCGCATCGATTGGTACGTAGAGGAGTTCGAAATTTCGCTCGAAGTTCAGCGGAGGCATGATGTCTCTCCATTGAGGATCATCAGCCAGATCGGGTGATGTTCCCGATACGGTTAAGTGAAATGCTACAGATCATTCGGATCCATAAGACCCTGTATGACCCTGATAAGGCATGTATTAACCCGAAGATCCTTGGGAGTTATCTCGCCTCGGGCATAGGCCATGTCAGCTAGATGGTATTCACGGCCGCTGAGTTGCGCATAGACATCAACAAGACGATATCTGTCATTTGACAGTTCATCATCCGTGATTGACCAGGATGAGGCGAAGTGAGGAAGCAGCTTGGCGTAATCGCACCACTGCATGTTCGTGTAGTCTGGGATTCGCACCCCGTTATCATCGATCTCACAGCCCAGATGCGCGAATGAGGTCGAGTAGTACAGCCTAGGTTTCTGACCCTGGTTACGCAGCTCCTGAATATCTGAGCGCGCGGTAGCGAAGTCAGGGAAGCACTGCTGAATATCTCCAGCGACAGTGATGCAGTAGGGCATGGCGAAGTCCTTTGTGAGGAAAACGCCTCCCGAAGGGGATCGTCGTCCCCTATTGGGTAGGAATCAGGTTAGTGATCAGTGGGGGAGCGCAGTCGGGACTGTGCTGGCTTTGCGGTTGAGCACGTTAATCGCGAAACCGCTCAGCCCAATGAAAGCGCAGGCACCGAAAACAATGTCGCCGAGGATTACAGCGGCGACCAGGATTAGAAGGTTCAACGCGAACAGGATTTTCATGACTGCCTCCTTGGCAGAATATGAAGGCGCTGAAATCAGCGCCTTGATAGGGGTTATGCAGCCTGGTTGGCTTCCTTGGGAAGATCATTACCGAGGACAGGGTCGAGTTGCTCACCGAATTGGTCGGCGACTGGCTGTCCCTGATTCACGGGTTGCTCAGGTTGTTCCTGATTCAACGTTTGATCAACACCAGGTTGTCCCTGATTGTCAGTGGGCGGGGTGGCATTTTTCGGCTTCGCTTCGTAAACCAGCTTGCCGTCAACTTTGATCCAGCCGATGAAGAGCAGACGGCCTTTGAGGCTTGCGCCGGCCTGGCCCTTCTTGTCGCCTTTATCATAGGTGAAAGCGTCAGCCCAGATGTCGCCGATTCGGAAGGAGACGAGCACCTTCTTTTTGGCTTCAACGGCCTGCTGGCAGCGTTTAACCAGCGATTCTGCCTCAGCACCGACAACGTTGCAGTCGATGTAGGAATACTCGGCTTTATCAGTCGCGCCGTGCAAAGCTGCAACGGTGACACAGGTGAAGGGCTTGCCCTTGCGGGGGCTTACTTCACGGATACGGTTGAGGTAGCCGATGCCAGTGGTGTGCAGGTCGAAGAATTTGGCTTCGTTGGATTGGTTGCTCATGGTGATTCTCCAGTTTCAATAGCGAAAGCGGAGAAACACTTCGCCCATGGGGGAAAGTATTCCCCGCGTGGGTTGGGATGTAGCAAGTTGGGTGGGCTTCCATCAATCTCTCGATTGATCAATCGCGCTTCCGGAAGCTTGGCGATTTTGGGGAGATCAACACCGCAGTGGGTGTAGCAGTCTTTCAGATCATGACTGCTCGGGCTTGGGTTACTGACGACGTCAGCAGCTCACGGTCACAAGGATGGAAACGGAGAAACACATTGTCAAGCCCTGAAAGAAAAAAACCCTCCAGGTGGAGGGTTAAGTAGGGAAAATCGATGATCAATGTGCTCGAAGAATCTTCTGGCACCGGCGTTTGATATTAGGCCAATCGGCCCAAACTGCCATGCCGACGCAGATGACGAGCAGGGCGGTGAACATGAGGATGCCGAATGTGGTTTGGCTCATGTCATTCCTCCGGGGTGAGGTAAATGCCTGTGATCCAGATTACAACACCTACCACGAGGGCGAAAGCGGTCAGGAGACGGCTAGTGCTGAGGAAGATACCTACGAGGGCGGCGGCAACGGCCGTCGTTCCGATCTTGCGAAGGTCGTCTGCCACAGCGGCACGTTTTTTTGAAACCATGGCGTTCCTTTGATCGCCAGGCCCTCACCTTGCCAGGTGGGGTGCCTGGCACTGGGTGAGGTTGGAGGGAGTTAGATCGCAACTGGAGCTATGAGGTCGTTCAGCGGGCCCATACGCAGCTCTGATGCTTTGGGTTTGCTCGGCTTGCGCTGACGGGTACGGCGCTTGGTCGGTGGTACCGCTTTGGTGTTGTTTTCGAACCACTGGTTCAGATCAACACCGCGGCGTGCGAGGGTTGGAATGCGGCAAAGCTCATCCCAGTCGCTGCGGGTGGGTGCTATGTTCGCGAGTTGTACAACAGGCCGAACATGTGCTGGGACTACTGGGGCTGGACGTTTCATGGCGCGCAGGAACTCACGGGTGAGGGTGCCGAGCGCGTAGCCAAAACGGAAGCCGATGGAGGGTGCGGACATTGCGGTCATGGTGTTTCTCCTGCGGTTAAAAAATGCGGAGAAAACACTGTCCCTAACGGGGAAATGTATTCCCCGCTGGGTTTGC
The DNA here is from genome assembly GCF_023093815.1 of Pseudomonas sp. PNPG3. Taxonomy (NCBI): domain Bacteria; kingdom Pseudomonadati; phylum Pseudomonadota; class Gammaproteobacteria; order Pseudomonadales; family Pseudomonadaceae; genus Pseudomonas; species Pseudomonas sp. PNPG3. Next base: position 151,018 of record NZ_JALLKV010000008.1, read on the forward strand.
GGAAGGAGCTTCTATCGACGGAGGTCGACCGGTCGTGCTACCAGAAGCTAAACGACCTTGGGCTGGTGGATCACACAGACTTCGTGCTGCAGCATTACGGATCCGAGCTGCATGGGGCATGTTGCTGACGACGTCAGCAGATCACGGCTTAATAATCGGAGCGGGGAAGGGTTGTGTCAAGCGGAGGGGGAAAGGGGGGAGAGATGGAGGGAGAAGTCCGGCTGGATCAGCCCTTGAAAGGTGACCCAGCCGTGGTTGAAAAAAAAAGTTGAAGGAGCCACCTGTGTCGGAATCGTCGATCCCTGGGCATTGATCGTTTCGACTCTCATCACCTGGCCATTCTCGTGGCTTTGGCCAGCAAACATGAGGCACGCATCCGCGCACAAAAGGAGCCCGGCTTATCGCCGGCGGGCCACCGGCAGGGGGAGAAATACCCATTGGGTAGCCTGATGGACCTCGCTTGAAGTCCATCAGGCTACCCAAAGGGAAAGAAAAGAGTGGGGCCACATCACCGGTGTGGCCCTTGGAGCTAAGAAGCACCGAATCTCTTGAGACTCTGTATGCCTTTGGACTCGATCATCACGAGTTAGACGGCTGCGCGACTAGAGAGAGCAGGGAGGCAAAGGGAGAATCACAACCAGATCCGCACGCCCTTCCCGGAGCTATAGCGTGCTTACGGTTTGGTATTGGGGCGAACCACAACACCTGGGCGCTACTGATGACCGTCAGTAGCCAGCGGGGTTGAACCATTGCTGATGGCATTATGTTGTCGGCACCGTACAGATGCAAGCCGATACGCCCTTGCAGCCTGAATTCTTTAGTTGAGCGCTACGACCGCGCCTTCGGGTACAAGCGGAGGAATAGTGACGTTCGTCACGCCAGCAACTGGCGAGTACAGCAGTCCGGAACGCTTGACCCCAACGGACATCGATTGGGTTCTTTCCACGAGTGCTGCCGGTAGCCCTGCTGGTATGGTGCCGGTGAAGTAGGTATAGCTCTGTCCCGCCGTCACGTAGACGGCCAAGCCCGTTGGTTTGGAAAACCAGGAGGGAAGCGACAAGACAGCATCCGCAGGCATGCCAGTGTAGGACGGGTTCGCAGCGGCATACTGCGCTGCAGCTGCTCGGTAAACGAGGAAGCTACGGCTGACCGAATCAACCGTGGCGTAGTCCGAGAGCTGGAGAGACTGTTCCTCTTGCAGGGAGACTATCCCCACGGCAATCAGAAGTATGGTTATGACGATCCAGTTGAAAGACATTGCCTGGTCTCCTGGAATGCAGAGGGTGAAGTTCAGTCTTGTGGGGGCGTCGTCAAGACCAATAGTTCCTGAGATCGCCCCAGCCGCATCATGAGCGTGTTAGAAATTCCAACGCAGCAACGTTTTCCACATGTTCTTGAGCGGCGAGCGCCAGTGCTTGCGCCAGTTGCGCTCCCACCAATCATCTTCATTTTTAACCACTTGCTCGAGGTCGCTCCCAGTTATGCAGGCAGCGTGCTGCCGGAACATCATCGGGAAAGCGCAGTGCTGGCGGATAGAGTTCTTAAAAACGACGTCGACAGGTGTTCCGTCATATGGGGTGTTTGCCAGGATCTGGCAACCATCTCGCGAAAGCACGTACGCATGCAATGCTACGACACGCCCACGAGCGATGAATGGGAACCACGTCAGCCATGTTCGGCCCATGGAGTAGCCCAGGTGCAGCGCCTCGAATCGGTGCCGACGCATGAACCGGTTGATCCATTGAATGCGTGAGGCTTTCAGTTCATAGGGCTTCACATCATCTTCAAACACAAGAATCCGCTCGAGTCCCTGATCCAGGGCAAGGCGAGCCAGCTGCTGATGAGACTCGTAACAACCTTGTTTGGGATCTTGATGTTTTTGAACGACGTGGAAGTTGACAGAGTTATCAATTACTTCGCCGATGCTTTCTCTGAAGAGCTGGCGGCGATCTTCACGAGTGTCTAAGGAGATGCAATACACTGCATCTACATCAAAATGGATACTGCTCACTTCTCAATCCTTGTAAGTGCTGCTTGGAAGCTCGGTAAGGCGGTAGGCCATGATACCCGCTAGATGGTGTGTCACAAAGCCATCATTGCTTATCGAGCAGTTGGAGCCGCCGGCACGGCGGTGCTGGGTCAGAACTGGCAGCAGAAAATGGTCGAGTAATCGTTGGAGCCGATGATGATTCCGGGCGTCGTGCTTGAGCGCCAACCCTGGCCGTAGGTGTCCCACCCGATCTTGGTGTAGCCAGCGGGGCAGGCGTATGTGGTCACGTCGTTCGCGGCGTACCCGGGGATGGTGTACGCCGCGCACTTGGGGGCTGTACTGGAGGCGGAGCGCCATACCCCTGACTGGCAGGAAAGGGTTTGGCCGGCAGCGTTTTTGGCGATCAGGCTGTTGTCGCTGCAGGCAGCACCCTCAGCAGCCTGGCCGCCGATCGACAGATACTCCCCCGTCGTGAGTCGCCCAGACGCGCTGATGCTGCCGTAGGACTGGACCTGACCGGCGACGACGGCACCACCCGTAGCGAGACCTTTGTTGTTGTAGATGCGCACCCAGTCCGGATCCGACTGGTAGATGCCGCCGCCCCATTTTTCGTTGTACCAGCCAGTATCACCGCGCGATCTGAACCAGCCGCCCGTATAGGTCTCCCCGGTGATGTTGGCGGTTGCTGCAGTCACCGTATTTGTCGCCGTCACGTTCCGAGCATTGATGTCCGCACTGGTTGTCACATTGCCAGACGCAGTGATGGCTGCTGCGTTGTTGATATTGTGCCCCCCGATGCTGAGGTCGGTGTTCATGCTGTTCAGCTCGGGGTGGCCCGGCACCGCGTTGCGATACAGGTAGTCGTTGGCGAGCTGGCCATCCATCAGGAACAGTGCGCTTGCGGTATGGCCGGCGCCGGGGTTGATGGCGTAGTTGCTCAGGGTCACTTGCCAGCCACCGCGCACGCCCTGGATCACATTGGTGTTGCTCGAAGAAATGAAGCCGCCCGGGCCGCCGAGGTTTTCTGCAATTGTTCGAATGCCCAGCTCCGATATGGCCTGGCCACCGGTGGTGAGGACGACAGCTTCCAACTGGTTGGCATTCGGCTTGCGAGCCAGCCCGACAATCGTCTGGCCAAACCCATTGGTGTCCGTGAACCCGGCCGGCAGGAAGTTCGTGTTGCGAAGCATCGGTACTGTGATCTGTACCGGATTCGTAGCGGTCGCGCTCGCCAGCACAGTACTGAAGTTGTCTTTGAGGTACTTGCTGACCGCGTCAGCGACCGCCCTCTGCTTGTCTGCAGCGATCCTGAAGTCCTGGGCGTCCATCTGCTTGATGATCCACACCGAGCCCAGGGTGATGAGCACAGAGAGCACGAGCAATGCCATGACGGCGTCCACGCCGAGCATCCCCGCCTGGTTGCGTTTATTGATCATTCCAGAGGCTCCTAGAGGACTGGTTGGCGATGTCTTGCTCGAGCATCTGCAGTTGGCCGGCACGAATCTTTTCGCGGATACCAGGTGCGTCGGTTCCAACCAGAGACAGGCATTGAAGTTTCAGCCGCTTGAAGCCAGATGCGTCGGGGATCAGGACCTGGTGGATGACGGCAATGAGTCCTTGAGCCAGCAGGTCTTTAGCATTCGGGATCAGTGGCTGTGCCAGCGAAGCCAAGCGCTCAATGCCTTTGGTGGCGCTGCCGGCATGCCCGGTGCAGATGATGAAATGACCATTGATCGAGGCCTGGACTACTTGGGCGGCAGTCGGTGTGTCGCGTACTTCGCCCACCATCAGGATCTCCGCGCGCGTTCTCAGCGCCCGGATCAACGCCTCCTCATATCCACCCTGGCGACGGGAGACTGGGATCTGGATACAGCGCCCAAGTCCATGCTCGCCATGCAGCAGAGGTTCGGGTGGATCCTCGACGGTCAGCCCCATTCCCCCAAGCTCCTCAAGCCTTGCCGCAACCATCGAGGCTGCACTTGAGGTCTTGCCGGAGCCCATCTCACCGCAGATGAATATCAACCCTCGTATGCCAGGGTCGAACAGGCTCCGATGGAGTTCATCAGGCAGCCCGAGATCGTCCAGCGGGAGAATCCGAACCACCGACCTGCTCAGTACGAAGAGTGATTGTGCGTGGAGATCCTGGAGCTGGGTAACCCGGTAAACGGCACCATCGAAAATCAGCGAGAACTCAGGTTCCTGCGTTTTGTTGAAGTGCTCTTGGCAGCGCTCGCGCAGTTGATCAATTTCGACTCCCCATTCCTGAGGGGCAGGAACACGAGTGGGCTGCCCAGGCAGCCCCTTCACGTCCGCGAAACCGTCGCCGAGGTAGAGGTCGACGAAGTTTGCTTCGGAGATGGCGCTCACACCAAGCTCCTTCAGTAGGTGGTCCAGGTCATGGTGTTGGCGTTGTTCGAGCAGCTGGTGGTTGCTGCAGTCGCTAGTACTTCACCCGTGGTCGCCGTGCCGCCATTGATTGCGGTAGTGGTCTGCTTGTCTTTGGCCACCTTGGTTGCCAAAGTGATACAGGCGCTTTTCGGAACGTTGGCTTCGGAGATAGTGAAGGTCATACCGTTGCTGACGACCGTCACGGCACCATTCCACTGGTTCACCAGGGTGGTGCCGGAAATCCCCATCGAGCCGGTGCCTTCGATGTTGATCAGGGACGTTACCAGGCTCTGCCCGGACGTCCCGTAGCCAGTGGAGCCTTTAAGCTTTTTGGTGTTTGCGATCAGGGTGCTGATGTTGCTCTGTTCGATCGCGACATCGGAGTTGCCGATCATTCTCCAGCTCATCCAGACGATGAAACCGATCGCAACCGCGATCAGCATCAGCCAGAAAACACCGTCAATCGACAGGAAGCCGGCTTGTGTACGTTTTGCACGAGTTACCATGCTTGTTACTCCTTGGTTACTGTTTAAAAGCTGGTTGAGTCCATTACGCTTCCGGCCATCTGGAAGATCCCGATGACCACGAGGATCATCAGGACGCCCATGCACACCGAGGACATGGCGATCAGGAATTTGGAAGTCGCATCAACGCGAAGAAGGGTTTGCTCTAGCCAGCGATTGGCAAAGCGCTCCATGGACTCCGCGAATCCCTTGCGGGTCGCCAGGACCTCCAGATAGTGGATGGCCATCGCATCGGGAAATTGGTGTCCGGCGAGCTTCAGCGCTTCGCCGAAGTTTTTGCCTGAGCTCACGCCGTAGTGAATCGCGTCGAGCCTTTCGCTGAGCCAAGGTGGAGCGCTCCTGTTGAGGATGGCTAAGGCATCCAGCTGGTTGATGCCGGTGCGCAACATCACCGACATGTTCAACAGGAAAATTGAGCCGTGCAGAACCTTGTACAGAGACCAAGGTGGGAACGACTCAACGCGAAGGCGCGCGACTTGCAGAACCCTGCTCACCTGTACCTGCCAGGTCGGGCTGTCAGGTTTGATCTTGAGCCCGCAAAATACGGGTAGCGTGGTTACAGCAATGGCGATCACCGCCAGCAGGCCGATCAGTATTGCCAAACCGTAATGGGTGACGAGGTTGGACAGGTGGTAAAGCAGCGCCGGAATACCTGTCCAGGATTCTGGGTCCGATCGCCTTGTCATTGAAGGGACCATCCATAGGGCGATCACATACAAGAGCGCCCACATCAGGCTCCAGGTCAGCGATGGAAGCGCAACTACTGATCGGACCAACCGGCCAATGCGCTGGCGGATCTCGATGATCCGCACGCAATCACGAAACGCCTGCACCAGGTTCCCGGTTTCTTCTCCCGTCTCGATCAGTGACGCTTCATCGTAAGGAACGTGAGCCCTGCAGGAATGCGCCAGGGACTTCCCCCCACGTACTGTCATTGCGATCTCGCCGCAGATTATCGATACCGGATGCAGCTCCTTGCCGTTGTTGCTGAAGGCTTTTTCAACCGTCTCCAGAGCAACCTCGATCGGAATCCCGTCCTCGAGCACGCCCATGAGGCTCTCGTAGAATTGGACGCGCTCCTTCTTCCCGAATTGCTTGGCATAGAAGGCCTCGACCCAACCTCGGGACGCCTCTTTCAAACCAGCTCGGAAGTCTTGAAGCGCATCAAACATGGGAGAGCTCGACTAACTGGCGGTCAAAATCGAGCGGACCAATAATGGTCTCTGCGTGCCGAGGATCGATACTTCCCATTTCGATCTTTGTAATGGCATGAGCGATCTTGGTAATGCCCCCCATCTCCTTAACCCAATGCCTACGCGCAGCGCTGGCACCTCTCTCTGAGAAGACACCCATGAACTGCATGTCGGTGAGCAACACCTCACCTACTACGGTTCGATCGACGACGCCGAGATTTCTACAGCATGAGCAGCCTTCGCCGCGCAGATTGACCTGGTCGACGATCCTCAGTTTTTCAAGGCGAGAAAGTAGGCCGGGAGTGATCGTCCCGAGGTTCCTAGACAATGGAACGCGACATGAAGGGCAGAGAACTGGAAGCAGGGACTGGTTGATGATGCCGGTGGTGAGGGCAGGATCCGTCACCAGGTACTTGGGTACCCCCATGTCGATCAGGCGCTGAAGGGAAGCGACAGCGTTATTCGTATGCAACGTCGACCAAACCTGGTGACCTGTCATCCCTCCGCTGTAAGCGGCCTGGGCCGACTCAACGTCCCGCAGTTCTCCGTACATCAAAATGTCAGGATCCAGGCGGACTGAGTTTTTGATGCCGTGATTCCAAGTCTCACCGCTACTCAATGGGGATTGATTGGCTTTTAGCGGATACTCGGGTGGATCCTCGAGAGTCAGAAGGTGCTTCGTACCCTGCGTCTCGTCGTGGAGTAAGTTCAGGTTCACCTGCAGCGATTTTGACTTTCCGGAGCCAGTCGGACCGGTGATCAAGTTCACCCCATACGGCAGACTCCGAAGGCGCGCGAACTGTTCGATTTGCGCCGGCAAGAAGCCCAAGTGTTCGAGCGTCATCTTTTTTTGATCGTCGTAAAGAAGCCGCATGACCATCAGCGGACCGTCCACGAGAGGGCGCGTAGCTACCCTGGCACCGAACAACCCAAGCTGTTGCACGAATTCCCGACCAACGCGCGCGTCTTGCGCGATCTGCGGTTGGTAGTGATCTTTGGTGACGTCACACATGCTGTTGTAGAGCGCTGAACACAGCTCCAGACCGACCAGGCTTGACTCCTGGCGTGCCTCCCAGAGCAGTCCATGTAGGCGGTAGAAAATCTTGGAAATGTCGTGGCCAACAACGATGTGTACGTCACTGGCCCCGCGTCGATGGGCATCACCCAGTATCTGCAGGGCATGGGCCTGACGGTCGGTATCGACTTGCGCGAGACCCGCGCCGGCCTGGGCGGAGGTTTGGTAAAGCGCCTTGATGTCTGTCATCGAGCACGTCGAGATCGTGTAGTCGAACCCTGCGTGGTCGAGCTGATCCATGAAAGCCATCACCCAAGGATCAGTCTGGTGCTGGGTCGACACATGAAGTGTGCCGTCTTCGGTTAGCGCGCAGTAAAGACGCAACTCGGGCTTTACCTCGAATCTGCCCCCTGGGGCCGTCAAGACGGTACAGGCAGGGGAGAACAGAGCTGCTGTGCCGGCATCTGCCGACAGACTATCGGCAGGGTTTGGAGCTGTAAGGACGGTCACTGGGCGCTACCTCAGGGCTTGGTTTGGAACATGCCGGGCAAGGCGTTGGCTGGCTGGGTGAGGGCAGGGGGCTGGATGGCTACCGATGGGGCCTGGTCAGAAAACCCCAACGGGAATCGCTTGCCCTTACGCTCGAGCGTTACGCCGTCCAGGGTGATCTGAGCAACGCGGTAGCCACCAGGCAGCTCGCGGCCAATCAGGGCATCAACCTCGATACCGCTGCTGTAGAGCAGGGTCGCCTGCATCCTGCGAGCTGAACCCGTGACGGCCTTGACCACTGGGAGGTCTGACTTGGCGGCTGCTTTGCTTTCAGAGGGCAGGTACTGCATAGGCTGAGGCGCAGGGAAGGGATTACTCATCCCAGTGCTTACCGGTTGGACCGATGGCGTGGGTTCGCCCTTCATTTCTCGCTCGGCCTTGGCTCGTTCGGCTTTGGCCTTCAACAGAATTGTCTCGCTCTGTACCTTCCCCAGTTCGCCAATGCTGATGCCAGACAATTCCGAAGGGGTCGCAAAGGCATTCGTAGCGAACGCCGCGACGATCAAGAGGCCCACGGCGTTATTTCGCATACAGATCACCTGTCACAGTCCACATCAAATGGTTGGCCTGATACTCAGCCTTGATTTCGCGCAGCCTCAGCCCCTGGACGGGTGCGTCCGTGAGCGAGTCGTGCGGTAGCACACCCGTGCTGTACTTCAATTCAAACTGCCTCCACTCAGGGGGCGGAGGCGGTGGAGGAGCGGGTTGTCCTGGCAGGGCGGGCTCTTGGGGAACGGCAACAGGCACTTCAGTGAGCGTCGGTTCTTGAGAAAAACGATGAAGCGACGACGTCAAATTGGCAGTTGCTTCGGCTACGTTCAGCAGTGGCTCGTCACCTGCTGCAGGCAGAGATATCGCGTAAGGCAGCGTCGCGGAATTACCCTGGTTGAAGAATGCAGGGGGACCCGAAAAGACGCCGTTCGTGGCGGATATGAGGTCAGCCGCCGTGCTGTTGCCTGTGCGGTTGTAGGTGGTCAGAACCTGGGAGCCGTCGCACACAGCGTCGGCATAAAGCCAGCCATCGATGCTGGGGGGCAGCCAGTAAATGACCTTGCTGCAACCGTCCACAAAGTCTCCGACTGAGGGACGTTTTGCCCAAGGGTGCTCCAAGGCTTGTGCAGGCTGAGTGCTGCCACTCTCCCGCTCCAGCCTGGCGAGTTCTTCGAGCCGCTTCTGCTCGGCCGCCAAGCGTTTCTCCAGCTCAACCTGGTCCTGGTAGGCGCTCCACTGCGACCAACCGATCAGCCCTGCTGTAACAACGATGCCTGCGATTGCTAGCTGGGACAGCTCTGCTCTGGATAGCCCGAACACCAATGGGCGTAGTCGATACTCGCGCTTGAGCTTCGACGGCTGGAGCAGCTCATCGACATCGAGTGGTTTGCCCCCCATGTCGAATTCGGTGGGCAAATACCACTCTTCAAACTCAATCCCGCGGCTGCGCTGTTGCGCCACTCGCCGGCGGATTTCGACTTCCGAGCCAATGACGTCACAGCCAGGGATGATGCCGCCCTTGTAAACAGCGACAAGCGCGTATCGATCCTCGTCCGGGCTCACTCGCCAAGCGGCGATCCAGGACTCACCGAGCTGGCCTGCCAGGGTCGAGGCCAGGGAGTACATCCCTTTTGTCACACCATCGGTACGCGCAACGAAGCCGGCCTGGATAATTCGCGGGTTACGTCGAATCGTGACGATATCGAGCTTGTTCTCCTTACCGAACTGGCGAGCTTCCTTCATGTGGCCAGTCACGCTGCCCAGCGGGTGCCATCGCAATCCGGTGACGAACGCTCGGCCTCGGTGGTGCAGAATCTGCACCCGAGAGATGCGTGGCGACTGAGTTTCAGTGCTCATTGTCGGCATCTCAAAGAACCTGGCAGACGCTGAGTGGCGGCCTGCAGTGAGTGCGGGAGGCAGGAGCGGTTCCGTTCAAGCTGAACTGATGGCTGCTGAGGGGGTAAGGAATGCTCCAGCTGCTGGACAGGCTGTCGGGTAGAACGATCGGCGTTACCAGAACGACCAGGGAGCTGTGGGTGGTAGCGCGCTGGCGGCCGCCGCCCAGGCCAAAGAAGCTTGCACTCCCTACACCACTCTTGTTGGCGTTTTCACTGTTCTCATCGAACCCGGTGAGGACGAGTGTTTCACCGCTGCGCAGGCGTACCTTGGGGGCAACGTTCTTGGTGTCATAGTCTGTGGTCTGGATCTTCGATTCATTGCTTTCGAAGTCCTTGAAGGTGGGCTTGCTGCTGATGCTCAGCGTGATCATCAGCAGCATGTTTTCTTTGTCCAGGAGCTTCGGCAGCAGCATCATGTTGAAGCCACTGGTGATGGTTGCCGGCGTCAGGGCAGTGCTTGAACCTACCGAGGCAGTGGTGGTGGTCGAGCTCGAGGCGACGTAGCTCTGAACGTTACCGATCTGGATGGGCGCGGGTTGCAAGTTGAGTGTAGTGACCGAAGGCGAGCGGACCTCCGACACCCGGCCTTGCTCCGACAGAGCTTGGAGGACGGCTTTCGAGCCAGCCCACGGCGAGCTGGACGTGTCCAGAATGCTACCGGTTGCAGAGATTGCCTCGGAGCTGATGCCGGCAACGGTGTTGCTGAGTCCAAAGCCCCATTTGCCTGATATCGACTTGTAGACGGCGCTCCAGTTGATGGCTGTCTGATCGCTGTCGGTAAAGTTCACCTCATAGACCTTGACGTTGAAAAGTACCTGCCGCGTGATACTGCGGTTGGTGTCCTTGAGGTAGGCCGCGATACGGTTCAGTACGTCAGGGCGATCGCTGACGGTGAGCGAACCGGTGGAGCGCGAAAGCGACAGGCGCCCGGGCGGTTGTACGCTGAGCATTGCCCGCACATCGTTCTCGATGTCGGTCATCAACGATGTCTTGTAGGTCGACTTGGTGCTCTGGTTGCTCCCAGACTCCCCTGTGGCGCCCGAAGAGCTGGACGAGCCGGTATCTCCGCTGCCTGTCGAGGTCAGCAGGCCGGACTTCACCGTACTCTCGATTTCCAGGACATCGCCGAAGGTCCACACATCGAAGGTGCGCGTGTCAAAGTAGGTGATCCGCACGCCTCGTAGTTCCTGGTCAAAGTGCCAGGACAGGCCGAGCTGAGAGGTCGCCTGGTTGAGCAGACCGGATACTTTCCCTGAGTACTTGAGGCCCGAAATCAAGCTGCTGGAGCCAATGCCGAGGTCGAAAGTGCTCGTATCACCATAGCCACCCATCACTGAGCTTGGCAGGAGGCCGGCCAAGCTATCGGGGTTTGCTACAGGAGGCTTTGGCTGGGCCGTTTTGTCCGACTTCCCAGACGACAGAATTGCCGGGTTGATTGCATCAGGTGCCACGATTACCGGCAGGCCTGTTTCCTTGGTGATGTACTGGGCCAGTTGCGAAATCGAGACAGCCCCTGCCGGGCGATACGCGATGTCGGCATCGAGCGCGAAGGGCAGCCCACGCTTGCTCACCAGCGGCTGCGTCGACACCCACGGCTTGTTGCTGAACACCACGGTTTCACGCGCCTGTTGAGGCTGCTGATTCTGGAGGTACTTGCTGTATTGCCCTGCAGTTCGCCCTTCATACTCCGAGCGGTCAAATGACTCGTTCACGCGCTGCAGCGCGCAGCTGGTCAACATTGCCATGGCGATCGGCGTCAGGGCCCAGCGTGCCCAAGCGGACTTGGTCATTTCTTTTTCCTCTCAGCTACGTGCAGGACGCTCTGCGCCCCCTCGCTGCCGTCGACCACGAAGGGGCGAGGGGCGTTGTCGTAAAGTGGGAACAGCTGCTTGATGGCTTCCTGGAAAGACCCTTCGAAACGCAGCGGGGCCTCAATGGGGTAGTTGAGGTCCTCCTGTGCCCAGATCACTCGCCAGTTGGCTTTTTTGGCCCATTCCTCAACGGTCTCGCGCAACGTTGATCCAACTACGGCCGTCCATGCCTGGGGCAGCGGCGGTGGTGCAGCGACGGCTTTGACTTCGGCCACCGGTGCCGGCACCGCTGGAGCGGCGGGTGGCGGGGTATGAGGCTTCGATTTGTCGAGCTGTGCAGCGGTGCTTGGCGCAGGGGCCGGAAGCGGTTTGGCAGCAGGACTGGATGCTGCAGCCGGAAGAGAGCCATCCTTGGCAGGTGCCACTGGGGGGAGCACGGGGGTTGCTGCTGCAGAAGCTGCGACAGCGGGTGAAGATGTGGAGATTGGAGCCGGGGTAGGCACTGCTGCGACGACGACGCCTGCTGTAGAGGGGCGAGCAATTGCGAGAGGTTCAGGATGACCAAGGCCCTTGTCGGCATAGAGCTGGCTCGTCGGCGCCGGTTGGGACGGTAGTTGGTAGCCCTGGCGGAGGACGAAACACACCTGACGGTTCACTTCATCCACTTTGACTTGCCAGGCCGGGCCGGCGAGGACCTGCAGGGTGTTGCGCAGCGTCATCGGGCCGAGCTTGTACTGGGCAGCTGGCAACGGGCGGGTGTAGAGGATGTTGACGTGTTGAGCGCTTGGTGGACAGAGGGCGTACCCAGACCGATCCACGACGTAGAGCATGGCATCACGCACGCTCGGGTTCATGCTTGACGGGATGGTCACGTCGATGATCTGCGCCATCAGATCGCGCTGGCTTGCATCAGGCTGGGTGCTCACCATCGTGTAGCGACCATACCGGACCACCGGCTCTTTCTCCGGGCTTGCGCCGTTTGGATAAAGATCCGGAGACAGCCATTCGGGATTGCGACTGCTGTCGAATGCCGGCTTCGGCGGCTGCTCAGCCTTCTGGATCGCACAACCCGCAACAAATGCGGCGAGCGAGAGAGTGGTCAACTGCCTGATCATGAGGCCCCCTGTAGTCATTGAGGGCACGTTGACAGCCGAGCGTTTCCCGCGCAGCAAGAAATCAATATCACGCAGAGTTAGAATTTTCGGCGTGCAGGATCGGTGTCTGCAGTTGCCAAGTTTGGGGCTGATTTGCGTATGACATGAGGCCTCCACTGTCAGTAACGAAGGCTGCTCGAATCATTCCTGTCCTTCGCGAACAACCGATCACGGCCACTAGCTGCCACTCGGCATCCTGTCGAAAGCCGGATATATTTGAAGTAGAACGGTAATTACAAGGATCACAGCAATGGCGTACCTCAGTATCGATACGCTCGTAAATTTGGTTGTAGGCCTTATGGGGGCAGGCATTGGGGGATACTTTACTCTCAAGGGAACCAGTCAAGCGCATCGGTTCGCACTTGAGAAGGAAGCTGCAGCCGATCAGGAAAAAATGATTACTACACTGATGCTCTTACGCACCGAGATAGCGACCGCGTGGCAGATATTTAGTCATGAAATTGGGAATGAAATGCTTGCTCAGGCCTCGGATGAACCACTCCTGAGAGTATTTCCTATAGGGGAGTCACCCTTTCCTCTTTATAACTCTGCCCCGCAAGCACTCAACCTGCTGCCATGCGATCTGGCCCAAGATCTTGTTCACTTTTACATGCGTGCCAAAGGATTGATAGCGATGATTGAGATGAATAATCGTGATTACGAGCAGGCGCTTCAACATGGTCGTAATCTGCTGGGTGCTCGTCTAGTGCAAGATCGAAATATGTCTGAGCAATTGCAGCAGGAAATCTTTCAGAGCGGCGTCGAGTACATGGCAGCCATGTTGGGAATGGGTGATAGCGCGGAAGCTATTCGCGGGCTCGCCCGTGAGTTAGCCCCAGTGGTTAAACGCATAACAACTGCTGTCGACGATTTACTAGTCCCTCAAATCGACCGAATAGGCTAACTGCCGAAACCGCTCCGGTAGCATCTTGAGCGATCAAAAGCTCTACCTATTCCGTCGACCAACAAGCCGGCGCAGCTTCTTTTGACGTCCAGCGCCCACTATCTGGCCGGTGCAATACGTGGGCAGAGGTTGCGAGAGAAAAGAACGTTTGTTTACTTTGCTGAAGGTAGGTGTTTGTCTAAATGAGCTAGAAGATCTATGTAGGCGTCATACATTTCTCTAAATTGCTCTTGCTCTATTACATAGGTCTCACCGAGTTCGCCGGTGTGTGTGTGTTTTTGAAAATTCTCGTCGACTATGCCATAGTTGTGAATGCATATGTGGCGTACTTGGAAGGCGAGGTTTATTTTGCTAAATTTATCTGGCGGTTGCAGGAGCTGAGTGCAACACGGTTATTGAATTGAAGCCGGAGCATCAT
>NZ_JALLKV010000090.1:0-13454 GCF_023093815.1 Pseudomonas sp. PNPG3
GAGGCTCCCGCCTCAATCCAGTAACTGTGTTGCACTCAGCTCCTGCAACCGCCGTGTCTCTGGCTCAGAGCCCACGCTGTCCATGGAAATGAATAAGCCTGTAGGCCTCGGTATGAGGGGTATTACCACCAGCTTTCAACACATGCCTTTCATGGAAGTTTTCTATGACAGGGAGCACTCTGAGATAGATTTTTTCAGATCATTAGGCAATGTTCCCAACGAGGCCCTGGGCGGTTTTTGGTACACCGACAAAGAAAAAAATCTGAGCACCACCAGTGAATGGTATCGAACTGACTCTGAACAGCTACGCACCGAGCACTGGGAAAAGTTCAATTTCTCGCTTACATCCAAGCTGCCACAGTGGGAGTCGGAAAAGGAATACCGCCTTGTGCTTCAATCAGGTATGGATCTATCGGATAAAAAGCACAGAGTACTGAAATACCGTTTCGCAAACTTAGCGGGAGTTATTTTTGGGATCAAAACGCCGATTGAGCATAAGATGAAAGCTATAAATTTGATCCGAGCTCATTGCGAGCGCGAGGGGCGCCAGGGCTTTGGTTTTTATCAAGCTTACTACGATCCTGGCACCAAATCTATTCAGCATGCACTGCTTCCATTATAACTACCAAGCACCAATCAGCGCTCGAATTAGCTTGATATAGAGAATGACCGGCGATGGAAAGGATCCCGAAATGCTAAATGCTCTTAAAGATTATAAGCTTCTAATAGATATTGGCGATTCATTGGCAGCAGATGACGAGGTTTCCGCAGCTCCTGCGTCCAGGGCAGTTGCATCAGCCTCAACAACTCATCCAGACGTGGTGCCGGCAATTCGGGCGTGCCAGGAATGTTCGGATTTTAGGTGGATGATTCTGGATATCATTATGGAAGACTTCAAGCAGCATGAGAAAGATAATCCGCTCGCTATATTTGAAAGCATAGCAATGGTTTTCAACGCCCTGACTATCCTGAACGAAACAGACACGCTTCCACCTCCCCAAGATCTTTTTGAATGGTATCGAGATCTAATCGAAATGCAAATTATCCGTTCGCGAACTGTAGCTGCTTGAGGTAGGGATTTGTTGTCAAACCACTCAATGGCCATCCTGGCGCATTAAGTCCTGGTAGGGATCACGACTTTCGACAATCCGCTTTTAAATCTCGTTCATCCAAGGTGGACTCCATCGCTGCTGCATAAATACCTGCGTTTAACCATGCAGCAAAATATGCAGCAGAATTCTCACGGCCTTTTTTAACTTTTTCCGCAATCTCTGGCGGCATATCGCGAGTGGCGCGCAGATAGTCGTCGTTTAATTCCTTATATGGGATATCAAAATAGATCTCAATGTACTTGTGTTTAGTCATTTCCAGATTCCTTATTATTATTGTTTTGTTGTCAAACTTAATGGCCATCCCGCCGCACCAGGTCTTTGCATTGCTCCCGGCTTGCAAGTATTACCTCCCGGAGCTCTTCCGGATCGATGCTGATGCAGCCTCCAGGGGGCGCCTGGAGGGTTTTTAGGGAGTTGACGGCTAAGATGAACTGCTCTTCTTCGATCTCAGTTCTTGTTTTCGGTCGACGCGAAAAGAGCTTCACGATCTTTCCTCCAGTCAGGAATCCACGAGAGGTCGGAGTCGGGGCTCAGTGCTTTGAGGTTTTTGCGAACCAACTCTTGGGCAGAGGGGGATGCAAATTCAAACTCTAATACCTCATTAAGCCGACTTGCAATCACCTTCCGATCTTCGGCATCGAATTGTTCCAATGCCTTAAAAATACTTGCAGCACTGCCTTCTGACGCAAAAGAATTGGCAAGTGCCCTACTGTACTGCTGCATAATCTCCATGTTGCCCCCTTAGATGTCTTTATAGTTACATTATGCAAAAGGAGATCATGCGGTGTATAGGTATTTATTCAGCCAACTATAAAAAATTCTGAATAAGATGTGGAAACCCTTGAATTTACAGGTGGGTATATCAAACGCATACTCTTAAAATAATTCTCCCTGCCCTTTTTGCTGACAAATCTCAGACTTGTGCCAAAGTTACAAGTATTGATATATTTGGCGACTCATTGACACCAGGGACGTGCGTAGATGCTGAAGATAGGGAAGGTTTTGTGTTCCGCTGTGTTATCAATTGTTGTAACTGGGGCGTCAGCGGCAAATCTCTACGTCGAGGGGACTAATCCAGCCCAGATGTATGAGGTCGTCAAGCCGGTGGTTGGTGATACTGTTACACCGATCTTCCTCTTCGGAGATAACCCTCAGGAGCTCTTGGCTCACCTGGATCCCGAGGCTGTCCGCAAGGCTGGCGTAGAGCAAGCGACGTTCGATTATTACGCGAGCAAGGTGCGCCCAGAGTCCCTGGCTTACGGGGTTGTCGGGTATGCGATGGGTGGCAATGTGGTGCCTGGGAATGAGTCGATCAACAAGACATGCGCAATTGTAATGGCAACTCATGAGCAGATGCGCACCACAAGCACGATGTTCCACGAGGCTGTCCACTGCAAAAACTTCAGTGAGCTCAGGTCTGATCGCGATGCGTGGCAGCTTGCGGTGTCGATGAACAGACCGGCGCTTGGCATGACAAATCAGCAGTTCCTGTCCCTGTTCCACGAAGTGCTGGCTGCCTATGTACAGGTCGCGTATTCAGCAAATCAGGGTGTGGTGGATGGGGTTGGGATGGTGATGCGAGCAGCAAAACCAGACAAAAACACTGCGACATCCATCGGCTATCGGACGGCCCGGCACGCATTAAAGATGTGCAGCACAAAGGATGCTTGCTCGACGTATGCGCCTGACATTGTGCGCATGCTGAGCTCTAACAGCTATGCCCGTGGGCAAGTGATGCTTGACCTCAAAGAGCTTTTCGCTGCTGCCACGGCTTCCGGATACGTCGTTGAACACAAGTGACTTTCCAAGTGCACATATATAGCCTGTCTGTGAACCAGGATCGAATATCCAACAGCCACTCAAAAAATAATTTGATTTAAGTATCGCTCCATCAGTACCATATAAATATAAAGAGAAGAGCAAAAGCTCCAAGGCACACAACATGCAAACAGTCACCATCCGAAAACTCAATCAAGCAACCCAGGAAATCTGCGCAATCCGCCTAGTCGGCGGCTTCGATTCTGAGCGCAAGCACTACCCTGCCCTGCCGCAACTGAGGTTTGACAACAAATATCACCTCCAGGGCATTGCTGAGCGTGCGGAGTCCGGCTGCGTAAATTCCTTGAGTCTTTTGCGTAGGTGGGTGATTTGCAGCCTGGTTTTTGCTAAGGATCTCGTGTTTGACGGCGCCAAATATGAGTTCGACATTCAAAGTTTTTCTGAACCATCAAGCTTGGACTACCTAGCCTGGGAAGTGATGGCACAAGTCTTAGACCAATAACAATAATGGAGACAATTATGAGCACATTTATTAGGCAGTTTGACATTCGTGCGAAGGCGCACCAGGATTTTGCCAGGGGCGACAAGTTTGAGGGATTAAAGGCTGTGATGTACCTCCTTGCAAACGGGATTGTTAAGCCAAATGCCCGTGATCTGTATGATTTCTGGGAATCCTCGGTGTATGGCCGGAATGAATCAGCGGAGCTGTTTGGCGCTATGCTCGACAAGGGACATATTCCGGAAATTTTGCGAAAAGCGAAGGCCGGCGAGATGGTGGTCATACAGGACTTTATCGATGCGATTGACAGGCTCGACGACGAAACAAAACTGTCGATCTTGAAGACTGTATAAATAGTCAAGGAAAATTTCGCACAAAATCCCCCGCTCCATTTTTTATGATATTATGTGCTCACAACATATAAAAATAACAAATGATCCTCGGGGGATTAAGAATGTTGAAGCAACACAGCGGCCTCGTTGTATTCCAAGCTTTTGGCGATGACGATGGCGGCAATGAGCCAGGGGCTCAAGTTCCAATCACCGAAACTCCTGAATTCCAGGAAACCCTCCGCGCCGAACTGGCCAAGGCTCTTGCAGCCGAAACAGGCGGGTTGAAGTCAAAGAATGCGGAGATTTTGGCGGAAAAGAGGAAAGTTCAAGAGCAGCTCAATGCCATCCTGGCTCAGGCAGAGGATGAGGCTGATCAAGCGGCATTGAAAGCTGGGAAGATGGATTTCCAAGCCTTGTTGGATAAGCGAGTTAATGCTGCAAACGCAACCTGGCAAGAGCGCCTGCAGGCCGAACAGGCCGAGAAAGACGAGCTCCGCAAGGCTGTAGATGCCGAGAAAGGTCGCCTGAAGCAATTTCAGATTAAGCAGCTGATCGGAAATGAAGCGTTGAAGAACGAATTCTTTCAGCCCACTGCCATCGATGACCTGATTAACCTGGCCGGCGGCTCCTGGGAACTGACTGATAATGGCGAGCTTGTTAGTCGTGACCAACACGGAAATGTTGCGATGGGCAAATCCGGTCGTGCGCTGACGCCGAAAGAGTGGATCGAAAGCCTGATCCAAACTCGCCCCCACTATTTTAAGTCGATGCCTGGTAGCGGCGGCAAGCAAGGTACTGGTGGAGCCGGAAAGTCAGTTAGCCGCGAGGAATGGCAAAGTATGATTATGCTTGCCGACACTAAAGCTCAAGCTGAGCTCTTTGCAAAAAGAACCAAGGGCGAGATCGTTGTTGGTTAAGTAATACTGCAACATCCTGGGGCTTAGCTAGGCCCCAGATTACCAGCTGGTAGGGCCAGCGACTGTTTTGCTCGGTGAGCAACAGATACCTCAAAAATACCCAATAAAAATAATAATAAATAGGTATATACATGTCTCAAAGTAATGCACTCGTTGTCCTACGCGCCTTCGGTAATGATTTTGAAGCGCTGATTAACGAAACTATCCTCCCGGTAGCTATGTCCCGCTTGCGCGGTCAGCTGACTATGCCAAGGCTCATTTCTGTCGACAAAGCAGATGAGGCCAAGAAAGTTGGTGAATTGGTTCGCGTCAACAAACCAGTAGAGTTTGACCAGGCTGACGAGCACGGCACTGGAGGTTCTGTTGCTACAGACCTGAACGTCGAGAAAGTCGAACTGCGTCTGGATCGCCATGTGTATAAGGAGTTCAAGCTCTCTGATCGCGAGTTCACTGGCATGCAGCCCGGCGTGATACCTGATGCCCTGGCAGCTGCAGTGGATGTCCTGGCTCGTACTGTGAACGAGGCGATCTTCAACATGTACGCCGAGGTTCCGTACTTCTCGGGCGTGCTCACCTCAAGCAACGCTCGCGACAAAAAAGACCTCATCCAGGCCCGTAAGTCCCTCAACAACCGCAAGGTGCTTGGTGACAAAAATCTGGTGCTTACGTCGGACACCGAAGCTGACCTGCTTGGCATCTTTACTGTCGGGAATGAGCAAACGGCTGAAAAAGAAGGGATTATCGGTCGCCGTTTTGGTTTTGATGTGTACAGCGACGTACAGGCTCCAATGCACTTTGCGGGCACTGCTTCTGCTAGCAACGGCATCAAGACTTCGGTCGCCGGTAGCGTTGGCTCCAGCCTGCTGGTTCTGAGCGGCGCAGGTGCAAACGCCACGTTCGTGAAAGGCGACATCATCACCGTTGCTGGTACTGACCAAGTCTTCGCAGTCACTGCTGACATTGCGGCTGACAAAGATGGTGCTGTTGCTGTAGCCGTGACCCCAGAAATCAGCACTGCCATTGCATCAGGGACTTCGGTATCGGTTGTTGGCGACCACCCGGTCGACCTAGCTTTCAGTAAGTCTGCGTTCCTGATCGCCTTCCGCCAGTTGGAAACCCCGGCTAATGCCCCAGGCGTGACCATGGGCAGCATGACCGACCCGGAAACCGGCATCACCCTGCGTCTGCTCAGCTGGTACAACGCCTCGACCGAAAGTACTCACTGGAAGCTCGAAACCCTGTTCGGTACTAAAGCCGTAGCCCCTGAACGCGCCTCTCGTCTCGGCGGGCACTGATAAAGCTGGCTCGCAAGGGCCACAGGCGTAACCAAGGCCCCGTTTGCTGCAGGTCAGCTGCGGGGCTTTTAACTTTCAGGAGCAAGTAATGAGCGAAGTAACAGCAACAATCGAACGCAACGGCAGCGTCCTGCCAATTGTCTCGCCGGGGGTCTCCAGGGGAAAAATTGGACTCACCCAAGGCGCCACATTTACAAGCCAGGTCATTCAGGGGCAGGCGATCTACATCTTCTGCAAGTCGATAATTCACATCGCCGAAGGCCCAGTCGTGACCGATTCAGACGCGCCAATCGATGCCAGGGGCGGGGTCTATTTGAATACAAACAGGGGCAAGCAGATCAGCGTCCGGCTGCTGGCTGGCGAAGATCCGGCGACTGTATGGATTCATGAGGTGCGCTGATGAATATTTTGGGGCGGAACCTGCTATCCCTGACGGTGTACCACCTGCGCCGGGCGATTCGCATTGTTATTGGTTCACCTGTAGTCGATGGCATCGTCGTGAATCCGGACGGCAGTGTGGCTGTGGGTGGGAGCGGTGGGACGCCAGGGCAGACCATTGTCATTACGTTCCCAGATGGGTCAGTTGGCACTGGTATTGTCGGTAATGGCGGCGGTTGGACTGTGACGTCGCCCGGTGTTGTGACGCCTGTGCCCGGTGCGCCGGACTTGATCGTTGACCAAGTGCCTACACCTGAGACACCTGTTACCCCAGAGCCAGGAGAAGTAAAGCCAGGCGAAGGTGGCGGGACTGTTGTTGGCGGTGGTGGTGCTAATCCTGGCGATGATGTCGAGGTCACCTTACCGGGTGGCGAGACTGGATCTGGTGGTGCAGATGACAACGGCGAATGGGAGGTTGAGTTTCCGGATGTTCCTCACGATCCCGATGTTGGGCCAGGTGATGTTGGGGTCGTAACGAATCCGAAACCAGGCGAGCCGGTAGTCGGGGATGTAACGCCCAACCAGGACGGCACTGTTACTGTTGGAGGTGGCGGAGCGAAGCCCGGCGATCAGGTCACAGTGACGTTTCCTGATGGATCGACCGGCACCGGCACTGCGGATGATAATGGTGACTGGAGTGTTGTTTCGCCAGGGGAGCAAGATCCTGGACTCTCACCTGGAGACGTTACTGTCGATGCTAAACCCAACCCCATGGCCGGCTCGGTATCAGCTCCTGATGCGATTTACGCTGACATCGCCGGGTTTGAGTTTGTTGAGGTGGACGATAATGGCAGCTACCTGGCGTGGGAGCAGTTCGTTGAGCAGCTAAATCGGGTTATTGGAATCAACACGACTCCTACCAGCTCGATCAGTTTTTCCGACAACTACGGCTACCCCAAACGAGTCCTGAAATCTGGCAATACATACATCGCCGCGTTTGATTCGCAGTACGTAATATTTGAGAGCGAAAACCAGATAAATCAAGGGACAGCCCGCGTTGTCGCGAAGAACTACATTACAGCCAGGGCTTGCGATATCTTCAAAACTGAGCATGCCACTTACTACCTGCGAAACGACAATGGGATCGACCGACTGACTAGGCTCGACGGCTCGGACACCTCTATCGCCCTTGATATTGCAGGGGTATTCGGAGATCAAAAGCTCCCAGCGATGACTAGCCTCGGCGAGGACGACTGGCTCGTTAACTCGGACTTTAGCATCTCCTATCTAATCAACCCCGCATCACTGTCGGTCAGGCCGGGCCCTGTATTCAGTGATCTGACGCTACAGATCGAGGGCCTCGGCGCGGAAATCTCATCCACCAACGGTCGAGTTTTTGTAAGTGCCACGCACATGGGTGACCAGGGAACGGCAATTTTTGAGCTCACTTTGGATGGCTACAGCCTTGTAAGCCAGGGCGGCGGAAACATAGTAGCTGGTGGCGAATACATATACGCAATTAGCAACTCTGTGCTGCGCGCCATTAACCTATCCTCGGGGCTTGAGCGCACTACAAGCCTGGACAGCGCAGTGAGCATTGGCTATGCCCGTGGAGATTTCGCAGTATTCCTCAACAACGATGTATCCCTAACTGTTACATATGACGCAGGTGAAACCTTTGAAAAGGTATTCCCAATTGAGGGTGATTCGAGCTTGAAGTGGCTTGATGTCGAAGATACCAACCTGGTACTCACCCGTAATTTTCGAGAGTTTGACCTTATCGAATATATGCTCATAGAAGAGTGATACAATATTCAAACAATAAGATTTGCATTCAAAGCAGACGGAAACACCAATGACTACAAATAAAGTTACGCCGAGTGGCCTCGCTACTGTTTGGGACGGGAATCTGGATTCCGTAGTCCACACGCACCGAACCGGAAACTCTCAAAAAGCAAGTATCAGGCAAATCGTGGAGGCTGCTGTCGCCGCTATGCCCGCTACTCCGGAGCAACCCAGCTCAGGAGGATCAGGATCACTTGATACCGGAACGGTAGTAATCCTGCCTGCGGGTGATCATGATGGTTATCTTGAGTGCGATGGTACTATCCGAATTTCCGTCGATGCGCCCGAGCTCGCGGCAGCGCTCAACGCAAATGGGGGGAATATTGTTGGTTACGACAGTAACTCCGAGCACCGATTTGATGTTACGGGTGGCTCAACACTCAAAGATGCCGCTATCCTCAACGGCTATACGTTATATGCATCGCAGGTTTCGTCCAGTAGTGTCGTTTTAACTGACAATACCAACAAGGTAATAGCTAGCGCGCAGATTACTTCAACAGCTTATTCACGAAAAACACGCAACGCCCTGTATGCGCAAACTACTACCTTTGCGACATACATAGCCACTGGATTAGTTACAAACCAGCCCGCATTCAACACAGCCGCAATTTTCACAGATTCAAACTATAAGGGCCTGGCTGCAGTATCCGACAATGTCGATTTGGCGTTTTCCAACACGCTTACCAATACGCGACAGATTGATACATTGACTGGTAGCGCAGTGATTGGGGCTATCCCAACCAACGGTTTGAGCTCTGTGGTGTATGCAGCAGTAGGTGCAGGGCCTGACCGGGTATTTATCCTTGCGACCATTGGCACTATACGGGGGCTGTACGAAGTCGTCTGGAGTGGTTCATTTGAGACCGCCAAAGTTAACCTGATGAAAGAATTGACGACTGGCTCCAGGCTAGTTTCTGACAGTGGCTCCCGCTGTATTTATTTCGGCGAACAGGTGGTGCAGCACAAATATGACCTGGAAACTAATGAGTTCTCTGTGGTCAATCTTGCCCCCAACGCAACAGGCTCAAGCGTAGTAATATCCGCTTACGACGATGTACTTTGGTTTAACGACAATACATACGCCAATACAAACTCAATGATATCCTTTAATGCTGGTAAGTCTTGGCAGCCATCGCCTCCATTTAACAGCTACATCAGGAAGGTCTTTGTAAACCCTGAGACTAACGAGCTTGTTACTATAGGCAATCGCGGAACGACTGGCTCAATTTCAGGGACTACCGGGTCTGTGCAGTACAACCAGCTTAAAAAGCTCGGCGAAGATCAATTCGTGACTCCGCTAATTGCCGCTCCAGCGCAAGGATTTAAATACTATGTCAAAAAGTAAAGTTCATTACGGCTCGAGAGATAATAGAGTCTTTGCAGTTGGTGAGCTCTCTGGCAGCGACCGGTTTATTGAGATCGAAAACTTTGAAGAAGCCCTAGATGCTTTTAATGCGCAAAAAGATTTGATGGTCGTAGACGGCGTGCTGATAATTAGGGAATCCAGGGCGCTGCAAATGCAGGAGGTTCGCCGGCTCAGGGACGACTTACTCGCTCGAACTGACGTTATAAAGCTCACGCTGGATGACCAAGCCGAGATCTCTGGCGAGGAAAACAAGCCTGTGCGACAAGCTCTGGCGGCATACCGGCAGGCACTGAGAGACGTAACCCTGCAAGACCCATTTGCCGTGGTTTGGCCAACATTGGAGACAAACAATGAGTAAAAATGCAGTTTGGTTGGAGCGTGGCGGGGATCGGGTGCTGGTGGATGTGGGGAGTGCTGCAGAGGGGCACTGGCGAGGGCTTGGGTATGGGGAGCCTGGGGTTGCTGCTCCCGATGAACCTGTAGTTGCGGATAAGCCGGTTCGAAAGGCCCGTGTTAAAAAGGCAACTGAGGCGTCAGAGGCCTAACTCGTCCTCCAGCTTCATGCCTCGCATTCTGCGCTCGTCTGCAAAAATCTCCAAGGCTTTAGATCGCACAGCCTCCGCTATTTCGACAATCGGGTGGCCCTCCGCGATTGCGAAACGCTGGGATTCCGTGGCCATTTCGATAACGCGGGTGTAGGTGTGTTCGCCGTATTTTTTGAGTGCGACATGGAAAGCATTGTCGGGGTTAAAGTTTTCCAGGGCTTTTGCAACTGCAGATTCCATAGTCATCAACACATCTCCGATTTAAGTGTTACAATAAAATAATAGACTCACACAATAATAAGAAGAAGCAAGTCTAATGTCAATCTCTCAGTATGTGACGGAGGCTACTAAGCTTTCGCCCCCTGTTGCAGTAATAACCGCTTCGGTCAGCGGTATGTCCATAGATGATTGGATTAAAGTTCTTACCCTCATCTATCTCGTTTTTCAGATTACATTTTCTGTCTTAAAGAATCGACGCGAAGCCAGGGAAAGTGAGGTAAAGCAAAAGGCGGCGGACGATGCTCAATAAGCGCATTGCTGGCTATAGCCTGGCTGCAACCATCAGCATAGCGACTGCTGTCGTTGCCACTTTTGAGGGGCTTCGCACTGACGCTTACCTTGATCCTATTGGCATCCCAACCATTTGCTACGGACATACAGCTACAGCAAAAATTGGTCAGAGCCGAACGCCAGGGCAATGCAAAGAGCAGCTCAGCAAAGACCTGCTAATTGCAATTGAGGACGTTGAAAGCCGAGTTAAGGTTCCGCTGACGGTTGAGCGCCGGGCCGCTTTGGTCTCATTTGTTTACAACGTCGGGGGTACAAAGTTTGGCAGTTCGACTCTGCTTAGGAAGTTAAACTCTGGTGATACAGCAGGTGCGTGCGCTGAGCTGTCGAAGTGGGTTTATGCCGGGGGCGTGAAGCTTAACGGGTTGGTTAGTCGGCGCGCTGAGGAAAGAGCTTTGTGCGAGGTCGGGGTATGAGCAAGTACCTGATGATCGCCCTATTCGCCCTGGCGGCTGTCCTGGGAGGTGTGTTGCTCAAGCGAGACAGGGACGCCCTGCAGGGTGAGGTCACCGAGGCTCGCCGTCAGGTCGCCCAGTTGCAGCAACAAGCCCAGCAGGCTGCTCAGGCTCTACAGACCAGGGATGAGCTAGACAAACAACGCTTCAAGGAAATGACAGATGCAAAACACGAAATTGATGGTCTGCGCGATGAGCTTGCCGCTGGCACTAAGCGCGTGCTCGTCCGTGCCACCTGCCCCGCTTCAGTGCCAGCCGCTGCCGGCCCCACCGGCGTGGATGATGCAGGAAACCCAGAGCTTACAGACGCTGCTGGACAGGATTATTTACGTCTCCGAGAGCAAATAGTAACCACCGAGGCGCAGCTCCAAGGCCTCAAGGACTACATCCGTCAGGTTGTCCAGGGAGCTAAGTAATGGCGAGCCTCGCGGACAAAACAATTAAGCACCAAATCGCAATGAGGGGGCAGTACACCAGGATCGCGAAGCAAGTTGCCCTCCACCTCCAGGCCCTCAAGGTGGCGGTGAAAGCTGAGCTCGATGAGGCGATGACGGCGCGAAATTGGTCTGCTGTAGCGCGGCTGCGAAAGACTTTTGTAACCATCGACAGGTTGATCAACGATGAGTACGAGCTGATGTCGAAGGCGCTGAAAAAGGAGCTAGGTGATCTGTTTGTGTATGAGTCCGAGTTCACCTCCAAGCTCCTGGGCTTCGATTTCACAAGCTCACTGGTCACTGAAAAGCTGGTCGATAGCATTGTTAGCAACGACCCGTTTGACGGCAAAATCATTGGCGAGTGGCTTGACGAGCAAAAGCTTGCGACTCAGATCAAGGTTAAGCAGACCATACGCCTGGGTGTGCTCAATGGGTTGTCGACGTCAAAGATTGTGGATGCGTTGTATGCAGAGCCGGGCAATCCGTTCCTGGGTGCAAAGAGGAATGCGGAGGTGATGGTCAGGACAGCGTCGGCGCATGTCACGTCCCAGGCTTCGCTCAAGACTTTTGAGCGGGTGGGGTTTGGGTCGTATCAGCTTAGCGCTGTGCTCGACTCGCGCACAACGCCTGTGTGCCGGGCGCTGGACGGCAAGGTCTACAAAGTGACGGACAAGGGCAGAAAGGTGCCTCCGTTCCATCCCGGCTGTCGCACTGTAATGATCGCCGTCAGTGATGACGAGCCGGCATTTACAGACGGATACGAAGACTGGCTAGGTCGACAGGACGCCGCAGAGCAGGAGGCGATCCTGGGGCCGGCGCGGTACAGGCTGTGGAAAGCTGGGCAGACATTGGAAAGCTTTGTGGATTTGGACACTCATCACGTAATTCCCCTTGACCAGCTAAGATTACAAGAAAGTCTTTCTTAGCCAAGATATTTACGTGCCCCACCCCATCTACCCTCCCCTCCTTTCCACCCTCTCCTATTTCTTTCTTATATAGAGGGATAGTAGATGGGGTGCTGGTGCACAAGCGATAGGCCGCTACTAACAAAACCTTTTGGTTAAGAGAAACTTTATGACATACGCCACATATAACGACTACAGTGACGAGTTTGGAGATGACGACCTCCCTGAAGACGCTGAAATTAGGGTGATCAGGGCAATCGACCGAGCCTCCAGGCTTGCCGACACATACATCCGCTCTCACGGCATCCCTGTGCCACTGACAGATCCTGTCGCAATAGCAGACGTTCGGGGCTCGGTGCTGGACATTGCCAGATACAACGCGTGGCCAGATACCGACAACGAAAACTTAAGAAAGCGTTACGAAGATGCCCTCACCTTCTTCGAGGGTATCGCAACCGGCAAGATCCACCTAGTCTCCGCAGGCCAAACAACCACTGGCTCAAAGCTGACCAACATACGACTTTTTAGGGCCTAAGCCATGATCCCCATTATTGCCAGGGCTATCGCCGCCTCGCCAGGCACTAATCGATCTGTGGAGCTGGTAGCTAACACCAAGCAGCTCCAGGCTCTGGCAGCCAAGGTCAAAAAGCTCGGCCCTAACAGCCCACACATCCGGTCAGGCCTGCAAGAGATCGCTGCGCTTTGGGAGAACCGAATCAAGTCAAATTTTCGGAAATCCCAAGATCCCTACGGCATCACCTGGGCGGAGATCAAACACCGCAAAGGCCAGCCCCTACTCGACACCGGCATGCTCCGCAACAGCATCTCCGGCGAAGTGCGCGGCCTTAGCATAGTGCTCGGGTCTCCACTGGAATATGCCGACAAGCACCAAGACGGAGTACATGTAACCAAGCGCATGTTCCTCCCTAGCAAAGAAAAAGGCCTGCCTGACAAGTGGAAAAATGAATATGTGGGCGGCGGCAAAAACTGAGTGCAACACCTGACCTTTCCGGTAGGGTGTTGCC
>NZ_JALLKV010000091.1:0-13033 GCF_023093815.1 Pseudomonas sp. PNPG3
AGCAGCAGGCGGCTTGATCACCGTAACCGGTGTCCGGAAATACTTGACCAGAACACGCCCGCTCCCACAGGTACAGCACAGGTTTCGGACCTTGTGTTGGCCTGTGGGAGCCCTGTGGGAGCGGGCGTGCCCGCGAATAGGCCCAACACAAATCCCTCCGACTGAACATTCTCCCCACCTCAAGGTCACTTGTTTCAGGCATTACACACCTGGTGTTCGTTGACTGAGAGGGTTCGTTCAATGAAAGAGTGGGAAGTCATCTTTGCCGACCAGAAAGGCGTGCTCACCACCCTGACGCTGCACGGCGACCAGTGCCCCAGCGAGGAGGACGCCGCGCGGGCCATCCGTTCGCACCTGTTCCCGGTGATGGACGAGCTGGACCTCAACGACTTCCAGGACCGCACCATTTCCCCCACCGCACGCTGGCTGAAGGAGCAGAGTGGCGTGACCATCACCAGCATCCACGAAACGCCCTGAACCACACGTTTGCGTGGTGCCCTTGCAGGCACTACGCTGCATGAAGGTGCCGGCCTATTCTGCGGGTCGGCACCGCATCCCTTCGCGTCTTGCATCAGCTCGAACTGCCCGACCGCTGCCGGCAGGTGCGTAGTGCACGGAAAGTCTATCCATCGCATTATTCAGGAGGACGTTTCATGAGCAGCCAGAACGACGATATCAGCAGCAACGTCCTGCGCCAGATGAAGGCAGGCGGTTTCGACTTCACCCAGATCCATCCCATCGAGTTCTACGCCATATTCCCCGACGAAGCAGGGGCCCGCCGTGCGGCCGGGCAGTTTCGTGGGGAATCGCTTAATGCCCAGGTCAAGGAGATGGGCGACGGTGCATGGCATCTGGAACTGAGCAAGGTCATGTATGCCACCCATGGCGGGATTGGCGACTTTGAAGAGGCCTTCGAGCAGCTGGTGACACCTTATGGCGGTGAAGTGGAAGGGTGGGGGGTCAAGCAGGAGCGGCCCATAGCCTGAGAGTTTTGTGTTGCCTTCTTCGCGGGCTTGCCCGCTCCCACAGGTATCTCACGGCATTCAAGCCTGTGGTGATCCTGTGGGAGCGGGCAGGCCCGCGAAGAAGCACACACGGCCCTCAAGGCCTGCGCCCAGCCATATGCCTCAAATAGGCAAGCAATTCATCCAGCTCCGGTTCACTCAAGACACTCTCTGCAAACCCCGGCATCATCGCCTGCGGCCACTGCCGCAGGCTTTGCGGGTCACGAATCAGCTGGCG
Organism: Pseudomonas sp. PNPG3; assembly: GCF_023093815.1. Lineage (NCBI taxonomy): Bacteria > Pseudomonadati > Pseudomonadota > Gammaproteobacteria > Pseudomonadales > Pseudomonadaceae > Pseudomonas > Pseudomonas sp. PNPG3. Next base: position 1,243 of record NZ_JALLKV010000091.1, read on the forward strand.
TAGATACCCAGGCCGAAAATACTCGGTCGGGTTATGCGGCACATTCAGGTCCGGCCCCACCTGCGCATCCCCCGCCCCATTTAATCTATGACACGCCAGGCAATTCTGCTGGAACAAGGCAAAGCCCCGGCGCACGGGGCTGTCGGCCGGCAACTTGGGGTCGGGCAGCAGCGCCGGAAAACGCGCTTCGACAGAAGCCAGCTTGCGAATCGTGGAAATCTGGAACGGCCACTGCTCCGGGCGGATACCGCTGGCCTGCGGTGCAGTCCACACCAGGTAGAACGGTCCCGCACTCGGCTTGCCTTGGGCCAGTGGTGGCCATGGCCGGTCAGTTTCCTCCACCGCCAGCCAGGCCTGTGCCGGCCCCTGCTGCAACAGTGGCGCCGCGGGCATTTCGGCGGCAAAACCGTCCAGCGCCACTGCCTGCAGGTGGTCGCTGGCGCTCACGCCGTCCAGCAGCGCGGCCAGCGGCACAGCCCGATAACGCATGGGCTGCTTGTAGGAAACGTCCTGGTCGATGCTGATGTCCCGGGCCTGCGGGTGGTCGAGCAGTTCTTCACTGCTCCATTGGCGCGTCGTAGCGCCCAGTTCAAGGTGCAGTTGCGCCGCCGACAGCGGCAGGCTCAGGAGCAACACTAACAGTGCAAGGCAGTGGCGCATGGGTAATCTCCGACCATCAAGGCCAGCAGGTTACCTGTGCGTTGCCTGTTGGCGCCACAGCGGCAGTCAGCCGAACAAACGTGTAAGGTTCGGCAGGATCAGCAGCAAAGTCGTGGCGAAGAGAATGAGCCCAGCTTGGCGAATTTTCGATTGTCTGAACATGGCGGACCGCCTTCTTGTTGTTATTCCTGAATACCCGTTGGCTTCCCTGTCGCGCTTCGGGTCGATCGCAGTGGCGTTGCGTGACGCCTGAACTGCCTGCCTCTTGAAAGTGGATATACAACCAACAGTAGGGTGTGCGTCATCCATGTTTGAGAACCCTTTGTTCTAATGTGGTCGGTCATTAATTTCTTCGGGCTATGAGGCTAAGTGCCAGCCGGCTGGCATGCTCTCGCTAGACGGTGGCGCAAGTGCCAGCAGGGCACCGATGAAATGTGACCGTTCGTCAGTGCGGCCTACTTGCTTGTACGTGCCTTTCGCGTCAGTCTCTACAGCAGATTCCCACCCATGTCGTTCAGGACTATCCCTATGTCGTTACGCATCTGCATCCTTGAAACCGATGTCCTGCGACCGGAGTTGACCGCGCAGTACCAGGGCTACGGCAGGATGTTCGAGCAGCTCTTCTCGCGTCAGCCGATCGCCGCCGAATTTCGTGTGTACAACGTGATGAACGGCGATTACCCCGCCGACAACGAAGTGTTCGATGCCTATCTGGTGACGGGCAGCAAGGCCGACTCGTTTGGTACCGACCCGTGGATCCAGACCCTCAAGGCCTACCTGCTGAAGCTGTACGAGCGTGGCGAGAAGCTGCTGGGTGTATGTTTCGGCCACCAGTTGCTGGCGTTGACCCTGGGTGGCAAAGCCGAGCGTGCCGAGCAGGGCTGGGGCGTGGGTATCCACCGCTATTCGCTGGCGGCCCATGCGCCGTGGATGGACCCGGAGGTGTCGGAGCTGACCTTGCTGATCAGCCACCAGGACCAGGTGACCGAGCTGCCGGAAGGCGCCACGGTGATTGCCTCCAGCGATTTCTGCCCGAACGCTGCGTACCACATTCGTGACCAGGTGCTGTGCTTCCAGGGGCACCCCGAGTTCGTGCACGACTACTCCCGCGCGCTGCTCGATGCGCGCCATGAGTATCTGGGTGATGAGGTGTACCACAAGGCCGTGGCCAGCCTGGCCACCGAGCACCAGGGCGACCTGGTGGGGGAGTGGATGTTGCGGTTTATCCAGCACCCATCGAAGGCCGGTGACAGCGCAGCGTAATCGGTTGCAACCATTCGCGGGCACGCCCGCTCCCACACGTAATCCACAATTTTCGAACTTGCGATAATCCTGTGGGAGCGGGCGTGCCCGCGAAGAGGCCCTTAAAGCCAGCCAGACTTCTTGAAGCTGGCATACAACGCGGTACAGCCCAGCCCGATCACCCCCAGTACCCCGAAGTACCCATAGTGCCACCCCAACTCCGGCATGTTCTGGAAGTTCATCCCGTAAACCCCGGCAATTGCCGTGGGGAACGCCAGGATCGCCGCCCAGGCTGCAAACTTGCGCTGCACGATGCTCTGCCGTGACGACTCCAGCAGCATGCCGATCTCGATGGTCTGGCTGGCGATGTCACGGATACCGGCCAGGTCTTCCATCTGCCGCGTCACGTGGATTTGCACGTCACGGAAGTACGGGCGCATGTTCTTGTCGATGAACGGGAAGCTCAGGCGCTGCAGTTCCTCGCTCACTTCCACCATCGGTGCCACGTAGCGGCGCAGGCGCAGGATGTCGCGGCGCAGGCTGTGCAAGCGGCGGATATCGTCCTCTTGCAGCGAACCGCCAAGCACGCTCTGCTCCAGCTCCTCGATCTCGCCATGAATGGCCTCGCTGACCGGCTGGTAGTTCTCGGTGACGAAGTCGAGCAGGGCGTACAGCACGAAGTCTTCGCCGTGCTCCAGCAGCAACGGCCGCGCCTCGCAGCGTTGGCGCACCAGGGCATAGGATTTGGAGTGGCCGTTGCGGCAGGTGATGATGTAGCCGTTGCCGGCGAAGATGTGGGTTTCGATGAACTCCAGCTTGCCTTCGTGGCGCACCGGCGAATAGGTGACGATGAACAGGGCGTCGCCGAAAGTTTCCAGCTTGGGCCGGCTGTGCTTTTCCAGGGCGTCTTCGATGGCCAGTTCGTGCAAATTGAACTGGCATTGCAGGTTGGCCAGTTCCTCAGCGTTGGGCTCTTCCAGGCCAATCCAAACAAAATGCCCTGGCTTGCGTGCCCATTCACTGCCTTCGTCGATGCTGATGTTGGTGACCTTTCTGCCGGCGCTGTATACCGCCGATGCCACGACTCGACCCATGGTTGTTCGCTTATTCCGGTTGGACACGGGTTACAGCTTGGGCTGTAGTGGGCTCAAGAGCAACCTAGCTCTTGGCCAGTTCCCCTTCCATGCGGTCGATGCATTGCTGCATCTGCCCGCGGCACTGTTCGATCAGCGCCGGCAGGTCCTGCAGGGTCATGCCCGCCGTGGCGATCGGTGGCAGCGAGCGCACGATTACCGTGCGCTGGCGCCAGCTGTTCAGGCTGAGGCGCCCGGCATAGCGGCTGACGCATACCGGCACGATCGGCACACCGGCCTCAATGGCCATGTGAAACGCGCCTTTCTTGAAGGCCAGCAGGTGCTCGCCGGCATTGCGCGTGCCTTCGGGGAAAATCCAGATCGAGGTGTCGTCCTGCAGTACCCGGGTGGTCTTCTGCATGGCCTTGCGTGCCTGGTAGGCATTCTTGCGGTCGACCAGCACGTTGCCACCCAGCCAGAACAGCTGGCCGAACAGCGGGATCCAGCCCAGGCTTTTCTTGCCGATGGCGACGGTGCGCTGCGGCACCACCTGGCCTAGCACGAACAGGTCGAAGTTGGACTGATGGTTGGCGACGATCACGCAGCCTGGCGGCTGGTCCCACAGCGGGCCGACTTCGGCCTTGACCCTGATGCGCATCAGCCAGGTGGCCGGCAGGCTGTAGAGGCGTGCGAACACGCGGCTGTTGTCGGGGTTGAAGGGGCGGCACAGGCCAATGACCAGGCCCAGGGCCCCAACCACAAGGAAATGCAGCGCCAGCAGGAACATGCGCAATGAATAAAGCATGGTACGACTCACACCAGACAGTCGCCGGGCAGTGTACGGATGTGCACTGGTCGGGGCAAACCCTGGTGCAAGCCTGTTGCGGCCTCTTCGCGGGCTTGCCCGCTCCCACAGGTACTGCGTTGCCCTCGGCTCTGGCGCTGTCCCTGTGGGAGCGGGCAAGCCCGCGAAGAGGCCGGCCCGGCTAGCCCATATGCTGCTGGTCCAGTTCGATCGCCTTGTCCAGCGCCTCCAGCAGCTCTTTGCGCACTTTCAGCTTGGTGTGCTTGTGCGCCAGCATGTTCAGCTTCTTCAGCTCCCGCGCTTTCTCCAGTGCTGCATCCTGCAACTGCTCAGCCGGCACCACCTTGTCGAGGAAGCCGGCATCCACCGCGCCCTGCGGGTCAAACACCTCGGCATTGATCACCGAGCGGTGGAAGGCCGAGCGGCGCAGGCGGTCGCGGGCCAGTTCGATGCCGGCATGGTGCATGGTCATGCCGATCTGCACTTCGTTCAGGCACACCTTGTACGGCCCTTCGACGCCAATGCGATAGTCGCCCGACAGCAGCAGGAAGGCGCCCTTGGCCACGGCGTTGCCCGGGCAGGCGACCACTACTGGGAACGGGTGCGACAGCAGGCGACGGGCGAGGGTGGAGCCGGCGGTGACCAGGCTGATCGCCTCCTTGGGGCCGCTGGTCATCACCTTGAGGTCGTAGCCGCCAGACAGGATGCCGGGCTGCCCGGTGATGATCACCACCGCGCGTTCTTCCGTGGCGCGGTCGAGCGCGGCGTTGAAGGCGGCGATAACGTCGGGCGAGATGGCGTTGACCTTGCCGTTGTTCAGGGTCAGGGTAACGATGCCGTCTTCGGCGTGGTAGGTAATCAGCTCGCTCATGGCAGAGTCCTTTTGTTGGCGTGGCGACGACGTTACCCAGCGCCAGGGGCGAGGTAAAGCAGTAAGGCTGACTGGTCGGTCAGCGTTCGCCGGGGCTCAAATGCAAATGCATGAAAAAATTGAAAAAAATGCTTGCCAAAGGGAAGCTCTTTCACTAAATTAGCGCACCTCGACAGGCTGCATGGCTTGAAGAGCAACGGTGAAGTGTCCGAGTGGTCGAAGGAGCACGCCTGGAAAGTGTGTATACGAGAAATCGTATCAAGGGTTCAAATCCCTTCTTCACCGCCACATTCTACGAAGAGCCCCCGAGCTGAGAAGCCGGGGGCTTTTTGTTTTTGGGGCCTTTGGGGGCCGCTTTGCGGCCCTTTCGCGACACAAGGCCGCTCCTACAAGCGTGCGCGGTCCCCTGTAGGAGCGGCCTTGTGTCGCGAAAGGGCTGCAAAGCAGCCCCAAAAAATCTAGAAGGTGACCGAAGCCGAAAGCCGAGCCGTCCGCGGCGCCCCCTGGAACAGGTAGTTATCCCCCAGGTAATCCCCCACATCGCGCCAATAACGCTTGTCGAACACGTTATCCACACTCAGCCGCAGCATCGTGTCATACCCCCCGATGCGCGTACGGTAGCGGCTACCCACATCGAATACCGCATACCCACCAACTTCCACATTCCCCGCCTGGCTCGCATACTTGCTGGCGCTGTAACGCGCCCCGCCCAGCAGTGCCAACCCTGGTACCGGCAGGGTGTATTCCGCCTGCAGCGCCGCCCGGAACCTGGGCACGTTGATTGCCTGGTGGCCTTCATAGGCATCGGTGTCGCTGTTCTGCACCCGCGCCCGAATCGCAGCAGCGCTGGCCTGCACCTGCAGGTTCGAGGTCACCCAGCCGCTGGCGCCCAGCTCCAGGCCGGTGTTCTTTTGCTGACCTTGTTGCACATAGGTGAAAGTGCCGGCGCCGTCCGGGCGCGCGTATTGGTATGCCTGGCGTATCTGGAACAGTGCGGCGCTGAAGCTCAGGCCTTGCCAGTCATGCTTGAGGCCCAGTTCCAGTTGGTGCGATGTCGTCGGAGCGAGGATTTCGAATCTGTTCTCGGCGAACCACGGTGCGGTACCGCCTGCCGACAGGCCTTTGGAGTAGCTGGCATATACCGTGGTATCCGGCTGCGGCTTGTAGATAAGCGCAGCGTTGGGCAGCAACTTGTACTGTCGGGTATGGCGGCCGGCAACGCCGTCCTCATTCCAGGTTTTCTCGTCCAGGCGTACTTCGCGGGCACCCAGCAGTGTCTGCCATTGCTCGTTGAAGCTGATGCGGTCGCTCACGAACAGCCCGTACTGGCGGCTGTCCAGGCGTCGTTCGCTAGACCCGATGGGTTTGTCGGATGGGTCAAAGCCTGGCGCACCGGTGTGGATGTTGCCTGTACCTACCCATTCCATATAGCTGGGGCGCTGGTCCAGCGTGCGCCGCTGTGCACTGGTGCCCACGCTCAGCTCATGCCCTACGCCCAGCGCATCGAAACGCCCGTTGAGCACGGCCTGCGCCTCGTCGGTACGGCGGGTGTCGTCGGGGCTGCGGAAGTCGTAGATGTCGTAGTCGCCGTTTCTGCCGAAGAACGCGCCTTCGCTCGAGCCCCAGGCAAACGAGCTGTAGTCATCTATCACCACCTTGCTGCGCGAGGCACTCAAGGTCCCGGTCCAGGCTTCGTTGAAACGGTACTCGAAGCGCCCACCCAGGTTCAGCGAGTCATTCTGCACCGGCTTGGCCCAGTGCTGGTAGGCCAGGCGGTCGTCGGGGTCGATGCCATGGGGTACTTCGCTGCCACCGAGCAGCTGGTAACCCGGCACCGAGCGCTGTTCGCGGTGCTGGTATTCGGCATCCAGCTGCAGGGTGGCATCCGGGTTGATCTGCCAGTCGAAGGCCAGCGAGGCGAAGTCGCGCTTGCCATCGGCGTGGTCGACGTAGGAGCGGATGTCTTCATGGGCCAGGTTGGCCCGCAGGCCGAACTGCCGCTCGCTGCCGAACCAGCCGCCCAGGTCGGTGGCCAGGTAGCGCTCGCCTTGTTCGTTGGTCGACACCGTGACGCTGCGCACGTCTTCGGCGCGCTTGGTCACGTAGTTGACCAGGCCTCCCGGCTCCGACACGCCGCTCTGCAGCCCGGACAAACCCTTGAGCAGCTCCACCTGCTGCTTGTTCTCCAGAGCCACGTTCTGCTCGCCGGTGATGGTCTGGCCATTGATGCGGTAGCTGCTGGCGGCATTCAGCTCGAAGCCGCGCACGTTGAAGTTTTCGTAGTAGCCGATGGGGGCGTAGCTTTCGCCCACCGAGGCGTCGCTTTGCAGCACTTCGCTGAGCTGGCGCGCCTGGCGGTCTTCCAGCAGTTGCTGGCTGAACACACTGATCGAGGCCGGGGTGTCGAGCAGGGGCGCGGGCTGGAAGCCGCCTACTGCTGCCTGGCGTACCTGATAGCCGTCGTTGGTGTAGGTGTCGGACACCTGCAGCGGGGCCAATAGCACGCTGTCTTCGGCAAGCACATGGGGGCAATGCAGGGCCAGGCCCAGGCTGAGCAGGCTCAGGGGCAGGCAGGGATGACGCGGGGGCATGCGGTGGGGCTCCTGGATGCGCGACACCTTAGCGGGCCTCTTCGCGGGTAAACCCGCTCCCACAAGAAAATCACTATCCTCAGGTGCAGTGATATCCCTATGGGAGCGGGCTCACCCGCGAAGGGGCCGGCACAGGCCATGAAAAAGGCGGCATCTTACAGCCGCCTTCAACATAAAACGATCCGGGCCCAGCGATATCCTGTTAGCCTCTGCGGGCCGGCCGCCTGTGCTGCCGCCAGTTGTCATCGATCTTCGACCAGGTCTTGCCATCGGTAATTGCCATGAGCTTGCGCCCGTCCTTGAAAGTGGCCAGGAAGGTGGCTTCCTCTTCCTTGCCACCCAGCCACAGCCCAGCCAGCAACCCCACCGGCCCGGCCACCAGGGCCCCGGCCACGCCCCAACCCAGGGCACTGCCCAGGCTACGGCTGGATTCCAGGCTGGCCAGCCGCAGGTCGCTGATGCGTGCTAGGGAAATCCGCTCGCCCGGGGAGGGGCTGCGCGGGGTCTTGAGTGTGAGCGATCCGTTGCGATACTCGCCTTCGCCTTGCAAGAAATCGCCGGATTGCACCGTGAGTCTTGTCATAACGTCGTCCTGTCAGGAAAAGGGCATTGACCAGCGCCTACTGAGCGCTGCCCGGGCAGCCAAGTCAACGGCCATGCGACAGAGGGTCGTGCGGTGCATTGTCGCCATGGCTGATGGCCTCTTCGCGGGCACGCCCGCTCCCACAGGTACATCACATGCTTCATGCCAGTGACAAACCTGTGGGAGCGGGCGCGCCCGCGAAGAATCCAACAAAAATTTTTCAGGCCGCTTGCAAAGCGTTCCTGCGCTTGCGCTCGGCCAACCCCCACGCCAGCAACGCCAGCCCGCCAATCACCAACCCGGCCACCACGATCCCCATCCAGCCCTGGCGCTGGAACAGCTGCGTGCCCAGCAACGACCCCAAGGCCCCGCCAATGAAGTAGCAGGTGATATACCCGGCATTAAGCCGCGTGCGCGCCTCGGGCCGCAGGGCAATCACCGCGTTCTGGTTGCTCACGTGCACCAGTTGCACTGCCAGGTCGAGCATCAGCACACCCATCAGCAGGGCCAGTAACGATTGTTCGGCAAAGCCCAGCGGCACCCACGACAGCAGCAGTACCACCAGGCCCACGGTGGTGCCCAGCGAACCCTTGCCACGGTCGGCCAGGCGCCCGGCCCAGTTGGCCGACAGCGCACCCGCTGCACCGGCCAGGCCGAACAGCCCTATCACCGCGTCCGAATAGTGGTATGGGCCTTTCGCCAGCAGGAACGCCAGTGGCGTCCAGAACAGGGCGAACAGGCTGAATGCCAGCAGGCCGAGCAGCGAGCGCAGGCGCAGCACCGGTTCTTCGACGAACAGGCGGAACACTGAGCCGATCAGCGCGGGGTATTTCAGTCCGGCATGGCTGTGGTGTTGCGGCAGGCTGCGGTATAGCGCCACGGCAGTGATGGCCATCAGCACTGCAGCCAGCACGTAGATGCTGCGCCAGCCACCCAGTTCGGCCATGAAACCGGCGGCGGTACGCGCCAGCAGGATGCCCAGCAGCAACCCGCTCATCAAGGTGCCGACCGCACGCCCGCGCTGGTGTGGCTCGCTGAGGGTCGCGGCCATGGGCACGAGGATCTGCGCTACCACCGAGAACAGCCCGGTCAGCGCCGTACCGAGGATCAGCCAGGGCAGGCTCGGTGCGCAGGCACTGATGACCAGGCCCAGGGTGGAAATGGCGGTCATCACGGTGATCAGCCGGCGCTGCTCGAACAGGTCGCCCAGCGGCGCCAGCAGCAACAGGCCGGCGCCATAGCTCAGTTGCGCGGCAATGACGATGCTGCCGGCACTGGCGGTGCTCAGGCCGAACTGCTGGGCGATGCTGTGCAGCAGTGGTTGCGCGTAGTAGTTGCTGGCCACGGCCAGGCCAGTGGCGGTGGCCATCAGCAGGATCAGGGCGCGGCTGAGCGTGGGGGTATTCATGGGGTTCTCGTGGCAGACGGGAGGTAGGAGCGGGGTCAACCTGTGCCGGCCCCTTCGCGGGCTTGCCCGCTCCCACAGGATTATCACAGGGTTTGAGGCCGGCGGGATACCTGTGGGAGCGGGCGCGCCCGCGAAGAGGCCGGAACAGGCAACCCTTCAATCAGGCAGCAAACCCGCCATCGACCGTCAGGCTGGCCCCTGTGACATACCCTGCCTCAGGCCCCGCCAGGTAAGCCACGAAGCTGGCAATCTCATCCGCCTCGCCATAGCGCCCGATCGCCATCAGCGGGATCAGGCTGTCAGCGAACTCGCCGCTGGCCGGGTTCATGTCGGTGTCCACCGGCCCTGGCTGCACGTTGTTCACGGTAATGCCTTTCGGCCCCAGGTCACGTGCCATGCCGCGAGTCAGGCCGACCAGCGCGGATTTGCTCATGGCATAGGGGGCGCCACCGGCAAACGGCATGCGCTCGGCATTGGTGCTGCCAATGTTGATGATGCGCCCGCCTTCGCCCATGTAGCGTGCCGCAGCCTGGCTGGCGACAAATACGCTGCGCACGTTCACCGCCAGCATGTGGTCGAAGTCGGCCAGGTCGAATTCGGTCACCGGCGCTACCGCCAGCACACCGGCGTTATTGACCAGGATATCCAACCGGCCGAAGGCCTTCACGGTGTCATCCACGGCCAGTTGCACGGCCGCTGCGTCGGCGCTGTCGGCCCGCAGGGCCAGGGCCTTGCCGCCGTTTTCGGTAATTTCCTGAGCCAGCGCCTGCGCCGGGCCGGCGGAACTGACATAGGTGAAGGCCACCTGTGCACCTTCACGGGCCAGGCGTCGCACGATGGCCGCGCCAATGCCGCGGGAACCGCCCTGTACCAGGGCTACTTTGCCTTCGAGAGTGTGTTGCTTGGACATGCTGATCTCCTGCTTGAAGCCAGGCCGGAATGCCTTGGATGGGCGCAGTATCGGCGCTTGATTACCTGCTGATAAGATGGCAATCACTATCAGCAGAGTAAACCTTTGGTTGCCAATCATGGCCATGGAATCGTTCAACGCGTTGGAGTGCTTCATCCGCAGTGCCGAAGTGGGCAGCTTTGCCGAAGCCGCCAGGCGCCTAAGCATTACCCCGGCTGCCGTGGGCAAGCATGTTGCCCAGCTGGAAGCGCGCCTGGGGGTGCGATTGTTCCAGCGTAGTACCCGCAAGCTGACCCTGACGGAGGCAGGGCAGCGATTTTTGGGCGAGGTCAGTGACAGCTTCCGCACCATCCAGTACGCCGTGGCCAATCTGGCCAGCAGCGAAGGCCAGCCGGCCGGGTTGTTGCGGGTGAGCATGGGCACGGTGTTCGGGCGCTTGTATGTGTTGCCATTGCTGGGCGAGTTCTTGCGTCGCTACCCGGCCATTACCCCGGACTGGCATTTCGACAACCGCCAGGTCGACCTGATTGGCCAGGGCTTCGATGCGGCGATTGGTGGAGGCTTCGATTTGCCACCAGGGGTGGTGGCGCGCAAGCTGACCCCGGCGCACAGGGTGCTGGTGGCATCGCCGGCATATTTGGGCCGGTATGCGCCGATTGACGACCCGCAGGTATTGCAACGGCATGACGGTATCCTGATTCGCTCGCCGCAGACCGGGCGGGTGCGATCATGGCCGCTGACCAGCCGTCGGCAGGTGCAGCAGCCATTGCAGTTGCGCCAGACGATGACCATGAGCGATTCGGATGCCGCTTGCGCGGTGGCCGAGCAGGGCTTGGGGATTGCCCTGGTGAGCCTGCCGTTTGCAGTGCCGTACCTGGAAGGCGGGCGGCTGCAGCGGGTGCTGCCGGACTGGTACGTGGACGATGGGCATATCAGCCTGTATTTCGCCGAGCACAAGCTGTTGCCGGGCAAGACCCGGGCGTTTGTCGATTTTGTGGTGGAACAGTTCGAAGAGCAGGGGTTGGCGCGGCGGTTCGATGCCTTGCAAACCCTTTAGAAGTGTATTGCCTGAACCGGCCCTATCGCCGGCAAGCCAGCTTGTGTCTTCAAGGTCTCTTAAACTCGAAAGGGTGAGAGCAGTGGATGGCAGACTGAAAGCCAGGTGTGCTCTAAAGCACGAGTGGGAGCCTAGTCGCCATCCACCTCCCACTCTGACCTAAGCCCGAACAGTTGAATGAGTGGCGAACTCGCAGTCACAAGCTAGGGCTAAGTCAGAGTGCTCTCACTTCTTGAGTGTAAGAGGGCTTGGCGATGATTTCCTACTTCGTTGGTCTCGACGTTTCGAAAGCGACTCTGGATGTGGGCTTTCTTCCTGAAAGTATTCCCCAGTTCCAGGTCAGGAATGACTCTGAGGGCTTTGCGCAACTGATCGCATGCCTGAACGAGCTTGAGGTCGAACGGGTCTTGCTGGAAGCCACCGGTGGCTATGAACGGGCCGTATTCAAAGCCTTGCGACTGGAGGGTTTGAACGTCGTCAGGGTCAACCCCAGGCGCTGTCGGGACTATGCGAGTGCCATGGGCAAAATTGCCAAGATGAATCGCCCCTGGTTTCCTAGACACCTCCAAGCCTCATAATGAGGCCCAAATA
>NZ_JALLKV010000092.1:0-12596 GCF_023093815.1 Pseudomonas sp. PNPG3
GGGTGGAGTCCGGGTATTTTGCCAAAATCAGGAAGTCTTTTTCAGGATTTCCTTAAGAGCTTTCAGATACGCACTTGATCACGGCACTGTTGATTACGAAGGCAAAGACCCAACCGAGCTCTACTGGAGGCCACGCCAGAAGAAACGAGTCAATCGTATCATTGGCTACCTGACTCAATACACCGATTGGCTGACACGCCAACCAGACCATAGTGGCGTTATTGCGAATCCAATAAGGGAAGCAAGTAACCACGAGCAGAAGATAAACTGGTGTGCTTATCATCACAAGAAAAACAACAGTCTTCTAAAACACATCAAGAGCAACGCAGCGCTCAATGACATCAAGTACACAAGAGAGATTGGTATGCTTCACGAAGACATAGTTCTGAGAGAAGAAGTGAAGCGCTTCGCAGAAAACCGTTTCAATGATCTCATTGAGAAAGGCTTTGTCAACCCTCAAGTCAAAGACCCTACCAGCCCGCATTACTTTGATTACAAATCACAAGCGATGACTTATCTAATGCATTACGGTGGCGTGCGTGAAAGCGAGTTATTTCACATCTACCTTTCTGACATTACTATAAATGTAGAGCTAAATGAGGCTATCGTAAAAATCTACCACCCAACTGAAGGGAGAGCACCTGAGCGCGGATATGACAACCGCGAAGATTATCTGAAGCGCAGGTATGGTTTGAAGCCACGAAATAAATACCTGAAAAGTGAAAGTCTACATGCCGGATGGAAGAATCCCATGCTAGATCACTCCGACAACTTCATGAACATCTCTTTCTTCCCCCCTTCGAAGGCAAGGGAGTTCTTGCTTATATTTCAACTGTATCTGAAATATCAACGTATTGAGCCAACAAATGGCCAACACCCGTATGCATTTACCAACATGCATGGAAAGCCAGAGACCAGAAAAAACTTTAGGCGCAGGCACGTTGCAGCTGTCAATCGAATCAAACTTCCCAGCGCAAAGCAGCTGGGAACAACAGAGCATGGACATAGACATGCGTATGGCTATCGCCTCGCTCAACATAACTTCAAACAAGTGGACATTCAAAAAATGATGCACCATAGGAGTCCCACCTCTTGCGGAGTTTACACCTCAAAAAGCAGTGAGGAAATTCGGGAAATCATGCGAGAGACTGAACGAGGCAACCCTGCATCAACACTGTCAGCCCCCGAGTTTTTATCATTTGCTGATTCTGACTTTGACTGAAGTCCTCACCTACCCTTGATACAGAGAGGAAGACCGAACAAATGAATAGCCGCCCAACCTGTAAAATCGGCAACACAAAAGATGCATCCGCTCGCGTAGCTGCTTATCAAACAGACACCAAACTAGCAGACAGCCCTTCACACCACCCCAGCCATTGGGATGACTGGAAGAACTTTCTAGAACAAAAGCCCAAGACCTGCGTATGTGAGCAGAGTACTTGACCCATCACACGCAACTCATCTGTAAGTCGACATCGCAGCACCCTGGGCTAATGTTTTATAACTCAGGGCACTAGGTTTTGTACGAAAAGCTTCTGCGCAATGCCTAAATGATAACAGCAATAACCGGGCAAGAGGCGTCCTATGCTCAGAATCACCACTAACATCCCGGTCAACTGCGCGTATTTGCTTGAATATCGCTAGGGACTTTTCGTACAAACCCTTGAAATACTAAGTAGCACTTGAAATCGGAATACGGAAAATGGCAAAGAAGAACTTGTACAAAACCTACGCGGAAGCCAGAGCTGCTGCCCGCGCATTGAAGTTCGTTAGCAGCACGGACTACATCAAAAGGTACAAGCAAGACCCCAGACTCCCTAGCAACCCCACAATCAAGTACAGCGACTTTGTAAGCTTCAGCGACTACCTGGGAAATGCAGAGCGCTATGAGAGCAATCACCATAGCTACGACGAGGCGTGCGAAATTGTCAGGCGGGCGGGAATCAAACTCAAAAGGGACTACATAGAATTCCAAACTGGAGATTCGCGACTTCCATTCCACCCCAATAAATATTACAAATCAGAGTGGAAAAATTGGAGCGAATTTTTGAATCATAATCCAAGATATACCGATTATAATCAAGCAAGGAAGGCGACGCGCGCACTCAACTTTACAACTAAAAGCCAGTATATACTTACATGCCGAAAGGTAGATCCGCTTCTATACAACCACCCCAACAAAGTTTTTGCAAGCCAATGGACTGGATGGGAGGACTATCTGGGACTGGATTTGGATACACACTTTATCAGCTACCAGAACGCCCAGACCCTGGTACAAGAAGAGAAAATCCAAAGCGAAGCGGAATACTCTAGATTTCAGAAGACACACCGACGACTACCTGCAAGCCCTGAAACCGCCTGGCCTGAAGAATGGCTTGACTGGCCAACTTTCTTGAGCAAAAAATTAGCTCCATATACTACGTACGAACACGCAAAACATGCGGTGGCATCCCTCAAAATCATTTCCGAGCAAGAGTATATTCAAGGACACTTTGACGATCCGAGGCTCCCTCAAAATCCTCAAGAAATCTATAAAGACGAGTGGCACGGATGGAGTGATTTTGTAATAGGTGGCGAACGGTATCCCAGCATTGCCGAAGCAAGCGCCGCCGCTTGCGCATATGGTTTTTCAACACAGGAGCATTACAAGGCTGGTTTCAACAAAGATCCGAAGCTGCCAAGGCGTCCGATGGACAGCTATAAAGACTGCTGGCAAGGCTGGCATGCATTTCTCGGACAACCCGACCGTTATGAGAATTTTGATGATGCGCGAAATGCAGCCAGAGCTTTAGGCTGCTCTAATCAAACTGAATATGTGAGACGCTGCAAGCTGGCGGATAGTGCATTATATGTAGATCCCGCAACAAAATTCGATCAATGGGCAGGCTGGGATGACTATCTCGGTTTAGTCAAAACATTTAGACACCTCGACATAGACGAGGCCACAAAGCTCTTAGTGGAGAACAAGATCACAAAGCGCAGGCAATACAATGCGTTCCGAAGCGACCACCCAGAGCTGCCTTCACAGCCCCACAGGTTCTATCGTGAGAAGTGGATTGACTGGCCCAGCTTTGTTGGGCTGCGCATCGAGCACTATGATAGCTATAATGATGCGAAAGAAGCTGTTCGCAAACTTGGTATTGCGTCGAACAAGGAATATAAAGTCTATTACCTTGACGATCCGAAACTCCCCCAGCATCCTTACCATGCCTACAAAACGGAATGGACGAGCTGGGAGAATTTCCTTCCTGAGCAGAAGAAATATGAAACGCTAGAGCTCGCTAGGATACATGCCTGCGCCTTGGGTTTCAAAACCATCCAAGAGTACGCAAATGGTCATGCTTCGGATCCGATGCTGCCAAAGCGACCTGATCTTTATTACGAAAATACCTGGCCAACTGGTGGGTGGGTCGAATTTTTATCCGCAGCGCCATTTTATAAAACTGCCGAAGAAGCTGGCGCAGCTGCTCGTGCACTGGGCTTCACAACGCTGCAGGAATACAAAGAAAAGCGCCATCTTGACCCGGGGCTGCCCTCAAGCATCAGGTCTTTTTATCGAAAATCTATACCCTGGCTCGACTTTATTCTTCCCAAGAAATGCAAAACCTTGGAGGATGTTAAATTTGCAATAAAGGCTATTGGGATTGAAAACAGTAGGGAATATCGAGACGCCTATAAAAAATACCCCTGCCTACCTGCCCACCCCGATCGTGTATTCGCCAAGGAATGGAAGGATTGGTATGACACGTGCGGGATAGAGCGCCCGTACTGCTATGAAGATGCCACTGCTTTGCTTCGCAAGCTTAACCTTCCAACGAGTGGCGCCTACAAGAAATATATCAAAGAAGGTGGAGACAGCAAATTCCCATTAACTCCCGAAAAAGTTTATAGCGATGAATGGGTAAACTGGCAAGCCTATCTTGGCAAAGAAGAGCCATATACGCTGGTAACCCTGCGTGAGCCATACGAAAAATGGCGCTTTGCCTTCGCAGATTTTCTGCGCACCGCTAAAGGCCTATTCAAGGCTCATCATCTGGTAAGATTTGTCAGAGATTATATCAAGCCCAACAACTTAAGCGAAGACCCCATCACATTTTTCACCACTAATGATTTTAACCGGGATGATTTTAAAGAATTTTTGCTACGACTGCCGGATAGTAAAGCCAAGCAACATTTGAGCACGCTTAAAGAGTTTTCGGATCAGTTTATCGAAAAAAATCTGACCGCTCGCTGCGAGGACACGAACGAAGAAATTAATCTTGCTGGAGCGGTAAATCCATTCCATCCGGTTTCTCTGCGCTCACTAAAAAGCGCTGGACTTGGACAAACCTCTAAACCGCCTCTTGCTTATCACCATGTAGATGCAATAAAAAGATGGATTGTACCAACCACCGCCGCGTCTTTCTCCGAGCTCAAACATCTGCAAGTATTCGATGCTGACTGGGTTGACATTGACAAAGCACTAATTGACAAAAATGACCCCGATTGCGTTTATCGCCTGGAAAACGGGGGTTGTAAAATCTGGTTCCCGGGATATTGGATGCATACCTACGCACTGACGTCGGTTCCCATTCGAGGTGTTCAGCTCGCATACGCAGATTCTGGAGAGTGTGACCTCAGGATTCCAGTAATAAGAGACGGGAAAATGATATGGATAGATAACCCATCCCCCCTGCGCGGGCAGACAGCGTCTGAAGGATTCATAAAACCCTACCCGAACGGTGATTTCGGGATGCACCTGACTACCAACAAGTCAGCGGAAGGCATCGTCGGATATGACGTACCCTGGATGCCAGAGGATTTGGCTAAATGGATGATCAAACTTAGAGACTGGCAGTCGAAGTATAACCCCGTCGATCGCCCCATGCCATGGGGCGAGTGTGTAAACACCAATTACTCGGAGCCTGAACGCCTAGACAAAGGAAGTAACTGCTTCTTGTTCAGGGACTTTGGTTCAGAGGAATGTGGAGTGAGCTTTGGCACTAGACTTCAACGACGCATTGCTATTGCGCTATACAATACTGCACCTAACTTGGCAACCTTGAAGGGCTCACCATTTAATGTGAGCGGTTATCGATCGGAGTTTACACCACATGCCATGAGAGTCAGCCTCATTACTGCCTATGTCATGGAATTTCGGTTGCCTTTGAGCGTACTAGTTAAAATCGTTGGACATGCCTCCATAATCATGACAATTTACTACGTCAAGATAAATGGCGAAATGCTGCGTCAAAAATTCAACGAGGCAGAAAAACGGTATCTGCACAAGCAATCAAAAGGCGCGTACCAAAAACTTGTTGAAGGCCGAAAAGATCAGGGAAGCGATGTATTCATCAACAACAACGCAGATGCACTTAAGCAAATGACAGGCCAAATTGTCGCTGGGAGTGCTTTGTATCGAGATTATGGAATCTGCCTAATGGCAGCCAGTCGTTGTGGCGATGGAGTATCTATTGATGGAAAGTTAATCCCCGTCCCCGCTGGATATTTAGGCCGTGAGAACTGCATTCATTGTCGGCACTTTTTGACTGGCCCTGTATTTTTAGGCGGCCTGCTGTCACTGGCGAACGAAATCTCACTCTGCTGCCGCATCCACATTGGCAAGCTGGAGGATATGCAAGACAAAAAAGCAGAGCTGGGCAATAAAATTAAAAAACTTGCGGCGGATCGTTTTGACGAGTCCCAGTCAGGTGTAACTACAGGGATCGACTACAAAGCACAAATTGACGAAGCGAAAAGCGAGCTGGATTCACTCAGCGGCCTGATCAACACGGCATCTGTTGCCGCAGACATGTACCTCGCGGACTTGAACGCGATTAATAAGCTCACACAAGAGTGCCAATCACTCATCGCAGAGCGTGCCAGTACCGACCTGCAGAACAACTCGACGCAGCTGATTGTAAAGCCTGGCCATGAGGCCATGGTGGCGTTTGAGGAAGTTTCTTACTTCCAGCAACTTCACGAAGTTTGTGAAAACGCTGAGATCTACACATCTGCCAGCGCAGATCTTGCTTCACCTGAGCGCAGCAATATGATCGACCGTATGGCAGAGCTCAATCGTCTGACCCCTGTCATGTACAAGCTTGATAAGAAAAGCCAGATAGTGGTAGGCAATCAGATTGTTAATTTCATGATTGCCCGGATGAGTTGGACAACCGTATCGTCGGTTATGGACGGGTCGACCCTAATGAGAGACCTTCCTCGCGACCAGCGCCTAACTTCCAAAGCACTTGAATCACTGCTAAAAGGTCAAAACGCCCAAGACGTGCTTCGCATTAAATACCAACCGAACACTAATTCAGATAGTCGCGCCAAAACACTTCCCTCTCGGAAGACTCAGCGAGAGGCTCAGGGTAACACTCAAAGCATTCAGAAGAGCCTGTATATTGAAAATAATGAGGAGATGGTGCAATGAGTCCTGAGGAAACACTCTCGCTTTTGCTAGAAGGTGCCAGTACAAGGACGCGTAAGAGCCTTCAAGCAGTTTACGAAACTTGCCTTGAACAGAAGAATCGCGCAAGTACGAATTTCTCATATAGCATGATCGCCCGCTTAGGGGCTGTATACGGTGGGCCCTCGTATCAGACGATTAAAAACTCTGGAGGGGCGAAATATCGGACGCTGATCAAAGCTTTTTCCGATCAGGTGCCTCCCGAGCCGAAACCAGTCAGCGGCCCTTATAGCTGGATCGACGAGCTCAATGGCCGGCACCAGTTACTGGCGAGAGGGCTGCTTGCTCAATTGAAGGCGGAACAGCGCAAGACAAAAGAACTGCTGCCACCAAACGCGATTTACGACATCGACGTTAGGACAGCGCCCAGTGCAACATTCAAACTCACAGAGAGTGAGCGCGATGCGCTGGAATATCTTAGCTCAGACCTGTTCCTATCCGAACACAACCTGAAACGTGGGCCTCGCAGCGATATTCTAGGGCCTAACGATGAGCAGCTGTTCTGGCCTGGAACCTTAGCTGCCTTGGAAAAAGCCTTGAGAAATCTTTGACTACCCGGAGAACGGACACAGCGCACCAGCGTCGCCTGCGCTCACGCTCAAAACACCGTACTTTTTCTATAGCCTACCCTCACAGAGCCAGGCTATAGATGGTAGGCTCAGCACGGAGCTCACGGGAAGGCGCAATAAGCTGAGGAAGCGGACACGCTAACGTGAGCATCTTCGCCCCGTGGAAATAGTTGGCCTGATCAATTTGGGAGCAAGCTTTGCCAACCAACATCATCACTCGCGCCGGTCACAATGCCCTGAAAGCGGAACTGGATCACCTGTGGCACACCTATCGGCCCGAAATCACGCAGAAGGTGACCTGGGCAGCATCCCTTGGTGATCGCAGTGAGAACGCAGATTATCAATACAACAAGAAATTACTTCGAGAAATAGACCGCCGAATCAGGTACCTTCGTAAACGTTTGGAAGATATTCGCGTGGTTGACTATGCCCCTGAGCAGGAGGGCAAGGTGTTCTTCGGCGCCTGGGTTGAAATTGAGAATGAAGATGGTGATAGTAAACGATTTAGAATTGTGGGTTACGACGAAATTTACGGTCGAAATGACTACATCTCCATTGACTCACCTATGGCCCGAGCGCTTCTGAAAAAAGAAGAAGGTGACGAAGTTGTGGTGCAAACACCTACAGGCGAAGCCATATGGTTCATCGCCAGCATATCTTACGACCAGGATACCGCCAAACAATAACTCCTACTCCTGATCCTGATTTATGGATGGGAGTCACACCCACTGAGAACACTATTCAGATGAGAGTTGTCGAGATCGTCAAGGAAGTACTTGATTATGATAATGTAGCCTTCGAGAAAATTTCCTCATTTGTCGCCAGCTTGCCGCTACATGCCTAAGAAGCATTTTTACGAGCCCAAGAAATTAACCACTTCCGGTGCGCCAGAAGTCGGTAGGAAAAACACTAAAAATACCTTGTCGGCTCAAAATTTCGATGCATTAGCTGATCATGTCATGAGCAGTAAAAGTCTTCGTGAGCGGGCCCTTATGGAGCTTGTGTCGAGCGGCGCTCGCAGCCATGGCTTCATCGACTTACAACGTAAACACCTGACCTCGATGACAAACGGCCTAATTATTATAAAAGGTAACTTCACCTGGGCGCTGCCGCTGTCGAGTTTTGTGAACGACTTTGCCTCACGCAATTGCTCACATCCGGATGATTCCCTCTTCCCCTCCCCCACGAACAATGCTGAACCGCTCAGCAGCCAAGCGTTCAAAGAAATTTTTAAAACCTGGTTGAGAAGTTGCAATTTGGACAGCAACGCCACCCCGCACAGCGCTCGTCAGGCTATCATCCGTCGGATCTCCATCGATAATTCATTGCCCCCTGAAGCCCTCCACAAATGGATAGGACAGGCTGTGCATCCTAAGACTGCCGCTATCTACAAATCAGATGGCTTAGCAAAGTTCTGACGGCGCCAACGTAAAGCGCGTCTGCTCGTCGAAGGGGCAGAAAGGTGGCTTCTCGGTAGAATTCGGACAGATCGCTCTACACAGGGTCTCATAGCTGCAGAGCCCTGCCCTCAATGTCGATTCAAACGAGGGCAGCGCTCTCACTGAAAGAGTTGTGCCAGCTTGGAGCGCAGCTCCTGCTGGGTCGACAAGCTGCCCAGTCCTTGGTTGGGATCGCATCGAACCAGCCGGCAGTCGCTGATTGGCCAGTCAAAGTCCGGATCGTCATCAATCGCGATCCAGCGCTTGACCCCAACCCGCGTGGGCGTTTTCACCTAAACCGGACAGCGAGTTGGTCATCAAGGCGCTGGACATGGCGTACGAGCACCGCGGGCGGCCGCAGAGCGTGCTGTTTCACAGTGATCAGGGCAGCCAGTATGGCAGCCGAGCTTTCCGCCAGCGTTTGTGGCGTTACCGCTTCAAGCAAAGCATGAGCCGCAGAGGTAATTGCCTGGACAATGCGCCTATGGAGCGCTTGTTCCGCAGCCTGAAAACGGAGTGGGTGCCAAGTGTGGGCTACATGAGTGCTGCGCAGGCACAGCAGGACATTGGCAGGTTTCTGATGCAGCGCTACAACTGGGAGCGGCCGCATCAGTTCAACGGTGGGTTACCGCCAGCGATTGCCGAGGAAAAACTTAATCCGGTGTCCGGGATTAGTTGACCACTACATAGGTAAGCCGGGGCCCCATTAAAGAGCCTGCTCAATCTCCGAGGGTATGGCTCTCATAGCGGCTACGCCTGGCGATGGCCATCGAACTGGTCGCTCCCGTGTCAAAGCCCGGAAATTTAGCTTTGACCAGCTGGTTCAGCTTCTTGAGGTGCGCTTCCGCATCGTACACTCCGCTACGGAAGTTTTCGTGAGCTTCCTTAGCGTCAGGATACCGATAGATGTCTCTCTTACTGTCGAATTTCTGAAGCTTTTCATTTGAGCACTCGTGAAAATATTCACCCTGCGACAGGGCCTTGTTGAGCCCAGCGTACAGCCCCTCCACCTCGCCCTTCAGCTCCAGGTCGTTCAGATGGAAGTGGGCGGACTCCACGAACTCTTGAATGCCGTAGTAGTAATAAATAGCAGGCACGTAGGTGTACATCGACTTCCCGTGCTCGATGAAGAGGTCTAGGGTGTCGATGTCAAACTTTGAGAAGAACGCCTCAATGACCTGTCTGTCCGCAGCGCTAGCGGGATCTACCTTGAGCCCCGCCTTGTGATCCACGTACCCATTAATGCCGATGAGCAGCACGCCCATACCCAGAATTACCGCGCCGGTTGTACCGTCCGACGGAGCTACCTGAATACCGGTATAGCGTGTAAACATGGCTCTCGCGAAAGGCTCCCAATATGGCGCCGCTGTCATCGCCAGTCCCGCTATGACTAGCTTCTTCGAAAGCCATTTACGCGGCTCGGGGAAGAGCCAACGCTTCGCAAAGTCCCACGCTTGTTGCCTATCCGTAATCATTACCCTACCCGTCGACCGTCAGAGCCTGCTCATGCGTTGAGGCAGATGCCCAAGGCCCGGCATTGTGCCATGACGATCGAAAAATGCTTATAAAGAATGTGAGCATTCAGCCAGTCAATGTGCCATGCCCAAGCGCAGCCCCAAAGGTTTACTACACATGCTAGAGCGCTTGCACTCGAAATCTGACACTTGCTATCCTCCAGGTCAGGGCCTGGAGCCCAGGTCGCCGTACACCGCCCTGCTGCGTGGGAGAGTACGGTGCAGTTGCCGCCAACCACATTAGTCCCCTGTGGCCAGCCCGGCTTGCAGCAAGCCCAGCAAAGCACATCGACCTGCAAGGGTCTCATTTCCAAAGTGCTTTACGGCCATGACAACGGAGCTAATGTCATGAGTTTTTCTGCTGAATCCATCCTGGAAACCTTCAAAGACACGAAGGTGGCGGATGCGCCAAAGCTTAAGCACACTCAATACCTCAACTACCTGGCAAAACGGCTAGGCTACGAGAGCTACAACCACTTTAAAGGTTGCGTCAAAACCGCCCCGCCCGATCGCATCGGTAATTTTTACCTGGGCCTGATGCAGAAGATCTGTGCCCTGCGTTTGCCGAAGGAAGACGTTGATCATGTACGCCTGAATGATTGCACGTGGACATCAGTCGGCTTTGACTCGTATTTTATTGGCTGGGATAAGCGGGGTCGCGAAGTACGAGTACCGACACCAGGCCACGGCAGGGTAAGTGCCATGGACTTCCGTGAGATTTTCGATGAACCGCTGTATGTCATCGAGACCGAAGCGGAATTTCACGCCTGGCAGCTGAAATGGGGCTCGTTTGCTCTGGTACCAGTGGACATGGCCAAATCCCGATTCCCTTCGCTCTTTAACCGACAATCCAAAGTGGTCGAAAAACCACCACTAGCCAAGATCAAACGCCGTGTACAGCGTGAGTTGAAGGACAAAGGGCTTATCTAAAGCCTTTCACATGGGCGGGGAACTCCCGCCCATTCTGGGGTAGGTCTGGCCGGCTCAGCACTCCCGCTGAGTGAAAGCAGCGATCAGTGATCGACGGCAGCTCGCTCCCAATGGCGCCAGTAGCCAGAACCCGCCGGGCTTGCTGAGCTACTTTGTAAATTTCCATCCCTACCCTCAGCTAAGACTCACCCCCTCTTAAGAACCAAACCCAACACCGAAGCTAGCCATGGAAAAAGTAAAAAAACTTACCCTATAGGCTCAGAAACAATAAATACCTGGGTGAGCCACTGCGACAAAACCTGAACCCTACATAATTAAAGCCCCAGCCGAGCCGCCAAGAACCATACCTAGAATTTTAGCTTATAGATCTATATAGGCTTTGTACTTGAGAGCAACCCCGAGGGGTATTGCTAAGCAACTTTTCGGTAGTTAAAGTCGCCCTAAATCAATCAGGGAGACCCCCACCATGTTCAAAATCAAGGTGAGTATTCAAGCAACATTCACCCCCACCATTCGCCAACGGGCACTAGTGCAACTGGCATCTTCATGATGTTCTCACCTCAAAACACCTCTAACACAGAGGTACTAAGCCTTCTGAAAGGCGCCCTAGTTGAGCGCCCGATAATGCTCGATGACAGCAGCCTCATCCAAAAAATGCCCAACTACAAAAGCTGAGAACAACTCAACCAGATAGAGGGCTAGATCCACATCATTTGGGATAGCCCTCAAGGTGACCCTAAGGGCCACAGCCAGCCAATACTCCGCCGTTTTCTCACGTCGTCCGGTAATGAAAATCCACAGCCCGTGATTAAAGACATGTTCTTCGAAGTGGCGCCAGGGCGTATATGAAGGCCAGGCAACAGAGTTTCTTCTATTAAATGTACAGCCAGCATGCCTGATCATTGCTGGCAAAAGCACATGCTGCAATTGGGTTTCCACAAAAATGGCATTGCCGAACTTTTGAAAAATCTTGTACAGAATGTAGCTCGACAGTGGGTTCGGATTGCTGGCCAATCCATCCAGATCAGCCTGAGTCACAGGCAGAGGTATTGCACCCCGCGCAAAAAGCAGAAGACTGTGGCGTCTTTCCTCAAAGTTGAAGCGTGACGCCCGCGAAGCCTGAAACATCATAAGATGCGCATTGGCGACCTTGAAGCCCTGTGCCTGATGCACACCGGCAAAGTCTAGATCCATGCATAGCCAAGCCAGGTCGTTGACCGAAGAGAGCTGCATTGCGAGATAGACAGTGTGGTCTACTACGTCTCTCATCGCGTACAACTCAAGCGCAGTATCCTGGTTGGCAGGGTGCTTGATGACTGCTTTATCTAAGATACGTTGCAAACCTCGAATGATGTGCCCTTCATTCTTCTGGATGTCAGAGGCTGTGTGGGGAACCATGCGACCGCTGTCGGTAAATCCAAGCGACAGAAAATCCTTGTGCGTCATATCAGCGACCCAGCGTTCAAGGATTTCCTTGGTTTCAGAAGGCAAGACGAATGTGATGCCAGCGGCTAGAAACTGGTCAACGACACATGTCAGTGCAAGATATGCGATGGAGTATGCGTCCAGAACAACTTCGCAAGGCCCTTCGACACCTTCCTTCACCAACCAGGACTTGGCAACCTTCTCATCCGTCCAGGTGAATCGCCCCTGGTTTCCTAGACACTCTCCAAGCTCAGGAAATAGCGTTTCT
>NZ_JALLKV010000093.1:0-9667 GCF_023093815.1 Pseudomonas sp. PNPG3
TATCGCCCTTAAGAGGTGTCCGGGATCATTAGGCCAGTTCAGCATGCCCGCGAAGAAGCCAACGCAGTTTCAGCAGGCATAAAAAAGGGCCGTCGAAACGGCCCGAATATCCCTGCTTTGGCTAAGAGCAATGCAACGAGGAATCCTTTAACGATTGGGCTGCGGGGTCAGCCGCAGATAGGGTTTGACCGCCCGGTAACCTTTGGGGAAACGCTGCTTGATCTCTTCCTCGTCCTTCAGCGAGGGCACGATTACCACGTCGTCACCGTCCTGCCAGTTACCTGGCGTGGCGACCTTGTGGTTGTCGGTCAGCTGCAGCGAGTCGATCACCCGCAAGATTTCGTTGAAGTTGCGCCCGGTACTGGCCGGGTAGGTAATGGTCAGGCGCACCTTCTTGTTCGGGTCGATGACAAACAGCGAGCGCACGGTCAGGGTGTCGCTGGCGTTCGGGTGGATCAGGTCGTACAGGTCGGACACCTTGCGGTCGGCGTCGGCAATGATCGGGAAGTTGACCACGGTGTTCTGGGTTTCGTTGATGTCATCGATCCAGCGGTGGTGCGAATCGACCGGGTCCACCGACAGGGCGATGGCCTTGACCCCACGTTTGGCGAAATCGTCCTTTAGCTTGGCGGTAAGGCCCAGCTCGGTGGTGCACACCGGGGTGAAGTCGGCTGGGTGAGAGAACAACACCCCCCAGCTGTTGCCCAGCCACTCGTGGAAGCGGATCTTGCCTTCGCTGGAATCCTGTTCGAAATCGGGGGCGATATCGCCGAGTTTTAGGCTCATGGGCTGCGGCTCCTGTGCTGGGTTCTGTACCGTGTGGGTTCAATGTGCCTGCATTCGATTAAAAATAAAAAGAATAAATACTGATTTGTTTATAACCAAAATACACATGAAATTGCAGACACAAAAAAGCCTCGCACTAGGCGAGGCTTCTTGTTCAGCTACGGCTTACAGGAAGTTGTAAGTGTAGTTCACGATGAAGCGAGTCTGGTCTTTGTCCCCGATGCTTTCGCCGCTACCACGGTAAACACCCTGACGCAGGCTGAAGCCCAGGCCTTTGAGAGTGCCTTGCTGCAGGGTGTAGTCGACGCGTGCGTCACGTTCCCATTCGTTGTAGCTGCCGTCGCCCGACTTGTTGCGGATGTCGTCACCACGCAGGTAGGCCACCGAAGCCTTCAGGCCTGGAACGCCCAGGGACGCGAAGTCATAGGAGTACTGACCGAAGGTGGTGTTCTCACCGGCACGAGCGAACTGGTTGATCATGCTGTCGGTGAACAGGTAGAAGCTCGAGCCGCCATTGCCTTCCAGCGACGAAGTGGAGCCGTCCTTGCGGACACTACCTTGGTTCAGCCAGACGAAACCACCATCGTCACCTACCTGCTGGTGACCGACCATCAGCGCATGGCCACCCAGGGTGTAGGTGAACATGGCGCTCCAGGTCTTGTTGTCGACCTCGCCTGTGTTCTTCGCGTAGCCACCGTTGTTGTCGAAGGCGTAACCGGTCTCGCCATTCTTGCCGTCGCTGCGGCTATCGAAGTAGCGCAGGTCGGTCTTGAACGACTGGTTGTCGGCGATCTTGAAGACGTGGGTAGCACCCAGGAAGTGCTGCTTGTAGAAGTCTTCCAGGTTCGAGTAGTAGTACTGCAGGGTCAGGTCGGGAGTGAGCTTGTAGTCACCACCGGCGAACTGGAACTTGTTGCTGTCGCGGAAGGCGCCAGAAACGGAAAGACCGGTACGGTTGCTCGAAGCACGACCCATGGCGTGGGTCAGTTGACCTGCGTTGAGGGTCAGGTTGTCGATTTCCTTCGACTGGAGGGTGCCACCCTCGAAGGTCTGCGGCAGCAGACGGCCGTCGTTGGAGACCAGGATCGGCAGCATAGGCGCCAGGGCGCTACCGTAGTGGACCTCGGTCTTGGAGAAGCGAGCCTTGGCGTTACCACCAATGCGTGCCCAGTCGTGAACTGCCGAACCATCGGAGTCGCTTGGGAAGAAGGTGTTGTTGGCATCTGGACGGCTACCACGGCCACCATCCAGGTGAATGCCCCACAAAGCCTGGACGTCGACACCAAAACCTACGGTGCCTTCGGTGAAACCAGACAGGTAGTCGAGCTTGAAGCCCTGACCGCTTTCTTTCTGGTCGATACCGCTTTCGCGGTTGTCATCGTTGAAGTACATGGTGCGCGAGCTGAGCGACAGCTTGCTGTCTTCAACGAAACCGGCAGCGCCTGCTTGTTGGGCGAGAACCCCCAGTGCCACGGCCAGGGCCAGGCTGGACTTGTACATGTTTTGCTCCTCTACGTTCTAATTCTTGTGTATCTCTGGTGGCGGGATCTGCTGCCCCGCTCACCGTGGATTGGCGATTTAGTCCCAAAGGGTGACCGTAAAGTCAATCGTTTCTAAACGTTTCGCGACTTTGGTCTAAGACGCCAGCTGCGCTACAGGATAATGACAATCCTATAAATCCAAAATGACCGTTTTATGAATTGGTAAGATTTTTAAGGAATATGTTAGGAATTGTTACTGCTATTCGTTAGAAGCAGCCCACTCATCATAACCAATGGTTATTTGCAAACGTTTGCTCATAACCTAATTCCGTATCGTTCTATCGGGACAAAAAAGCCTAGCAGCACTCTCGGATTTCATCATTGAGCGAAATCACAGCGTTTCCCTGTTAACGCGTCTCAAACCATTGGCTCCTAAGCTAATGCAAAAAAGTTATTTATTTTACATTTCTTAGATCAATTAGCCTTCTCGTCATCCACCACACCGATTGCCTGACGAGAGGTTCACCATGATCCCGCACGCCCCGCTGCGCCTGTTCGCCGCCCTGACCCTCGCCAGCGCCAGCTGGTTGGCCCAGGCTGCTGACCTGACCGTGGCCTACCAGACCACCGTCGACCCGGCCAAGGTGGCGCAGGTCGATGGCGATTACGAAAAAGCCAGCAAGGCCAGCATCGACTGGCGCAAATTCGATAACGGCGCCGACGTGATCACCGCCGTAGCCAGCGGCGATGTGCAGATCGGCTACCTGGGCTCCAGCCCGCTGGCCGCCGCAGCCTCCCGCAAGCTGCCGGTCGAGACCTTCCTGATCGCCACGCAGATTGGCGCCGGTGAAGCACTGGTCGCCCGCGACAGCATCAAGACTCCGCAAGACCTGGTCGGCAAGAAAGTCGCCGTGCCTTTCGTCTCCACTGGCCACTACAGCCTGCTGGCCGCGCTGAAGAGCTGGAACATCGACCCGGCCAAGGTGCAGATCCTCAACCTGGCGCCACCGGCAATCATTGCCGCCTGGAAGCGCGGCGACATCGATGCCACCTACGTCTGGGACCCGGCCCTGGGTGTGGCCAAGGAAAACGGCAAGGTGCTGATCACCTCCGGCGAGCTGGCCGAGAAAGGCGCACCGACCTTCGACGCATGGATCGTGCGCAAGGACTTCGCCGCCAAGCACCCCGACGTGGTCAAGGCCTTCGCCAAGGTCACCCTCGACGCCTACGCCGACTACCGCAAGAACCCGCAAGCCTGGCTGGCGAACCCCGACAACGTGAGCAAGCTGGCCAAACTTTCGGGCGCCAAGCCTGCCGACATCCCGGTGCTGCTGCAGGGCAACGTGTACCCACTTGCCGTCGACCAGGCCAATGCACTGGGTGCATCGACCACCCAGGCGCTGACCGACACGGCCACCTTCCTCAAGCAGCAAGGCAAGGTCGACGCGGTGCTGCCGGACTACTCGCCCTACGTCAGCGCCAAGTACCTCCCCAACTAAGCCTGTAGAAACCGACCGGAGCCTGCCATGGCCTTGCTCGAACTGGAGCGCATCAGCGCACAGTACCCCGGTGCCGAAACCCCGGTACTGGCCGACATCAACCTGAGCCTGGGGCCGCGCCAACTGCTGGTGGCCCTGGGTCCTTCCGGCAGTGGCAAGACCTCGCTGCTCAACCTCATCGCAGGCTTCGTCGCCCCCAGCGGCGGGCGCATCACCCTGGACGGCGTGCCCGTCCAGGGCCCCGGCGCCGAGCGCGGCGTAGTGTTCCAGGACGATGCGCTGCTGCCCTGGCAGAACGTGCTGGGCAACGTCGCATTCGGCCTGGAACTGGCCGGCGTGCCACGCGCCGAGCGTGAGGCCAAGGCCCGCGAAATGCTGGCCCTGGTCGACCTCGACGGCTTTGGCGAACGGCGTATCTGGCAATTGTCCGGTGGCCAGAAGCAGCGTGTTGGCCTGGCCCGGGCGTTGGCAGCCGATCCACGAGTGTTGCTGATGGACGAACCGTTCGGCGCACTTGATGCCTTCACCCGCGAGCAGATGCAGGAGTTGTTGCTGCAGGTATGGCAACGCACCGCCAAGCCGGTGTTCCTGATTACCCACGACATCGAAGAAGCCGTGTTCCTCGCCAGTGAACTGGTACTGCTGGCGCCCAACCCGGGGCGCGTGGTGGAGCGCCTGCAACTGGACTTCGCCCAGCGCTACGCAGCGGGTGAATCGGCGCGGGCCATCAAGTCCGACCCGGCTTTTATCGAAACCCGCGAGCACGTACTTGCGCGGGTGTTCTCTCAACGCCAAAGCCTGCAGGAGCGCGCATGAGCAGCCTGGACCTGCCGGTCACCGGCAAGCGCAATACCCAACCCCGGCCAGCCACCAAGCTGCGCCGCCCCCTGCCCACCCGCTGGATCAGCACTCTGACCCTGGCCAGCCTGCTGTTGGCCTGGTGGCTGGTGACCGCGGTCGGCTGGATCGAGCCGCTATTCCTGCCCTCGCCCGCCGACATCCTGGCCAAGGCCGGGACCCTGCTGACCCAAGGCTATATGGATGCCAGCCTGTGGCAGCACCTGGGTGCCAGCCTGGGGCGCATCGGCGTGGCCCTCCTTGCCGCCACCCTCACCGCCATCCCGGTGGGTATCGCCATCGGCTACAACCGCGTGGCCCGCGGCATTCTCGACCCGCTGATCGAGTTCTACCGGCCGATCCCGCCGCTGGCCTACCTGCCGCTCATCGTCATCTGGTGCGGCATCGGCGAGCTGTCCAAGGTGCTGCTGATCTATCTGGCAATCTTCGCCCCCATCGCCATTGCCACCGCTACCGGCGTGCGCACTGTCGACCCGGCCAAACTGCGTGCAGCGCAGTCACTGGGCGCGACCAAGGCCCAGCTGATCCGCCACGTGATCCTGCCCAGCGCCCTGCCCGACATCCTCACCGGCATCCGCATTGGCCTGGGGGTTGGCTGGTCGACCCTGGTGGCCGCCGAGCTGATCGCCGCCACCAGCGGCCTGGGCTTCATGGTGCAGTCGGCGGCGCAGTTCCTGGTTACCGATGTGGTGGTGCTGGGGATTTTGCTGATCGCCCTGATCGCCTTCGCACTGGAAATGAGCCTGCGTGCCCTGCAACGCAAACTGGTGCCTTGGCACGGGCAGAACCACTGAATCCTGTTGACCACGCCAGCAGCCTGGCGCCTGATTGAAGAGACCGACATGAGCCTGACCATCACCCCCCTCAGCCCGGCGCTCGGCGCCCAGATCAGCGGCGTGGACATCAGCCGCGATATCACCGTCGAAGAACGAGACGCCATCGAGCAGGCACTGCTGCAGCACCAGGTGCTGTTCTTCCGCGACCAGCCGATCAACCCGCAGCAGCAGGCGCGGTTTGCCGCCCGCTTCGGCGACCTGCACATCCACCCTATCTACCCCAACGTGCCGGAAACCCCGCAGGTGCTTATCCTCGACACGGCGGTGACCGATGTGCGCGACAACGCCGTGTGGCACACCGATGTGACCTTCCTGCCGACCCCGGCCCTGGGCGCGGTACTCAGCGCCAAGCAGTTGCCGGCCTACGGCGGCGACACCCTTTGGGCCAGCGGCATCGCTGCCTTCGAAGCCTTGTCGGCGCCGCTGCGCGAGATGCTCGACGGGCTGACAGCCACCCATGACTTCACCAAGTCGTTCCCGCTGGAGCGCTTTGGTACCACGCCGGAAGACCTGGCGCGCTGGGAAGCAACCCGGCGGAACAACCCGCCGCTGTCGCACCCGGTGGTGCGCACGCATCCGGTGAGCGGGCGCAAGGCGCTGTTCGTCAATGAGGGGTTCACCACGCGCATCAATGAGCTGGGCGAACTGGAAAGCGAGGCACTGTTGAAACTGCTGTTCGCCCATGCGACGCGGCCGGAGTTCAGCATTCGCTGGCGGTGGCAGGAGAATGACGTGGCGTTCTGGGACAACCGCGTGACCCAGCATTTTGCGGTGGATGACTACCGGCCGAACCGGCGGGTGATGCATCGGGCGACCATCCTCGGGGATGCGCCCTTCTGATAGAGATGCATCAGCAGTGCCGGCCTCTTCGCGGGTAAACCCGCTCCCACAGGTACCGCACCGGTATTGAAGCCAGTGTTATACCTGTGGGAGCGGGTTTACCCGCGAAGAGGCCGGTACAGGTTATTACCTGACCAGATGCAGAAACTGCATGTGCCTTTCGTACTGGTCGAGGATGTCGTTGATGATCTGCTCCTTGCTGTAGCCCACCAGGTCATAGTTCTGGCTGCCTTCGCTCAGGTGCACCTCCGCCCGGTAGTAACGGCGGTTCTTCAACTCCTGGGTACCCAGCCCAGCCAGGGCGAACGATGGCGTGAAATAGCCACGCATCTGCACCTGGTAAATGAACGGCTGCTCCTCGCCATGGCCAATCTTCAGGCTGACGTTGTCGTGGCTCGGGTCGTCCTGGGTAATCAGCACCAGGCCCTTCTGCTCGAACACTTCACGCACATCGGCAATTGCCGGGCGCACCACGTCGTCCATGAAGCGGTACACCTCATCACGCGACGGGAAGTGCACCGCCTGGCTCAGGCGCTGGCGCCAGCCGCCACGGCCGCGGCGTGACTGGGCGAACGGGGCCAGCGAATGCATCTGCGCGATCTGCCGTTGCGACTCCAGGTAGAACGCCTTGTGCAGCCCCCACATCATGCACAGCAGGATCAGCGAGAACGGCAATGAGGTCAGCACCACCGCCGACTTCAGCGAGTCGATGCTTCCGGCGAACAGCAGCGCGCTGGTGATCAGCGCGGTCATCGCCCCCCAGAAGATACGCAGCCAGTTCGGCCCATCCTCGTCCGCATCACCGCCCTTGGCCGACAAGGTCGACAGCACCACGGTGCCCGAATCGGCCGAGGTGACGAAGAACACAAAGCTGATGAACACCGTCACGGCGATCACCGTCTTGCTCCAGGGGTAGGTCTCCAGCAGCAGGTACAGGCTCATCGACGGGTTATCCAGCGCCGACTGGCCCAACGCTGTCATGCCGTGGTTGATGACTTGGTCCAGGGCACTGTTGCCGAAGATCGACATCCACGCCAAGGTGAAGCCCAGCGGAATCAATAGCACGCCAAAGACGAACTCGCGAATGGTGCGGCCACGGGAGATGCGGGCGATGAACAGGCCCACGAACGGCGCCCAGGCAATCCACCAGGCCCAGTAGAACACCGTCCAACCGCCCAGCCAGTCGCGGTTCTCGCCGTAGGCATAAACGTCGAAGCTCTTGCGCGGCAAGGCACCCAGGTAATCGCCGAGGTTCTGGATCAGCGTGTTGAACAGGTGCTGGGTAGGCCCGGCGAACAATACGAACAGCAGCAGCGCGCAGGCCAGGAACAGGTTGATGTCGCTCATCACCCGCACCCCCTTCTCCACCCCGGCCACGGCCACGGCCACCGCCGCGCCCATCATCAGGGTGATGAGCAGTACCTGCACCCACTGGCTGTGATCGATGCCGAACAGGTAGTCGAGGCCGGCGTTCAGGTGCAGCACGCCAAAACCCATATCGGCACCCAGGCCGAACACCGTTGCGATGATGCCGAAGCCGTCCACTGCATAACCGATCGGCCCGTTGATGCGCTTGCCGATCAGCGGGTACAACGCCGATCGCAAGGCCAGCGGCAGGTTGTGCCGATAGGCGAAGTAGGCCAGGGCCATGCCGACGAAGGCGAACACCCCCCAGCCATGCAGGCCCCAGTGCAGAAACAGGATCTGCATCGCCTGACGCCCGGCCTCGGCCGTGCCCGCTTCGCCCTGGGGCGGCTGCAGCATGTGGGTCAGGGGTTCGGACACGCAGAAGAAGAACAAGGTGATGCTGATGCCGGCGGCGAACAGCATGCCGGCCCACGACAGGTAGCTGAACTCGGGTTCGTCGTGGTCGGCACCGAGCTTGATCTTGCCGTAGCCGGACAAGGCGGTGACCACCACGAAGACCAGATACAGCGTCATCGCCAGCATGTAGTACCAGCCGACCGTGTTGGCCGCCCAGTTCTGCGCCGCCAGCAACCAGTCGCCTGCTGCTTGCGGATAGGAAATGACCACGAGGCCGAAGATGAGGATGAAACTTGCCGCGAAATAGAACACCGGGGGGTTCATGCGGATCTTGCCATTGGCAAGGGAAGGGGTCGGTGCACTCATTGGGGGCGCACCTCGTCGAATGACGTAAGGCTCGGAATGAACGGGTTCAGCAAAGGAATCCTCCTGTTGAACACCGGCAGCGGACCAGCGTTTTTTCATTGAACAAGCGTTCAAGTTAAACATGGATCGGATTTCAATGCGAATTGGGGCGCTGATTGGTGCCCTCATGTTCCGGCCCTTTCGCGGGTAAACCCGCTCCTACAGGTACTGCACAAGATGCAGAATCTGTGGGAACGGGTTTACCCGCGAAGTGGCCGGTACAGGCCAATGAAATGCCAGATCAGTTCTTGTCCTGGCAATCCAGCTGCAGGTTGGCCTGGGTAATGTTGCTTTCGGCCGGCACACTGCGGGTCAGCCACACATTACCGCCAATGGTCGAGCCTTTGCCGATGGTGATCCGCCCCAGCACCGTGGCCCCCGCATAGATCACCACATCGTCCTCGACGATCGGGTGGCGTGGCAGGCCCTTGTGCAGGGTGCCCGATTCATCGCTGGGGAAGCGCTTGGCGCCCAGGGTCACCGCCTGGTAGATGCGCACACGCTCGCCGATGATCGCGGTTTCGCCGATCACCACGCCGGTACCGTGGTCGATGAAGAAGCTCGGGCCGATCTGCGCCCCGGGGTGAATATCGATCCCAGTGGCCGAATGCGCCAGCTCCGAGCTGATCCGCGCCAGCAGCGGCAGGCCGGCCTGGTACAGATGGTGCGCCAGGCGATGGTGGATGATCGCCAGGATGCCCGGGTAGCACAGCAGCACTTCATCGACACTGCGCGCAGCCGGGTCGCCGTGATAGGCGGCCAGCACGTCTGTGTCCAGCAGCACGCGCAGCCCCGGCAGGGCGGCGGCGAATCCCTGCACCAGGCTCAGCGCATGGGCATCGACGCCGGCCAGTTCGCCCTTGCGTTGTCGTGCGGCGTAGCGCAGCTCCAGGCGGGCCTGGGCCAGCAAGGCGGTCAGGGCGGCATCCAGCGTATGGCCGACGTAGAAGTCTTCGCTTTCTTCGCGCAGGTCGACCGGGCCAAGGCGCATGGGGAACAGTGCGCCGCACAGTTGCTCCAGGATGTGCCGCATCGCTTCGCGCGAAGGCAGCTCACGCCCGCCCTGCTCGCCGCTGCTGCGGCCATTGCGGGTGCGCCATTGTTCACGGGCGCCGCGCAGGCCGGTGACGATGCTCTGCAACTGCCAGTGCCCGGATGAAGGTTGTTCGCTCACGGTTTTCTCCTGCCTGAAGAGGCC
>NZ_JALLKV010000093.1:9767-12303 GCF_023093815.1 Pseudomonas sp. PNPG3
GAAGAGGCCGGACCTGCCTACATGCAATTCACTCTACGGCAAATCCATCCCTTGGAAAAAACAACGCTTTATTCCATCCTGCGCTAAGTCAGGCATAAGCCGCGATGACGGAGCAGGCAACCTCGCCTACCCTCAATGCAGCCAGCACCTGGCAAAAACCAAAAGGAAATAACAAAATAATTTTTTAGTATTTCCTGGCCTAAGCAGCCGACCCTATAGTCGCCACCCACTACTTACACAACAAGCGCGGGGCTCTGAAATGTCGAAATTCGCCAAACCGCTACTCAACGCCAGCCTGGCACTCCTGCTGGGTGCCGGCCTGCTCAGTCAGGCCTTCGCTGGCGAGCAGCTGAAGACCATCCAGGAAAAAGGCGTGATCAACGTCGGCCTCGAAGGCACCTACCCACCGTTCAGCTTCCAGGACGAAAACGGCAAGCTGACCGGCTTCGAAGTGGAACTGTCCGAGCTGCTGGCCAAGGAGCTGGGGGTAAATGCCAAGGTGCAGCCGACCAAGTGGGACGGCATCCTCGCCGCACTGGAATCCAAGCGCCTGGACGTGGTGATCAACCAGGTGACCATTTCCGAAGAGCGCAAGAAGAAGTATGACTTCTCCGAGCCTTACACCATCTCCGGCATCCAGGCGCTGATCCTGAAGAAGAAGGCCGAGCAGCTGAACATCCACAAGGCCGCAGACCTGGCAGGCAAGAAGGTCGGTGTAGGCCTGGGCACCAACTACGAGCAATGGGTCAAGAAGGACGTGCCACAAGCCGATGTGCGCACCTATGAAGACGACCCGAGCAAGTTCGCCGACCTGCGCAACGGCCGTATCGACGCCATCCTGATCGACCGCCTGGCCGCGCTGGAATACGCGCAAAAAGCCAAGGACACCGAACTGGCCGGCGATGCCTTCTCGCGCCTGGAAAGCGGCGTGGCCCTGCGCAAGGGCGAGCCGGAACTGCTGGCAGCGATCAACAAGGCGCTGGACAAGCTCAAGGCTGACGGCACGCTGGCCAAGCTGTCCGAGAAATACTTCGGTGCCGATGTCACCAAATGATCGCTGAAAGCCTGCAACTCGTTGTCGACTCCGCGCCCTTCCTGCTGAAGGGCGCGGGCTATACAGTGCTGCTCAGTGTTGGCGGCATGTTCTTCGGCCTGGTGCTGGGCTTTGCCCTGGCACTGATGCGGTTGTCGAAGATATTGCCCCTGAACTGGCTGGCGCGGGTCTACGTGTCGTTCTTCCGCGGCACGCCGCTGCTGGTGCAGCTGTTCGTCATCTACTTCGGCATGCCGCAGATCGGCATCGAACTCGACCCGATCCCGGCTTCGCTGATCGGCCTGTCGCTGAACATGGCCGCCTACATCTGCGAAATCCTGCGCGCGGCGATTTCCTCGATCGACCATGGCCAGTGGGAAGCCGCCGCCAGTATCGGCATGACCCGCGTCCAGGCCATGCGCCGGGCGATCCTGCCCCAGGCCTTGCGCACCGCACTGCCGCCGTTGGGCAACAGCTTCATCTCGCTGGTCAAGGACACTGCCCTGGCGGCAACCATCCAGGTGCCCGAGCTGTTCCGCCAGGCCCAGCTGATCACCGCACGCACCTTCGAAGTGTTCACTATGTACGTGGCGGTAGCGGTCATCTACTGGGTGTTGTGCAGCATCCTCGCGCACTTCCAGAACCGCATGGAAGCGCGAGTCAACCAGCATGACCAGGAGCATTGAGCATGATTGAAGTCAAAGGCCTGACCAAGCGGTTCAAAGGCCAGACCGTGCTCAACGGTATCGACCTGACCGTACAACCCGGCGAAGTGGTGGCCATCATCGGCCCCAGCGGCTCGGGCAAGACAACCTTCCTGCGTTGCCTGAACCTGCTGGAAACACCCGATGCCGGGCAGATTCAGATCGGCGATATCAGCATCGACGCCAACCGCCCGCTGGGTGGGCAGCAAAGTGCGATTCGCCGCTTGCGCCAGCAGGCCGGGTTCGTGTTCCAGAACTTCAACCTGTTCCCTCATCGCACCGCCCTGGAAAACGTGATCGAGGGGCCGGTGATCGTCAAGAAGACACCCCGCGAGCAGGCGATCGAACTGGGCCGGCGCCTGCTGGCCAAGGTCGGCCTGGCCGGCAAGGAAGACGCCTACCCGCGGCGCCTGTCCGGTGGCCAGCAACAACGGGTGGCCATCGCCCGCGCCTTGGCAATGGAGCCGGAGGTGATCCTGTTCGACGAGCCGACCTCGGCGCTGGACCCCGAACTGGTGGGTGAAGTGCTGGCGACCATCCGCGGCCTGGCCGAGGAGAAGCGCACAATGATCATCGTTACCCACGAGATGAGCTTTGCCCGGGATGTGGCGAACCGGGTGATCTTCTTCGACAAGGGCGTGATCGTGGAACAGGGCGAGGCCAAGGCGCTGTTTGCGGCGCCGAAGGAAGAGCGTACCCGGCAGTTCTTGCGCAAGTTCCTGGGGACTGCTGCCTCCGAGTAAACCTGCACTGGCCCTATCGCCGGCAAGCCAGCTTGTATGGTTAGACTTGAAGGGAG
>NZ_JALLKV010000094.1:0-10250 GCF_023093815.1 Pseudomonas sp. PNPG3
GGACACCATCGCCCTTAATGCTGGAGTTCGGAAGGTGAGTTCGCCGGACGCTTACTGATGACCCGATCATGATTGACGCGGTGAGGGCTATGGAGCGCTACTACCAGGCCAAGGAAGCTGGGAGGCCTGAGTCGGAAGTGGAACGGCTTCGGCAGGAGGCAGAGCAGCGATTTCAGTCTATCAGCGACTATCAGCTTGCTGCTCTGGGCCACCAACCCTTGAAGAGACATTAGCCGCAGACACGAAGCGAAGGTCGTCGTCGCTTCTGCCGCACCGGTTGCCTGCTTGGCATCTGAGAATTTCGGTTTGTGAGTGACGAACTGGCAGGGCAATGACTTTGTAGATTGAGGGGCCCTACAGCGCGGTGCAGCACCGCGCCGTAGAGC
This sequence comes from Pseudomonas sp. PNPG3, assembly GCF_023093815.1. Classification (NCBI taxonomy): domain Bacteria; kingdom Pseudomonadati; phylum Pseudomonadota; class Gammaproteobacteria; order Pseudomonadales; family Pseudomonadaceae; genus Pseudomonas; species Pseudomonas sp. PNPG3. Next base: position 387 of record NZ_JALLKV010000094.1, read on the forward strand.
CCTTTTTCTCAGCTAATTGGCTGAACGCAGCTTGGCCCTGTGACTTCACTCATCGTCAACATCGACTTCGCCGGTATCGCAGCAGTTCGGGCACTCATCCACAACGATAGTTTCTTCGCCGAAGCAGGTGTGGCATTGAGCAAATGGTTTCTCTTCGGTTGGGTCAAATCCAGTGCCATCACAGTCAGGGCATTCGATTTCGATTGGGCCGCCACGACCGTGGCATACGTTGCAGGTTTTGGTTGTCATGTCTTGAACCTTTTGATCTGGGTTTGAAGCGGGCCGGGCCCACCTATAATCAGCGCCTAATGCCGGTAGGCTGGTTTGTTGGCCAGCTTAGGGGTCATGTTTTAACGGCGGCGATTTGCGAGTGCGAGCTCAGCAGAGTGGCGGCAGAAAGCCTCCGCTTGCGGGTACCGGGAAATTTTCTCCCGCAGAGCGAAAATTTCCTCGTTGCCCTGGCCCTGGAGCTCTGGAAGATCAGGAGCGAGGATCGACATGACGCACGCAGAAAAACCTTCGAAACCAAGCCTGGCGGCATATGTGCCAGCGGCAAGAATTTCTTGCGTTAGCTGAAGAATACGGGCGGGCTCTTCAGCGTCTCGCAAGGCGGCTATTTTGATGGTGTTGAAGGTTCTAAACAGCTCCGCGTGCGACTCGGAAGTGGTGAAGACTTCAGAACGATTGGGAGAGGTCTCATACTGATGGAAGACCTGGTCGATGACTTGCTCCGCCCGTTGCAAATTGATGCGGTTCGAAGCGAGCAGGTCGTGGTGCATCCGGGCGAGATGGATGCCGGCGTAGATGATCCCGCTTTCCCAAAGCAGCTGGAAAATGTTGGTGGCACGGGTGGTCTTTGCGAACTCGCTGGTGTTGGCCAAAGCCGTGGCAGCAATACCCAGGTTTTCGCGCATTGCAGGCCAGGCCAGTTTGTACCAGATGGCCGGGGTCAAGGAGGCTTCGTCTGCCACCTTGAGAAGCGCGAGGGCCTCGTAAACCAGGGTCTTAGGCAGTATCTCGGAGCTCCAGCTTGCATCCTCCAACTGAGGTGCTACCCGGTTGAACCATTCTGGTAGTTCGCCGGCGATTTTGGCTTGTAGAGCACGATGAATCGTTTGTGCAAGTTCATCGTAGGTGCGTGCCGTAGGCTGCCACATATCGACGAACTCACAGCAGATTTCATCCAGGCAGGAGGGAGGTACCAGGCCGAGAGCTGGAGATTGCTCCGAGATGAATGCGCTAAGGAGGGAAGCTTGCTGGGCGAGTCGTTGCTCTAGCTCAGGTACGCCAAGGTGTTCGTCCACTGGGATTTCAAGACTTGCCAAGTCATTGAAGCGTTTGCAACCCAGTGTGGCGGCTACGATGGTTTTGGTCGCAGGCAGCACTTTTTTGCCCGCTCTGCCTTCTGCCTTCCGCTGGGCATGCTCGGCTTCGCTGAGCTTCTGCTCAAACTCACTTAGTGCGGCGAAACGAGGGTAGTTAGCTTCAAGCAGTGTGCGAAGGCGTTTTTCAGAGCTGTTCTGGACTACAGAATCAAACAGGCGAGGGGTGACATTGGTCTCTTGCATGGTAAACCTCAACGAAATTATCAGGTACGGTCAGATGAGCCGCAAACGCAGCTGATTTCATCTGGCTCGGAATCGATTGATTCCAGTTGAGGGTAGAGCCGTCACCTGCGCAAATCCTAAGCCAGGTAAACGAGCAAAATCAACTCCAAAAAATGCCGGTGGCGCGCCACTGCGTCAGGCACTTCTGCTACAGGCGACGTATTTCCCTCACGCCAGATGCCTCAGGTCATCGCTCAAGCTAGGTGCTTAAGCTGATGAGTGATGTCATTTTGATGGTATATCGGTGATTTGTGAACAAATCCGGCGCGGATCCGCGCTGTAAGGGCGGCCAATGCGAGCGCCGGACAGCTGCCCAAGCATCTGGAGGGGCGAAGAAATTTCTTAAGGTACCTGCATCGCGTGATTACGCTCCCGGTTTTGCTAGGCCTGGAGCGAGATTATCTGACGACCCAGGTGATAGCCGAATACCTGGCGACGCACTGCATACCACAGATCGATGGCGTGGTCTTTAAATCGGCTCAGAAGGGGACGAGCACCAACATTGTGCGGTTCTCGCACGTGGCATGTGCACCCGAGTCGACGACATTCCTCTTCGACGGTGGCATGGGGCTGATGGGCGCCAAAGCATCCGATGCGCCGAGTATCGAGTATGTGCCGGGAAGCCTGGTGTACCACTCGATTCGTGGGTTGGTATACGACCCCAGCAATCAGCCGTTATCAGAGGATGCGCCCTTGTCTCGATCTGAGATACATGAGTTTTAGTTCACCCAAGCCAACGCCAGACATCTAGTGAGATGTCTGGCGCGGTGAAATTGCCTTGTTTAACGGGACGAGGTGGAGTTTTCTGGCATTGCAACGCCGCAAAAAAGGAAACACTCAGTGCCAGAGCAAGTGAACCGTGCCTTTGCTCATCCCAAGCTCCCGGGCCGCTGCGGACTGGGTCATGCCTTTGGCCTTGCACGCCTGCACCCGCGCTAGCTTCTCCGCATTTGCTGGCCGGTGAGGTTTACGCTTCACGAGCTTGCCATCCACCAGATGCGCCCGAATCACCTCAAGCTTCACGGCTTCACCCAGTTCATGGATTTCATCGTGGGCCCGCTGCAGGGCTTCATCAGCGGAGCATTCGTCGTGAGCGGATAGGGTGAGGGCAATCAGCGTCAGCGGCGACAAGCCGAGGCTGTGCGCGAGCTCATTCAGCTTGTCCAAGCTTACGTTGGAGCTGCCGTTTTCCAGGTGACCCAAGTAGGTGCGTGACGTGGCGGTGGCCACGTTTTCCTGCGTGCGAGACTGTGCGTCTCGGACGGATCGAAGCATTGCAGCAAAAGCCGGTTTCAGCGACATCGAACCGCCTCCCGAAAAGGCAAGGATCTGGCCATGTTGCTGCGTTCAATTACACCGTATATAGTTTGCGTTATTGAGCGATTCGGCAGTCCCGTTTCAACCAGGCGAAGTGCTGCAGAGGACACCCTTCTTTTACCGAGCAGATCGATGGACAGGGGGTGACTTCAATTTACCCCTAAATCGATCGCCCGGCAGAGCAGCGTTCAACAGCGCAGCAGAACAGCGTCAACGAACCAGCACGGTAGCGACAACGGCCAGGCCGACACGCCGCATAGATGTAAACGAGGTGAACGTGAAACTCCGTCTGTACAGCGACTTGCATATCGAATTTCACCCATTTGTCCCGCCGACGGTGGAAGCAAATGTGGTGGTGCTGGCAGGTGACATTCACACGCGAGCACGGGGTGTCGCTTGGGCGGCAGAGGCTTTCGATGTACCCCTTATTTACTGCTGCGGGAACCACGAGTTTTATAGGGGTCACCTCGAAAACACGCTGACGAAGATGCAGGCACACAGCGCGGGTTCTTCCCACATCCATGTGATGGAGAATCAGGCACTGGTGATGGGGGAGGTTCGATTTCTGGTGGCCACCGGGTGGACGGATTACAGTTCTATGGGTAATCAGCTGCAGGCCACCTATGCCGCGTGGGGGTGCATGAATGACTTCAAGCAGATCCGCACTCAGGAGTACCGCCGCCTTCGTCCCTATGACCTCATCCAGAAAAACCGCCAGAGCTTTGAGTGGCTCGATCAGCAACTCAGCGTCCCATTCGATGGGCGTACCGTGGTCGTCACGCACCATGCCCCGTTGGTGTCGGTGCTGCCTGAATACCTGGGGCGTGAACTTGGCCCGGCCTATGCGAACGACTGGGCAACGTTGCTTGAACGAGCCAATGTCTGGCTATTCGGGCACACCCACAAGGCGGTCGACTTCATGGCCCATGGGTGTCGCGTGGTGAGTAATCCGCGAGGTTACCCAGGTGAAAAAACGGGTTTTGATCCCTGCCTCATCCTGGATATCTGAATGCAATGAATTTTCGACTTTGGCAGGGCTTCGAACTGATCCAGAGGGACAGGGTGGTCACCGATAGCCTCAAGGCTTTGAGGACACTGCAGTGCCAGGCCGGTAGGGTCTCGACTGATTCTGATGAGGTGCTTGGACAGCCCCACATCGAAGCGCGAAGGCATGCAGCGTCACTCACACGGCAACAAGAAAACCAGATGTCTGCAGCTCAAGCGTGGGAAGGAAATGAGCACTTTGGCAACGAGATGCTGGGCAACCTGTGCAGCGAAGTGTTGAAAGAGGCGCGATGTTTTGACGGTCTAGGTTTGCCGTTACAGACGCCGCCGATCTCAAGTGCTATCGAAGGTTAAATGCGAGGCCGTGCAGGCGAGCGATAGCGGAAATTTTGGAGGGGAGGTAGGCACATGGGTAAGCAAAGAAATAGAACTGTCCATCAATTTCGCCAGGTGCACTGAGATGTCCAGCAACCTTGAACTTTTAGCTAGCCAGCTGTCACCAACAGAAACACCACCAGGGTTGGTACCTGGCAACGTGGAGCGGGCGATGGCTACGAATTTTGGCATCGCTATCACGGGCTTCCTTTGCTGTGTGATTTACGATGAGGCAATCAATTGCCTGGTTGGAATCGTATATCGCGAGAGTCGCGGGCGGTTCCATGATGGGGCAACAATCCGAACATCTCCGTTACGCGGGCGTATCGAGTATGGTGCGTACCATCTTTTTCGTACAGTGAACGGTAGCACTTATGTGGTGTGTGATTGGTCGCCGGACGGTGGTAGTCCTCAGTTCGAGGGCGCCCTTCACTGAGCCCCACATACCGAAATGAAGCGGTTGAATATGTAGCTCAAAGAAACGAATTAGGTAGGTACAGTGGAATCAGCGTTGGTAGCAGGACTTTTATCCGAGCACGGCCTTCCCGTAGAAGGGGATGGTCAACCAGATGGCGTGATTGTGCAAACGGCACGCGCAAATAGTCAGGGCCGACCGTTTTATATTGTCCGGGATTGGCTCCTACTCGACATCATGGTACCTAGTGATCTTGAAGATGAACTTAAAGCTATGGGCCTACAGCCAACGGTAGTCTTTGCCCACACTGTGGTGTACGACAGCAAGGCTGAAGGTTCCCGAGCAGGTGCAATTCGCTCTAGCTTCCAGCGTGTACTAGATGATTCCACTTTTGAAAGCATGAGTACGATTTACATCTTAGCCGGGCCAGGGACAAGAAAACATGTGAGCCTTCCTGCACTCCTAGCCTTGGAAAATTCCTGAACTCAACCAGTGCGCGCCATTCGCCCAAGTGATGAATGATCAAGGAGCGACGGAGTCATATTTCATGAAAACGGAAATGAATTTTGAGGAGTTGATTCGACGTCAGGCCGAGCAGGTGTTTGGCAGCAAAGCCAAGGCCGACCTCTGGTTGAATCGTCCCTTGGCCGAATTCGGTGATGTTGCTGCGTTGGAGCTTGCCCGCGATGAGGCTGGATATCTGAGGGTGAAGACTTTGCTCGACCGGATTGATCACGGGTATGTCTGCTGATCGAAGCATAGCCGTTGGCCTGATTGACCTGCGGTCTCTAGCTACAGGAGAACCACCCTCTAAATGGTTTTCGCATGTAGCAATAAAATGGAGTCCACCGGGTACTGTGATGAAACGGAAGTATTCCTTAAACTTCTCCGTAAGTTTCATTGTGTTGCGCGATTTGCCATTGAAACTAGTGTGCTCATCCTGCTTGAAGGGGGCGGCATGAAAGCTAAATATAGTGAGTGGGCCCGGTTTTGTCTGCGTCATCGACAAATAGAAGATGGCGCGGTGTTTGACTGTGCGCCCGTTGAGCTTCCCCAAATTGGCAAACCCACGGAAATTCGAGTTGCCGCCAGATTTTCGCACGGTAAGCAAATGAGTTGCTCGCTGTTCTTCGCACCGTTGGACGAGAGCGATCCGTTTCCTGTCGCTTCTCGTTACAGTCGGGCTCTTGAGGGCTTGAGGGAAGGGCGCTGCTTGTTAGTCCCAATTTCCGAAGATGTGGCGTGGACACCTAATGTATGGCCTGCGACGATTGAAGAGCTGAATGCTTTCGTTGCTAATGTGACTGATTCTCCACGATATTTTGAAGCGTGGGTCATACAAGAGCACAGAGAGTCAAACCAGCTGCTAATGGTGGTTGTAATCCAAAGTAACGTGTGTCATGGGTATTTGCTGGGATTTCCGAAAGTTGCTGGGTTAGGTGGGGTACGTGTGATCCCTATTTATTTCGAACGGGTTTCTGAAATAGCGAGCCAACCACCCATCCTAGTTAAGCTAGAGCTTCACGTTAAACATCTAGAGACTCTACTAAAACATGCCCGCCAGTTTCAGCCGTCGTCTGACGACCCGCAGGAGGAGAGACGGTTGCGAGAAGCGCTCCATGAGCTGGCTAATGCCTTAGAAAACTCTGCGTCTTCCAGCTTGGCAAAAGGCGTCTGATCCCTCGAAAAGCGGCCACTCGTTAGGCCCATCATCCATCTCCGGGCACCGGGTGTGGGGTGAGCACTGGTGAGTGAAACAGACTTTAGAAAGACGTTATGTAGTGTTCTGAGCTACCGAGGTCGCTCGGCTCTCGCTTTGCACCGGAGAGCCTCTATGTACCCACCATTCCGAGCACTGTTTTTTCTTTGCTGTTGGCGTCGTCCCAGTGTCCAGCAGCGCGGCTTCGGCACCGTTACCTGAAGAGATGTGGATTGGACAGCTTGGCTCAGCCCCACACATGTTCAACGAAACCCTCCCAACACGACTGGCCGGTTGGTCAACAAGGGGTATTGGTTTCTCATTCAAGATCATGTCATATAGCCACTAGCCGTCAGGGATGATCTATGCGCCGGCAAAAATTGCCAAATTGGCATCCCTGTTTTGCTATTAGTAACAGGGAGTGCCGCTGCGTATCTGTCCGTCTTGAAACTCGAAAATTTCCGCCAGTTTGGCCAAGCTGCCCGTGGCTTGGAGGTCTGCTTTACATGCGGTATCTGGTGAACAAGCACAGCGCTATCGTCATTGCGGAACATGCCATTAATCATAACTACCTAGCCCCGCTGTCTCTTGCCGGGCAGCCGCTGTCGAGCCTGATCAGTTTCGGTGAAGGCGGTACCGACGAGGCAAGGCTTGAGCAGATTCTTGAACGCCTAGAGCTCGGTTTGCTTGATCACGCGTCGGGTGAGTCTAGGGGCGTGTATGGTTTGGGTTCGAACAACGTGCTGTTCATGGCGTGTGAGCTACTTCTGCTTGGGAGGGAGCCCGATGGACTGCCGCTGCTTTTAGTGGAAGAGCCTGAAGCTCACCTGCAGCGCGCTGTGTAGCTGGGTCGTTCCAGTTGCCCTGGTGCTCGGTCTCTGGGGATGCACGCATCTTGTGCGCCGGTGGGGTGGCTCACATGGATGGCCAAGGCACTGCCGGAGAATGTAGCGCCGGCGGAGGGTTGATGGTCGCGTTGATTCCATTGCTATCACCGCCGATGCGATAGCGGGAGGCGTGCTGTGGAGGGAGCCTCATTGCCAACTGCCTTCGTTCGCCGTGTGCATAACAAAAATTTCGGTTTGGGCCTTGCAGCTGACCTCAGTGATACCTTGCTCAAATCCGGCCTTGTAGCCACCAAATTCTGTACGAGCTGAGCCCCAACCAGGGCCGGATGTGTTCTGACGGGAGGAGGGCTCTGAATTCGCTCTGCATGCTTCCGAAGCTGTTCTATTATTTCTTTTTGCATCCGAATGTGGATCATCACAAAAGATAGTTTCATGACGTTTTATGCAAGGGCTCCGAAGATTGTAGCTGATGTGCAAAAACGTCCGCAGCTGCTCCCAAGGCTACTGCTCCAAAAAATAGTACTACCTATGCATAACGACTTTGGGTTTTTCGCTTCTGGATGCTCGACGATGAAAAATTTACGTCTATAGTATCTTGGTGGCCATATTAATCAGTCTGAATAGCAATCTAGGCTCGCGTTTATTGGCCTTAGGGTTAGTTGGATTTTCTTGAGTGTTTTTGATCGGTATCCGCTCGTAAAATTCAACTAGTGAAACTTAATTGAAAAGCATTAATGTTTCTCTCGGCAGGAGGTTCTATGAGTAACGCCATTTCGGATCTTCAAGCTCAGTTTATTGATTTCGCTAAAGGCATGCCAGCTGTTGCGATCTCTTGGGATCAGATTTCGAGAGATGTTGATCTTGTTCTAGATGGACTGGCTGGTATAAACCCGGGAAGTCCATCGAAATACACCGGAAATATAGATATGCCAGTCTACGGGCTGGCATACTCATCGTTTGTTGTCAATTTATCTCTAACGGCAGGTGCTAATGCTGCAGTGTTAGAAGTAACAATTGATGTTAATGTCCACCCCAAGGGTAACCCGGGGGAGGTAATACGGTCATACCTAATTAAGTCGTCATCACCTGTATCCATTGATTTTGATGAGGGTGTAAACGAGTTGTACTGGAGATCGCAAGGCGGAGTAGCGCCGACTATTACCCCCAGTTGGGGCGCGGACGCTGATAGTGCACTGATGCATACACAAGTACCATCCCCCCAGAAAGATACATACTTGCAGGAGGTGGAAAGGCAAATAATTTGGTTGACTGGGCCGTCTTTTGTAAGGTTGATTGTTGATTTGCTGCCGAGATATAGCCTGACGGAGATTGTTCCTTGGTTAAGATTTAAACCATCTATCAAAGTGGATTTCGGTGGCTCACATGTAGTGATCACTTCCCTAAGAGCTTCAATTGCTGTTGGGGATTGCGCGGAGTCGACAATTGTAATTACCCCAGATCCTGACTTTCCATACGGAAATCCAGTCCCAAACCCAACTCTGCGTTCTGAACATATTGATATGGCTGTGTACTCACCAAAGACAAAATTGGTGGATTATGTATCAAAAAAAATAGAGCCAGCGATTATGGTTGCGGATTCGGGAGGAGGATCGATTAAGTGGCGCGTAGCAGGAAGCTTTGGATTGAAAAGTATTTTAGTTGAGTTGTCAACTGGGCAAGGGCTAAGTGGGGTTTTGAGTGTAAAATCTGTAATTGATTTCGTAGGTGCGGCCAGAGCATGGATTGATGGGCCATGCGGGACAAAAATTGCAGAGGTAGGAGCAAGTGTTATTGGGCAAGGAGAGCTCGAAGCAGATATAAAAGTAGACCTGGATACTAATACAGGCATGATCTCTGCTTTCTTGGTGGTGACTCATAGTGATCTACCAAATGTGGATTGGGATGTTAATACCCCAATGCCATGGCCAATCAATGAAGTTACGGCGCTGATTTTCGAAAATATTTCCGTCGATGAAGTTAGGAAGCTATCACGCTCCATCACTAAACTTGGAAGATGGGAAATGTTTGGGGTTAGTGATAAATATTTCAAATCTTTGAATAAATATGAATCCGCTGCTGCCGTATCCGAGGGGCTTTCAGGGGTGTCTGCATTCATTGGAGTGACGCGACGGAATATCGGAAAGCGCCCCCACCCGTAGAGTTTAAATACTGAAAAACAGTAGGTGGCAGGATGGCAAGCAAACCACCTACTGTTTCGGCCGCTCGGGATTTCCATAAATGTTCTGACCGCGTCCAGGCCTAAGACCATTACCTCTGCGGAGAGGCGATCAAGATCGTCTACGAAGATGACCAGGCGCTCGAAGGGCATCGAGTTCGCAGTGAAGCGGTGGATCGCACTCGAATAATTCGGGATTGGCTGGGAGGGAGACGCGGATGAGAAAGACTATGCAAGAAGTCATCCAAGCGGGTGAGCCGCTTATGCAGGAGGCTCTGAACGCGCTAAAGGCCTATCACGAGGCGATAGCCCATGGCAGCCCGGCTGATGAAGTGGAGCAGTTGAGGATAGAGGCTGAAAGACCTTTGTAAGGGATCCATGAACACCACATTCAAAGCCGACAGTTGATCCCTGAAGCTGTG
>NZ_JALLKV010000095.1:0-9847 GCF_023093815.1 Pseudomonas sp. PNPG3
GAAAGTGTCGATGGCGAAGTAGCCGGAAAACAGGGGCTACTTCAGACCATCCTTAGGTTTGGGCCTGCCCCGTGACAGCGGACGCCAAGAAGCTGGCTACACAGCCAACTGCCTTAAGCCCTTGGTGTGCGTGGATGATCCGGTCGAAGAATAAGCATAATCGGCGATCCTGGGGAGTTGGCTCGCATGCCTCCGTACCAGAGTCGCTGGGGATGTGACGCTCGACGACATCCAGGACGCTTAGGTCAAAGTAAGCTTGATAGCTGGACAGGGGGCATGTTCGAGTGTGTGCGGGATCGAACAGGCCGTGCTCGTCTTGTATTTATCTCCTCACGCGTCGAATTGCCAGGGCTCGACATGCTGCATGTGCAATGTCCAGCGCTCGCGAAAATCCTAGGCGGGGCCAATGTGCGGCTGAAAATACCTTTTCTCGCTCGTACGGTGCGTGCGAGGTAGGGCGAAGGCTCTAGGTAAGCTACTGATGTGATGGCCAAATTACCTCGCCCACAAATCTGCACATTAGCCAGAGCGTCGCCCGCTACATCCCTATCCTTCTCCAACCAGCGCTTGGATGAGTCATGGCTTTTCGCTATTGTTCCCGAGCTAATGCGCTGGAGTAGGACTGCAGAGCGAAATGACGTCCCTAGAAACCCCGAAACTCAGCACGTACCTTAAAGGTGATCTATTCGAGCAGAAGGTGTTCGACTACCTGAGCAGTGAGCTTGAGGCCGGTAACCTCTACTTCGCTCCTCAGTTCACCACCATCCAACGCAAACCGAAATACTTCTCTCGCGAGCGAGAGGACTACATCGTGTTTGATATCTCCATCGAGGTGAGACTACCAGGGTTTGATACCCCATCTATGATCATGCTGGTCGAGTGCAAGAACTACAGCAGCACCATACCGATCAATGACGTCGAGGAGTTCAGCTCCAAGATTGGACAGGTAACCGGACATAACGCTAAAGGTATGTTTGTCACCGCGAGCGCATTCCAGGCTAGCGCCCTGAATTTCGCCAGGAACAAAGGCATGGCGGTGATTCGATACCTCGACGAGGGGAATTTCACCTGGGAACTCTCGCGCTCCCTGCTCATGGGTGCTGTAAGCGCATCTGAGCGCAGGAGCACAGAGATCCTTAACGCGCTCATCGACCCCTCGTTCCAGCCTGCAATGTACACCACCTATGCTTCCACGCCTCAGGGATATACGAATACATTGGCAGGTGTTTTCCGAAGCCTGTTTTCTGACCTTGGCAAAGACACCGCGGGCTATCAGCAGCTAATCCAGCGTAAACCTGCAACTAGGCAAAGGGTCACCTTCCTCTCCTTGCAGCAAATCGAGGAAAAGGCAACAGAGGTGCTCCAGCGCGTTGGTTACACCAGTGGTCGCGTCGATCTGGAAAGAATAATTGACCATGAGCGCACGAGCAGTGGGCTGGTGGTGATTTTCAGCGAGCCATCGAGATCTGCACTAGGCGGCATTTCATTCACGCCTCCGGAGATCCAGATCTTCACGGACGACAGGGATGCTCCCCTCGCCCGGTTCACCTTGGCGCACGAGTTAGGCCATTTCTATCTCGGTCACGGTACCTATCTGAAACGGGAGCGGTTGCATGCAAGCGATATGGAACAGCATGATAGCGTCAGGATACCTAGAACCGACGTCGAGCGACTGGAGTGGCAGGCCAATGCCTTTGCTTCGTTCCTGCTGATGCCAACCATGCGTCTACTCGAACGGATCGCGTTACTGACAGTAATCTACAACATCCGCAACCGTGGTCATGGCCTCCTCTACCTCGACCATCAGCCTGTGAATTACCGCAGCTTCCGACTGGTCTCAGACAATCTCAGTCATCACTTCCACGTTTCAAAAACAGCCATTCGTCTTCGCTTGAGCCGTCTTGGGCTATTGGTCGACGCTAGAACATCAAACAGACCACCTCCCGGCCTGCCGCAAATTGCGAGCCAAAGACAGGAGTGGTAGTCTTCGCGCCACGGTACTCGGTAGGTACCTGCAGTCCACACAGGCGAAGCTTTAGCACTATCGTGACAGTTGAAATACCCAACCTGACCCTAATCAGGTTGCCTCGTAGTGGACGCTAGGCCAGCCCTTTGCAGAGCTGAAAAATGCAGATTACCTACAGCCACATCAAGCAAGTCAAACGCCTCGCCAAAGAGCTTAAGCAAGCTTACCCCACGCTTAAGCTAGGTCAGCGCCAAGACATCGCAGCAGTCCAGGTATTGGGCCTCAGAAATTACCACGAAGCAGTTCGCCGGTATGACCACTGGGTCATGCTTCATGTGCACGTCTCACCTGATCCCTACGGTGCGAGCAGGTGCACGGTCTGTGATTTCACTTTTGCAGCTGATCTCAAAGAAGATCGCGATGCTCATCGTGAAGTACATGAGAAGCTGCATGAGGCAGGCGAAGCGCTGGGCTTCCTCCCGGGTAGCTTTCTGCAACGTGAAAAGATGAAATCTGAGGGTAGTAAGCAGGCGCTCTCTGACGATAGTCTGGAAACTCGCATCGAAGGCGTCCTGATGGTGCTGCGCGGATGGTTTGATCGCTCCCTTTCGAACGCGATCTATGGCGAGTACTGGCGCAAGCACCCACCGTTTGAACTGTATGTGCCCATGATCCTGGACACGCTGAGCCCTCTGTATGATGAGCTCAAGCCGGTGTTGAAGGACAGGTATGGGCACCGTCCGGGCGAGATCAGCCCAGGTAAAACCGACTGGTATCCGAAGTCTCGTTAAGCCGCTGAACAGGCCTCACCTCAACGGTGGGGTCTGCCCCGAATCCCTGAACGCATTTGCCCCGTGCCAGCCTTTCAAAAACGCGTAAGCGTGAGGCGCGTCCACCGTAAGCGTTCGGTAATTACTGAATCTTGGCATGATCATCATCAATGGTGGTCGCGTGTTTTCGAGGAGCCAGATCTTCAGCCGTTGAGCCAGCTCTGGGCTGAGTCGTCGGAAGAAGAACTGGCTCAAGCGGAGGTTGAGCTCAAGAAGCTGCAAAAATTGCTACCTCCCCTCTCAAAGGAAGCACGCCATGCGCTTTCTGCACCTGATGCGCTGGCAGCGATAGAAAAGGGATCGAAACTAACGGCTAGCTGACCTTCATCAAGCGCAGCGTTTCAGCATCGTCTTGATGGGGCGCCGTACCCGCCGTTTCCAGACGTCTCTGGCCTTAATCCAGCGGCAGGCATCTATCTCATTGCGTGGGCGGGGCTTACCACCCGTCTTTCGGGCTTCGAACAGGTAGTGGATGACCGTGGCATCGGGGCAACAGTTCAGGTCGTCAGTAGATGCTCGAGCCATGACTGCGGGCATGGCGCTTCCACCGAGAACCCACACCGCCTCAGGTGAACTTCGCTTGGACGAGTGCAATTCAGGCCCACAGGACGTCGGCTTGGCGCTGACGGCATTGGTTGCGCTGATGTTTCTGAAGTTACATCCATGGCTGGTGGTGCTCGGTAGCGGTTCGTTGGAATGACTGCTAAGTATCGCTCTGCGAGTTGCATCGTGGTCGATTTAACATTCGCTTAAGGGGAACAAAGCATACGTCGGCGCCCCACCGCTGACGCCACTTAGCTGCCCTTAGAGTGCCCACTCATTGAGCGCTCTCAGCTAATTAGCTATGACAATGCGACGATTTAGCCGCTGTGCAGGTTGTTTTAGAGCCGTCCGTACCGCTCCAAGACTTTCATCAGCACAAGGTTGGCGTGGGTAAAATTGTCTAACTGCCCACGAATCTGGTACGACCATTTAGTGCCGTGAAAAAGATTGTTTCTGAGCCGCCAGACGATTATCAGGGTGCATAACATGCTATCGAGGGGGTCGTCACTTTGGCCTATGATCACGCGGCGGATCAGCTCAGGGTGATCTGATCCGCGGAGGTTGAGATGATCAAAATGATGAGTCGTTTCACCGCTCAAGGAGTAACGGCTTCTGAAGTAAGCTAGTGCTTCACCATACACGTCAGGATAAATTCTGTTTTCAGACCCCCAGCCATGTACACAATCTGAAATGGTTCTTGCCTGAGCAAAGTTATCCATGACCTGCGCTTCGAAAAGGCTCCAAAGAAAGGAGAAGTCAAAAATGGCCCTGCGATCTTGGTCAGGCAATTTACTGAACCCAGGGGCATTGGCATACAGCCACTCCTCACTTGCACTTTTTTTACTATCAGTCATAATTCATTTGCCTTTAGCGCCCAGGGCGCTGATACAAACTCAATCGTTGGAATTAGGTTTTTTCATGCCACCACCGCATACCGTACCAATCGCGAAGTAGCAAAATATTTAGGTTGTTTTTGGATTAATCTTAGACGGCGCGAAAACGCACCTCTGCCTTTGACTCAAAATAAGCGGGATACGTGTGTATTCCCTGCCGCAGTACGTCTCCCTAAGATAAATAGGCGGCAGTGATGTAGGCGCAGCCTGTGTAACTTCGGAATTATAGGTTGCAAAGCAATATTTTGTAATTGACAGCATGTCATCACGACTATAACCAGCATATTTGGCGGGACACAGCAAAAGAGTATTACCAAATTTGAATAGCGGAAATGCCCGAATCGTGATGGTTTTTTCGCTGTCGTCTAACTCTCGCACCAACCAAAGAGTCGGATCAAGCGTAGCCTTTGGGTATTTCTTGCTAACGATGTATTCTGAAACCTGCGAATCTCGAAGCTTTACTGCTGAAGCAGCGGAATAGGCGACCAAACCGAATAAAGATGGCGATACTAGAAAAAAGCTTATAACTGAAAAAAATGCCGCCAGCAGCGTATTCGAGAGTTTTCGCGCAAGCACTCCGCTTGTTCGATAATAAGTAATGATTGGCACAAACAGGATAAGCATCCAAAATACACAGAGTGCACTAGTCAGTAAGGCGCCATAGCTTGTCGCACTTCCCGGATGAGCCAGGGATATAATTATGGCTGGATAGATTCCTGCAAATACACCAATCACATAAATGAATGACGCCAAGAAAACACGGCGATACACTTTCCCTTGATGCCAGCGTTCAGGCCCAAATCCTCTTAGATACTTATTTCGCTGCCTTTCTGTTAGCGCCACAATGCTGTAAACCCCGACTAATCCTAGCGCCCACACAACCAAGACCGACCATGCAAACTGTTCTTTGTTTAGGTAAAACACCCAAACTGAAAGTATTGCAAAGCCGCACGCGGTCAGTAGTGCGAATTTTGATCCTAGTCTCGCCGCGTCCTTTGTCGGAAGATTAAACAGTGAAACGAAGCTGGCAAAGAAAATTGCAGGTGTAATGATGCAAAGCAAAACCCCTAGGAGAATCAAGGTAGCGCAGAACAGCCAGGCGAATAAAGCCGGACTTATAGAAATAGATGGCATAAATAGATCCACGCGCCCAATCACTGAGAGGTAGACATACAAACCAAATATAGCAGACCCAGATGCGTATAGCGAAATAACAGCCGCTACACTTTTCCAGTATTTCGGCACCTTGCCAAGCATTTCACTAAACAATTTAGCAATTTCAGACGGCGACACTGGACTATCAGGCAACCCAGACAGAGAATGATTCAAGTTTGTATTCCTTTGATGACGCCCTATGCTGGATATCTATTTCAAGCACCTCAAGAGCAATTCGCAATGGTGGCTCATTGCTTTCTAGAGCAGAGCTTAAGTGCATGCAATGAGGTTGTTGCAAACATCCCATAAGGCGACTATCAGTGCCTCGGCCTACGGCGAACCAGGTGAGCAACATTAGAGCTGATTCACAGCTGCCTGCTTGCGCGCCCTTTTGAAGGTGGAGGTACGCACATATCTTCCTAGCAGCCACAGCCCTACAGATAACGCTGCTACGACGAGACAAATGAGCAAATTTCCCAGAACCTCACCCACCTGATAGGGGGTTAAATAGCCTTTAAACGCCATTGCCCCGGATTTTATGGTCGTGATCGCTATGGGGATCCACATAAGGGCGGATGCTGCATAAATCGGCAGTGAGACAGCAAGCCGAAATGCCTTGTTGATGATCATTTTCTTCCTTGCAGGCTTAGTGTGACAGCCCATGATAAAGACTTCCCATTTCAAGTCCAGCATACCTACTGGAAGATCCACTAAACCGCCGAAACCCGTTTCGCCTTGGCAAAAGCATGGGCGTGGTGCCTCCTCTTCCAATGTCGCCGGCGCTAAGGCAGGTGAGCGCAAGTCAAAACCCACCCATAAGGGCGTCGGCGCTGTCGCGCTGTCTCGATGACTGGGACGCACTGATAGCGTCAGAACCGACTAGCGCTCTGCAGGCGCTCGGACGCAAGAACGGTCTCGTCGCAGGATCGGGTTGCAGAAGCAAGAGCGCGACTGCGACCATGAAATAGATCCATCGGCGTGTAGACGGACATATCCCTCGTGCCTCTCTCAAAGATGAGTAGATACGCCCGCCGACCCTGTGGGCCAGTGAGATTGCAATTGGCTGCCGCACAGGCGCCATCCGGCTTAGTCGTGCAAGGCAGGTTGGCCGGACGCAAACAGCTCCAATGCGGTCTCGCTCAATGCGCAGAAACATAGGCTTTGGACAACTGTGAATCATCCCGCGAAACTCAATGATCATCACAGCTGCTACGCCGCGGATGAGCGGTAACGGCAGGCTGGCGAAGTAACCTGAAGGCCCGATGTTCTCCAGCACTACACCACCGATCGCAGACCCAATAATGGCGCCGACTCGACCCACACCGATCGCCCAGCCCGTGGCGGTAGCACACAGTGCCGTCGGGTAAGATGTGATGATCAGGTAGTTCAGCGCCAATTGCTGCCCGGCCAGCCCAAGACCAAAAGCAACCACGATCCCTGTTGCCAACATCACCAGCAGAATGCTGCGCGTATTCAATCTTGGCAGCAAAATAGACAATGGGATTGCACAGGCGATGAACACGGCATTGACGGTCACAGTGCCGTAAGGTGCTGAATCGGCAGCCAGACCTGCCGACTTCAAAACGGTATCCCGGCGATTAGCGAACAGATAAGCGCAGTGCAGCTTCGCCGCACCAAATACCGCGATCACCCGGGCTAATGCGGTCTCGGTACCGGCGCGCATGTCCAGCGGTTCGGTGGCCAGCCAGATCGCATCGATGCAGGTCATTGAGTGAAAACCCTGATAAATTGCGCGCAGCCCTCAGGATTTGAGGCTGGCCATTTCACCGTGATCAGTCCCCCGACGATGGGCAGTTCAATGACCACTGAGGCATCGGCTTGCCGTTGAGGTGCGCCATTTAGCGGGACGAAGGCCGGCAGTGAGGTTGTTGCGGGCTGCTCTCGATAGAGCGGCATCCATTTGCGGATGACGTTGGCATTGATGCCGTGGCTGATGGCGACACTGGACACAGTTGCGCCAGGTTGCAAATATTCCTGAACGACCTGGGCTTTGAACGCTTTGGGATGAGAGCTTCGTTGGCGCATGGAAATACTAGCGATAAGGGTGATCGCGTCCGCATAAAAATACGCGGACACCATCGCCCTTAACGCTTGAGTTCGGAAGGTGAGTTCGCCGGACGCTTACCCTCCACCTGGCGAACTCCAACGTATAGGTGGAGCTTGTCCGCGAATTTTAAGCGCACGCGATCACCCTTAACAGCAGGATTTACATGCGGCTGCAACCTCACTATTCAGAACATGGATTGCCCTCGCAATAGCGTGGGATAGCTCCAACGGAGTCCCCTTGAACAGTCCAGCCCTCATCCCATGCATGCCAACAGGCCATTCATAGAATGTATACAATAAATTATCAATAAAAAAATGTGTGCGACTATAGGACTCAGCCTTAAAATTCTGCCGCCTTAGAAACATAAAGTACTTCGAAAGAAATGAGCAGCCCTTGCCATCAATAATGCAACCAGCCCCACTGTTCACGATTGAAGGGCATCCAACGAGTCGCCTGCTGTTTGGGTTACCAGCCATCAAGTCATACCACAACACCATTCCATCCCCCGAAACCAAGCATCTCAGCCACGTCGGATGCATATGCATTTCCTGACCGAAGCACTCAAATTGTGTCTGCAGATCGACTTGAATAGCATGAACAGCGACAAATCTTGACATGAGTCTACATGCTCCTATGAGCTCGGATTTTAAAACCAGTTACGAATGCATCAACAGCCGCATTGTGCATACTCTGTTGATAGCGATCTAACTGGCTTAACAAACCAGGAATCAACGCACCTACGAAGACACTAGCCAACCGTCCGAGATGTTCAATATCTTCGATTTTCACTTGATGCGGATAAAGTTCATTAATGTGTGAAAGCCAATCGCGCCCACATAATCCTGACTCAGCATCAAGCACCATGCACGTCATGACTGATGCAAGCTGCCTCTGCTGTACATTAGCAACCAACGCACCGTAATGAAGTGATTGGCGTAGGTTACGGCCACTTGGGTAACTCATCCTAGAAGCAATTTTTTGATGAACCAATCCAAATCTCGGATACAGAAGAATCCTCATGAGCAATTGCACAAAACCAAAAGCTTGAAGATCTTTTTGGCGCTCCAGACTCAAGAATAAACGTTGCGCGTGGAGCGCCCTTGGTATGATATCAGCCATCGATTGGTCGTGATAACAGGATGATAACCTGACGATTGAACCATCATGATAAGCCCTGAACATACCCATCGCTCTTTCCAGGGTTGGCACTCGTGACTCAGGAGCATAGCTGAATGCAATTCCATGTTTTTCACATACTGTATGATATGCAACGCCCCACGCTTGCAGGCACGTCGGATAACGAAATAACTGTACATGCTCACACAGGCATTCATAGCAAAATGCACGGCGGTAGAAATATGGAACAATCCATCGTGAAACAGGTAAAAAATTCGGTATGTTTTTCGTACCCAAAGTGTTCAGCTTCTCCATACAGCCCACAAAAAATGAGCTAGAATGGGAATAGTCAGGATCAAAATATTCATTACGACAACAAAGAGAAAAAATATCTTGCACATCATATGCTAGCAATGCGTGATTTTCGTTGAACACCGTCACCCTTTGCACCCAACTAGAAAAGCACTCTAGCGAAATAGCATCATAATATTTAGGATAATGAGTCATAGCCATCACCGTTCAATGCTGAAATTATTGCGCCTGCCTTGGCCGAAGCAAACCTCCAAGAGATACTTTTTTGTCATCCCGATTTCTCCATGAGTCAAAGCAAACAGTTCATTTAACAACCTGTACAACTCTAGCTCTGTTGCACCCAGCCTTGAGTAGTCAAAGTCAAGCGATAACGCCATTTCAATGTAATCCTCTCGCTCAGTGCATCCTCGAAGATGAATAATGTAGGCTGGTGGGACATCAAACTCTCTAAGAGGCTGGCGCCGTGTAACAGTTTCAAAGCTGATGATATTTACAGCCTCCAGATAGAGCCCTGCGTTGGGTACGTCTCCCTTCTTTGAGCCTTGAGCATGTAGGAACTCATGGGCGTCCTCAATTACAATGGTTTGAATCTTACGCAACGAAATCAATCTATTAAGGGCATGACTGGGTAGCAAAGGGCGTCGACCTCGAACTGGCAGACCTAACGCCGCATGCAGAATGTCTAAGAACCCAGCGCTCGGATCCAGGCATTCTGGTTTGATGTGTAGTGAGTTTGGAGCTGTCGCTTCAGCTATGTGCTTAGCACATGTTGACAGCCCTGCACCTGGTTTTCCGGCTACCCGTAGAAATGCAGGTGAATTCACGTTATCATTCAACCAAGATAAAGCCTGCTCACACACTGCAAGCTGATTGCTCCAGAGTTTCACTAATCACTTCCTTTTTCTGGCCTTAGGGAAATCCTGAAAAAGACTTCCTGATTTTGGCAAAATACCCGGACTCCACC
>NZ_JALLKV010000096.1:0-9408 GCF_023093815.1 Pseudomonas sp. PNPG3
GATTGGTGTCCGGGGATTTTGCCAAATCAGGAAGTCTTTTTCAGGATTTCCCTAGATAAGCGTCAACAAGTCAGCGCCTGTTTCCTGACGGCGGCATATATCGAAACCGGAGCGCACCTCTGTCGCCAGTTGAATGGCAGGCTATGATACCAACTAGATTCAAGCTGAACCTTGGCTGGATCAACAATGAAACATTCACTGCCCGGCTACGCTTGGTAAAAATGCAGCACGTAGAATTGTTTACTCAATACCGATTCAAGGCGACCATTGGCCGCTGCCCGAGCGTCAGGGTGTCGTCGCCCTCATCGCCACGGTTGACAGCACCATTGAACGCCAGGGTGAGCCGGCCCGGTCTGAATGACGGCACACCCACCCTACCCACCACAAGGATCAAGAGAGCGCCGCGTGGAATCCGAAGTCAGTCGAGTTCAACTCAGTCACGATCCACGCAGTCAGCATGACGATCCCCTGCTGGATAGTCTGTTGAGCCTGTGTGTCCTGCATCAGAAACCCGCCAGCCGGGTCATGCTGACCACCGGCCTGCCGCTGCCCGCCCAGCGCCTGAGCCCCGAGCTGCTGCCCCGCGCCGCCGCCCGGGCTGGCCTGCAGGGGCGCCTGCTGCAGCGCAAGCTGGAGCAAATCCCGGGCATCGCCATGCCGGCCATGCTGCTGCTCAAGGAAGGTCGCAGCGCCGTCCTGTTGGGCTGGGAGAACGAAGACACCGCGCGCCTGCTGCTCAGCGAGAGCGACGGCGGCGAGGTGCATGTCAGCCGCGAAGCCTTGCAAAGCGACTACAGTGGCCGGGTGTTCTTCGCCCAGCCGCAGCACAAGTTCGACGTCAACCACGGTAACCTCATCCCGCGGGCCAAGTCGTGGTTCCGCGATACCCTGCTGCGCAGCAAGTGGCTGTACATCGATGCCATCGCCGCCAGCCTGGTGATCAACCTGATCGCCCTGGCCGCGCCGCTGTTCGTGATGAACGTGTATGACCGCGTGGTGCCCAACCAGGCCACTGCGACGCTTTGGGTGCTGGCCGTCGGCATCGCCGGCGCCTATATCTTCGACCTGATCCTCAAGGGCTTGCGTGGCTTGTGCCTGGACCTGGCCGGCAAGAAGACCGACCTGATCATTTCGGCGACCCTTTTCGAACGCATCGTCGGCATGTCGATGAAGTACCGCCCGGCACGGGTCGGCAGTTTTGCCCAGAACATTCACGAGTTCCAGGGCCTGCGCGACTTCCTCGCCTCGCTGACCCTGACCAGCCTGATCGACCTGCCGTTCACCATCCTGATCCTGATCGTCATCGCCATCATTGGCGGGCACCTGGTATGGATCCCGATCATCGCCTTCCCGTTGGCCCTGGGCATCGGCTACGCCCTGCAACGGCCGCTGATGGCGACCATGGAGCGGACCATGGCCCTGGCCTCGGAGCGCCAATCCAGCCTGATCGAGACCCTGGCCGGCCTGGATGCGGTGAAGGTCAACAATGCCGAAAGCGAACGCCAGTACATGTGGGAGCAAACCCTCGGCACCCTCAGCCGCCTGGAACTGCGCGTGAAGGTGCTGTCGAGCCTGGCAATGAACATCACCCTGCTGATCCAGCAACTGGCGGGCGTGGCGATGATCTGCACCGGCGTGTACCTGATCATCGACGGCAACCTGAGCATGGGCGGCCTGGTGGCCTGCTACATGCTCAGTGGCCGGGCCCTCGGCCCACTGGGCCAGCTCAACGGCCTGCTCGCCCGCTACCAGCAGGCCAAGGTGACCATGGTCTCCACCGACCACATGATGGAGCTGCCGCAAGAGCGCAACTTCGAGGAGCGGCCACTGAGCCGCAAGGTGCTGCAGGGCAGTGTCGAGTTCCGCGGGGTCGACTTCACCTACCCGAACCAGCAGAACCTGGCCCTCAAGAACATCAACCTGACCATCCGCCCCGGTGAAAAGGTGGGCATCATCGGCCGCAGCGGCTCGGGCAAGAGCTCGCTGGCCAAGCTCATCGTCGGCCTGTACGAGGCCGATGGTGGCTCGCTGCTGGTCGATGGCGTGGACATTCGCCAGATCGATGTCAGCGAACTGCGCCATAACATCGGCTACGTCCCCCAGGACATCCAGCTGTTGGCCGGCACCCTGCGCGACAACCTGGTCAGCGGTGCCCGCTACATCGAGGACGAGATGATCCTGCAGGCGGCCGAGCTGGCCGGCGTGCATGAGTTCGCCCGGCTGCACCCGGACGGTTACGAGCTGCAAGTGGGTGAGCGCGGGCAGAACCTGTCCGGCGGCCAGCGGCAGAACGTTGCCCTGGGCCGTGCGCTGCTGCTCAACCCGCAGATTCTGCTGCTGGACGAGCCGACCAGCGCCATGGACAACACCGGTGAAGAACGCCTCAAGCAACGCCTGCAAGCGGTGGTGGAAAACAAGACGGTACTGCTGGTCACGCACCGTGCCTCGCTGCTGTCGCTGGTGGACCGGTTGATCGTCATCGATCGCGGGCAGATTGTCGCCGACGGCCCGAAAGCCGCGGTCATGGATGCGCTGAAGAAGGGGCAGATCAGTGTCGCATAAGCTGGAAGTGGGGCAATTCAAGGGCCTGCGCCGCTATTTCAAAGGCTCCGACTCGCTGGGCGGCCAGCCGCTGCCAGAGATCAACAAGGCCCTGATCGAAGACGCGCCGCGGGTTGTGCGGCTGACCATCTGGGGCGTGATCCTGTTCTTCGTGTTCCTGATCGTGTGGGCCAGCGTCGCTCCCATCGACGAAGTCACGCGGGGCGAAGGCAAGGCCATTCCATCCTCCAAGGTGCAGAAGATCCAGAACCTGGAGGGCGGGATCGTTGCCGAGATCTTCGCCAAGGAAGGGGAGATCGTCGAAGTGGGCCAGCCATTGTTGCGCCTGGATGAAACCCGCTTCGCCTCCAACGTCGGCGAAACCGAGGCCGACCGCCTGGCCATGGCCTTGCGGGTCGAGCGCCTGAGCGCCGAGGTCGAGGACAGCCCACTGAAAATCGATGAGGCGCTACGCAAAGCCGCGCCAAGCCAGGCAGCCAGCGAAGAGTCGCTGTACCAGAGCCGGCGCCAGCAATTGCAGGACGAGATTGGCGGCCTGCAGCAGCAGCTTGTCCAGCGCCAGCAGGAACTGCGCGAATACAGCTCCAAACGCGCCCAGTACGCCAACAGCCTGGGACTGCTGCGCAAAGAGATCAGCATGTCTGAGCCACTGGTGGCCACCGGTGCGATCTCCCAGGTCGAGGTGCTGCGCCTGCGCCGTGCCGAAGTGGAGAACCGCGGCCAGCTGGATTCCACTGCACTGGCCATACCACGGGCCGAGGCGGCCATCCGCGAAGTGCAGAGCAAGATCGAAGAGACCCGCGGCAAATTCCGCAGCGAAGCGCTGACCCAGCTGAACGAGGCGCGCACCGAGCTGAACAAGGCCACCGCCACCAGCAAGGCGCTGGACGACCGGGTGCACCGCACCATGGTCACTTCGCCAGTGCGCGGTATCGTCAAGCAACTGCTGGTGAACACCATTGGCGGGGTGATCCAGCCTGGCAGCGATATCATCGAAATCGTGCCGCTGGACGACTCTCTGGTTATCGAAGCGAAGATCCTGCCCAAGGACATCGCTTTCCTGCATCCGGGCCAGGAAGCGACGGTCAAGTTCACGGCCTATGACTACACCATCTACGGTGGGCTCAAGGCCAAGCTGGAGCAGATCGGCGCCGACACCATCACCGATGAAGACAAGAAGACCACCTACTACCTGATCAAGCTGCGCACCGATCGCAGCCACCTGGGGACTGACGAGAAACCGCTGCTGATCATTCCGGGGATGGTGGCGACGGTGGATATCATGACCGGCAAGAAGACCATCATGAGCTACCTGCTCAAGCCGATCATGAAGGCGCGTTCGGAAGCGCTGCGCGAGCGTTGATGATCCTGGCCACTGTATTCAGTGGCCCCTCTGGCCTTATCGCCGGCAAGCCAGCTCCCACAGGTACAGCGCATGCCTTGAGTTTTGCGCTGTACCTGTGGGAGCTGGCTTGCCGGCGATAGGGCCGGAACTGCAAACCCGACACTCACCCCCAAGGCGCAGGCTCGCCCACCAGTTGCCCCTGAATCCCGCTCACGCCCATTTCCTGCAACACCAACCGCTCCCCTTCCGTTTCGACCCGCTCGGCAATCAACGGCAGGTCGATGCTGTGTGCCGCGCGCTGGATCGCTTCGATGAACAGCCGCTTGTGCTGCTCATGGTCGATGTTGCGGATATAACTGCCGTCGATCTTCAGGTACGCCAGGCCCAGGTGCGCGAGGTTACCGATCATGCTGAAGCGCCCGCCAAAGCGTTGCAGCGCCAGGCCGAAGCCGAGCGCGTGCAGGCGCCGGGTCAGTTGCTCGAGGGCGGATTGCTCGGGCAACTGCTCTTCGCCGATCTCGAAGATCAGGCGTGGCCCCAGCGCCGTATGCTGGCCCAGCAGTTCGTAGACACGCTGCAAGGCCTTGGGGTCGGCCAGGGTGGCAGCAGACAGGTTCAGCGCCAGCACCTGGTCATGCCCACGCAGGTGCGCCAGTACTTTCTCCAGCACCAACATGTCCAACCGCGACATCCAGCCGAAGCGCTCCAACCAGGGCAGGAAGCGCCCCGCCGGCAGTGCCTCGCCCTGGCTATCCTTCAAGCGCGAAATCACCTTGTGGTGCAGCACCCGTTGCCCAGTGCCGCAATCCACCACCGGCTGGAAGAACAGCTCGAAATGCCCGTTGGTGAACGCCTGGTCGAGCCGTTCATGCCAGGCATGCTGGCTGTCTGCGGCAACTGCGGCGACACCTTGTTCAAGGCATACCCAGCCCGGCGTCGGCTGGTTCTCGGCGCGGGCCAGGGCCTCGTCGGCAAGTTTGAGCAGCGCCTGGGGGGCGTCACCGGGGCTGTAGGGCGCAAGGCCGATGCAGGCCACCGGGTCGATATCACTGGCGCCGGTTTCATGCAGGCTCTGCAACGTCGCTTCCAGGGCCTGGGCGAGCTGCACCGCCTCTTCATGCACCATGCCCGGCGCCAGCACGGCGAACTCGCCACCGCGGCTGCGGGAAATCAGGTCGTTGGTTTCCGGGTAGCTGGCACAGGTGCGGCGCAGTTGCTCCCCCACGGCCTGCAGCAACTGGTCGGTACGCTGGCCACCCAGTCGGGCATTCAACCCTGCCAGCCCCTGGACCCGCAGTAATAGCAGGTAGCCGGCGCGCGCTTCCTCCAGGTTGCTTACCCGGGTGTTCAACTGCATCTCGAAATAGCGGCGGTTGGACAGCCCGGTCAGGCTGTCCTGGTAGGACTCGGCACGCAACCGTTCACTGCGCTCGGCCTGCTCGGTGAACAGTGCCTTGAGCTTCTCGACCATCTGATTCATCGCCTGCACCACGCGGCGCAGTTCTGGCGTGCGCGGCAGTTCAGGCAGGCTGAGGAACTCGCGACGGGCAATGGCGTGGGACTGCTCGACCATGTAGTCCAGCGGCCGCAACTGGCGGCGCAACAGCAACGCGCCGAGCACGGCACTGGCCGCGCCGCACAGCAGCAACCAGCCCAGGCTGCCAAGGGCGCTTTGCCATAGCTTGGCAATGGCGAACATCGGGTGGCTGATCACTTCAACGCGCGCAGCCTGCTGCCAGCCGCGGCTGACGATGGCATCGCCACCGGCGGCCTCGAGGCCGATCAGGTGCACGAACCAGCGCGGCACACCGGCAGGATCAGGCTCGGCGTGACGCTCCACCAGTACGGCATTGGACCCCAGGTCGACGACCTTGATGCTTGCGTAATAACCACTGTCGAAGATCGAACTGACCATCAACTCGACCATCGCCGGGTCGTCGATATTCGGCGTCAGCGACAGCGCCAGCGCGGTAGCCGCATCCTGGGCGTGCGAGCGCAACTGGTTGACGTACTGGCTGCGCGAACTTTCCAGGCTGACCATGAAACTGCCACTGAAGGCGACCACCAGGAACAGGCAAATGGCCAACAGCAATTGTTTGAACAGTGACATCTGTGCTCCTTCAGTAAACCGGCTCGGCCGGGAACCCTTCGGCCTGCATTTTCTTCAGCAGATCCTGCCAGCGTGACAGCCGCTTGGTATCGCCGACCTTCTTGTTGCCTGCGGCCCCCGTCAGCCACAGCCCTTCGCCATTGAAGGCGTATACCGGCAGCAGGTCGGGACGCTGGCTGGCCGGCTTGATGGCATCCATCAGGCTGTCGAGCACCAGGGGTTGTGCCTGTGGGCTTGAATAATAGGTCAGGACCATGTGCGCCCGGTTCTGCCGCAATGCCTTGACGTAGGTGATGCGCAGTTTCTCGCTCGGGATACCCATACGCCGCAGGCTGAAATATTTGGCGATGGCGTAGTCCTCGCAGTCCCCTGCGCCCTTGATCAGAGCCTGCACAGGCGTGGCCCAGTAATCGACCTCATGCCACAGGTCGATGTCTTCGACATAGCGCAATTGTTGGTTGAAGAAGCGGTTGGCCGCCTGCAACCGCTCAAGCTCCGTGCCCTGCTTCTGCGTGGCCATCAGGTTCTGCCAGGCATCGATACGGCCCTTCCCGGCACCCAGCGGGCCGTACAAGGCCTGTGACTTGCGGCTGATCTGGGAAAAGTCCCAATCCGCGTGCAAGCCGCCCAGCAGCAAACTGCCCAGCAGCGCGGCCAAGGCGGCACGTTGCACAACGGTTTTGAGCATCCAGGATATCGCCACTGCGAAGCCCTGTTCAGGCCAGTCGAAAGCAGCGATGGTGCGGCTTGCCACGGCAAAAGACAATGGCACCCTGCAATCATGCACCCTTTGGTCAGCCGACCTACACTTTCTAATTAGATCGTTCTATAGGCCGCTTCCTTTGGCAGGCGACTTCATCCACCATAGCCGCGCTTTTGGGGCGCTCGTTCCACTGCGGGTACAGGTTTGACACCCTCACGAGCTGCCACTAGTGTCATTGGATCCAACTTTAGTCATCGTTGAGGCAGGCGTCGCGTGGCCGAAAAAATCAAATTGAGCAATGTGCTGGCCAGCGAGCAGCTGTTGCCGCACCAGGCCCGTGGCGTGATCGAAGAACGCCTGCGCAGTGCCATTCTTGATGGCCGCTTGCCTCCAGGTACTGCCGTAAGACAACAAGAGCTCGCCACCTTGTTCGGTGTCAGCCGCATGCCCGTGCGCGAGGCCCTGCGCCAGCTCGAGGCGCAATCGCTGCTGAAAGTGGAAATGCACAAGGGTGCGGTGGTTGCGCCGTTGATCGGCGAGGACGCGGTGGACACCTATGCCCTGCGCGTGCTGCTCGAGACCGAGGCGCTGCGCCAGTCCATTCCGCTGCTCGATGCCAGCGACATCGCCAGCGCCCGCGGGTATATCCAGCAACTGGAAAACGAAACCCGTCACGCTGAAATCGGCCGCCTCAATCGCCTGTTCCACATGTCGTTGTACAACAAGGCGCCGAACAAGAAACTGCTGCGCCTGATCGAGGACGAACTGAACGAGGAAGAACGCTTCCTGCGGTTTCATGTTTCGTCCATGGGCCTGGGCAAGCTCACCCAGGACGATCACAACGCACTGGCGGATGCGGCTGGCGACAAGCTGGTGGACGAAGCGGTAGCCGTGCTGGAACGGCACCTGAATAACGCATCGCGGGTAATCCGCAAGTATCTGGATACGCAACTGGGGCGCTAGCGAGTAGTGACTGCACGCATGGTGCAGTCGGCTGGGTTGCAAATTGATCGGCTACCGCCAACAATGAGACTAATTATCATTCATGTCCATTGATAGCAGCGCCCTCACCCATGCCCAGCAACGATTCCGTGCAAACGCTCTACAGTGACCACCACGGCTGGTTGCATGCCTGGCTACGCAGCAAGCTGGGCAACGCCGCCGATGCCGCAGACCTGGCCCAGGACACCTTCGTACGCCTGTTGCAACGTCGCGAACATCTGCAACTGAACACACCCAGGGCTTTCCTGAGAACGGTTGCGCGTGGGCTCGTGATCGACCACTGGCGGCGCGAGGAACTGCACAGGGCCTATCTCGAGGCGCTGGCACAGTTGCCGGAAGCGCAGGCCCCTTCGGCCGAAACCCGTGAGCTGCTGCTGGAATTGCTGGAGCGCATCGCGCGCATGCTCGAAGGCCTGAAACCCAAAGTATGTCGTGCATTCCTGCTTGCCCAATGCGAGGGGCTGAAGCACCAGGCGATCGCCGACCAGATGGGGATCTCGGTGCGTACCGTGGAGCGCTATATCGCCGACGCGCTCTACCATTGCTACTTGCTGCGCTACGCCGACGAGTGTTGACGCAATGACCGCTTCACAGCCCGGCGCAACAGCAGTCAAGCAGGCCATCCAGTTGATGCTGAGGCTGCGCGAGAGCGGGCATGCCCCTGCCCTGCAACAAGAGTGCAGGCAATGGCGCACTGCCCACCACGAACACGAGCAGGCTTGGCAACGAGTAATTCACCTGCATCAGGACCTCGACCTGCGTGCCATACCCGGTGCCGGGCTGGCTTTGCAAACCCTGGAGACCAGCCAGCGCCGCCTGCATCGTCGGCAGGCGCTGAAACTGCTTGGCGGCGTTGCCATGGTAGGGACGGCGGCATGGCTGGGAAAAGACCTCGATGCGGTCAACGACTGGACATCAGACTACACCACCGGCACGGGCGAACGACGCAGCTTTGCGCTTCCCGATGGCTCGCAGATGCAACTCAACACCCGCAGTACCGTCGACCTGGCCTTCAATGACCAGCAGCGCCTAGTCCGCCTGAAGCAGGGGGAAGTGATGATTGCCTGCAACACGCAGCGTTCCTTGCTTGTAGAAACTCGTGACGCGTTACTGGAAGGGTTCGAAGGACGCTTTGTGGCGCGTCAGGACAGCGACTGCACGCAGGTCAGTGTCAGCCATGGCAGGGTGGCGATACACCGGCCTGACAATGGCCAGCTGCAATGGATCGAAAGCGGCCAGAACTGGCGTCTGGATGCGTTAGGCACACACCGGCTCGAGCAGGTGGACATGGATGCGATGGCCTGGACAGAAGGCCTGATCGTCACCCGGAACATGCGCCTTTTCGACTTCCTTGCGCAGGTCAGCCGTTATCGCCATGGTTATCTGGGCTGCAGCGACGGCATTGCCGATTTGCGCCTGTCGGGTGTATTCCGCCTCGAAGACCCGGAGCAACTGCTACAGCTGCTACCACGGACGCTACCCGTACGGCTTCGCCAACGTACACGCTGGTGGGTGCGCGTGGAGGGGCTGGCCTGAGCTGACGGCGGCTTTTGCGTTCAGGGCTGCTATGCAGCCCATCGCCGGCAAGCCAGCTCCAACAGAGATCGCACAAGGCCTTAGGGCTATGCAATACCTGTGGGAGCAACTGTCTTTAGAAATTTATTTTCAAGCGTGCCATTCGGGCAG
>NZ_JALLKV010000097.1:0-9188 GCF_023093815.1 Pseudomonas sp. PNPG3
AATCAGCGTAGGCTGAAGTCAGTCAGAAATACAGGGCTATTTCAGACCATCCCTAAGAGATGTGCATTACATAGGGGAATGCACGAGCTGGATAATCCTAGAACAAGCCCCACAGGTCAAGGATAGAGCACAAAAAACCGCCCTTTCGGACGGTTTGATAACAACGTTAGCTAAATATTTAATAACAACAAAAAACACCAGCTAAAAACAGCGTAACATTTAAAATACCAATTGCAAGGCTAAAACAAAATAAAAAGTGGTAGGATAGTTAATATAACAAACATCAACACCAATGAAAATAAAAACAAGGAACAGCGACGGGCTTACACTAATCGAGGCCCTTATATGGTTCGCAATTTTTGCAGCAGTTGTGGCGGGAGTATTTGCACTTTACTCACAATCACGAAATTCTAGCAATGCATCAACGGTTAATAAAGAGCTGTCAACAATATTCTCTCAAACGGAACAGCTCTTTGCATCAGAAGATACCGCACAACTGACAGCGGGCGGGAACAGATTGGCCATGAACCTTGGCATCTATCCAAGCAGCTTAAAAACTACTAAGGGCGGCATCAAGGTTCAGAACGTGTTTGGCGGAGAGGTGACAATTGAAGGGCAAAGTCCAAGCGGATTTTCTATTCAATACACAAACATCCCCAAGGGTGAGGTTTGTGCGAACATCGTGAAATCTCAAAAAGCAGTGGGATGGGATAGTGTCGGAACTGTTAAATACAATGACAGCTACAAAATCTCAGACGTATCTACTTACTGCGGAACCAACGGTAGCGGAGTTATTGCGCTGAAATTCAGTAGAGATAACGCAAATGGAGCCACAACACCGTAAAGCTCTTGACCAAACCGCCTAGCAAGGCGGTTTTTATTAGACCAAAGTATTATTGCCTTGAGTAGAGAATTATTTTTAGTGTCGTGAAACACCAAAAGCAGGAGGCAAAGGATGCGACAGAAAATTATCGAAATCCATAGCATTTCATCGGTTCAGGACTGGTATTTCGACTTGGACAGTGGAAATGACCCGAACGATTATGAGGGAATTGTCTGCTTGGCGTTAGTCACCACTATGGATCTCGACGATGAAGACCATAGGATAGAAAAGAAAATTGTCCCGGTAGAATCACAAGACTTTTATGCTTTTCGAGTCGGAGAGATTTACCAGCTAAAATGTGAGGCTCTGGTCAGGGGGAACCATATCCGTATGCGTAACCCGAAATGATTCAGACTATGCGCCGTGTTGACTTGAATGCCCCTGGCGCATTCCAGAGCAAAATATTTAGTGTATATTTGAATAGCCTTCGCCAAGACAGCCCCTCCGGGGCTATTATCCCTGATATAGTAAAGTGCAACTTTTGTCTCACGAAGCCTTTCGTGCAAGCGCAAAGGAATTGACAGCCTTCTAGGCTGCATCTATGCTCTGAAAAAGGGAGTGCATTGCAATGGATAAAGCAAGCGATTATGAGGGCGCAGTAATTCAGATCAATAATTCAATTCGTGAATTAGAAAGGGTAATCCTCTCCGACCGAATAGAAGGGGTAAAAGTCTTAGAGTTCTTTCTTTCTTTCAATCCTGCAATATTTAATCAAGACGATTTGAGCATTAAAATGGATGCGTGGAGACTTCTTGATAGACATTGCAAAGCTCATGCACGCCTGATTGTTGAGCAAAGCATATCCTTTGATATACCCATCTGGAAAACCTATCGGGAGAAAATCCAAAAGGTGATTGACCGTAGAAGGGAAATTTTTTCGGTGTAGGCAAAAATATTGGACTAGTAGGGAGAAAGGCCTGCCAAGACACTTCCCCTACGGGGCTATTATCCCTGATATAGTAAAACTCCAACTTTTCGTCCGCACCTTATAAAGATGATGGCTTGCCAAGCTCATACCATTTTGTCCTGCCGATACCTAACTTTTCCCATGGCTTTTCATTTGCCAGAATTATTCGTTCTTTTTTCTTTGCCCTGTAATAGTAAGTTGATTCAGGTATTCCCTCTTTTTCCCAAGGCTTGCCATCCACGTAGATAAGATTGGCAGAGCTTTTCTGCCTTGACTGCTTTGCTCTCTCGCTTTTCAACTCGTTCAATCTCTCCATCGAGAAATTACGGCTTATAAAACGATAGACACTATTAGCGATGGTATCGACCTCTCTGCGTCCTAACTGGCATTCAAAGTTGTTAAATTGCTCTGCCTGTTCATGAATCACCGACTGCAACTCTGCGGGGTGGTAGTGCTGCCAATTGTTATATGCCCATATCCGCAAATTGTCGAACAGAGTGCAGTTCCTGCCAGAAGCAAAGCCATCCTCTATGTTTTTCTTCTGCTTATCTTCTCGCTGCTTTTTAACTAAATCCTTATCCACAAACTCAGCAAGGTAGTCCAGGTCATAAGGTTGATCAGCAAAAGATAGAACCTTAAAGGCAGATGAGTTAAACGGGTTCTTGGTCAGCAAGCCGTTATAATTCATGTCTGCGCCCACTCTGACAGCAAGGCCGTGCTCCACGTCAGAACAGTATTTGAGAGGCTTTAAACGACCGCTTACGTCGATTTTGACGGATGTATTTAAAATGTAAGTCATATGTGAACGACCATTATCCAAATTTCTAACAATTAGATGTGGCGGTGGTAAGCCTTTATCTGTCCAGTCCAGCACACTGGTATCACTGTCTAAATCAAGAATAATGAAATACTTATGTGTTAGTGAGTTTGGTTGTAGATAGGTAGATTTGAGGGCTGATTTTAAAGAGCCTACCTGTTTGCCGAAGGTGTAATTATTCGTATGGTATGGCTTGGGTGGAAGTTTTGACTTGTAAAGCTCAAGGGCTGTTTGTGTATCACGCATATTCTCCTCTAAAATTTTTCTTAATTTTAGGAGAAGATTATGTTTTATCCTTGCAACTTAATTCTTAAATGTTAAACTGAATTAGCAAACTGATAATGTAGAAATTAAATGGCTTGGCGGCGCATAATCTCTACTCCTTTATATAAACTAACATTTACCCCTTAAAGTGCAAACTTTAAGGGGTTTTGTTTTTTGATGACGCAGTTACTAGGAATAAATAGTATGATGTAATAATAAAAGCCTAAATACACAATGAATACAAAAGCGGTCGCAGCTATTTGCTTTTTTACATTAATCACCCTTGATGCATATGCATCAAGGTCTACCGGAAACACACCGCACGGCATAGCCAACTGCATTGCCGAAGTTGCATGTCCATCTGGATATGCCGGGAGTAAAACTTACACAGCTAGTTTCAGATACCCAACTAATGTTGGATCTCCATCTGATTTTTGTAGTTGGACTGACCCTACACCAAGAACAATAGGCAGATGGGTATTGCAATCCAACACTTGCACTCCAACTGCTCCATCCTACAAATCAACTCAAACTGAAACCCAATCACTAAAATGCCCTGCGGCTCAGCCGAGTGGTGTGTGGACGCAGAAGCGAACCTATCAGTTATGGTCTGACGGGAGCAAAAGAAACTACTCTGCTTGGACTGACTTAACAAAGACCTGTGCAGCGATAAAGCAAAGCATTCAAACTGAAAATAGAACTGTTGCTTGTGCGGTTGGCGAGACAGGATCAATTTCGCAGAAACAAACCCATGAAATTTGGACTGATGGCTCCAAGAGAAACTATTCTGGCTGGGTGAATGTTTCAAGCACTTGCAAGCTCATCCCTACCCAAGTAACAGAGAGCAAGGATGGTAGCCAAGAGCAATCGTGCGATGAGTATTATAACGTGCCGAAGGGCACCTATTCTGGAACGGTGTATAAGGCTGGGGCATATGTCACCACGTATAGTTCTAACTCTAAGGCAAGTGATACTAAATTCACTGTCAAATCAATCGATGCAACAGCCTGTGTCGCACAGATTACTGATGTGGTTCAAGAAAAGAAAACCGACCCGTGTCCAGCAGGTTACACCGGCAGTATTGAGTATTATCGAATTAAAGCCAAAGATACTAAGGGAGTGGAAACTTTCCCTTATGGAGAAAGCTGGATAGTCAGCAATAGCAATTGTGCCACCGTTCAGCCTGACTATACGCCTATTGACTCTTCACCTGTGGCTCCCAATGGCTTGCTAAGCAATATTTCTCTGACTTCATCGAGCTTACAAGATGGAGAAGCCTTCTCAAAATACCTTAACACATTGGCCACCTCCAATTGGTCAGGTAATGAAAGGCATAAGCTCATTGTAAATATTGACGATATGAGCAGTGGGAAATACAGTGCGGCAAAAATTGGCGCAGCTATTTCTAAGTTCCAATCCGTAGTCGGCAAAGCCAATGCAGATGTGGAAGTGGTTATGCCTAGGGCGATTGATAAATATATCGGAATTGGTGGGATAACGGCTAATGCAGTTGCAAGCAGAACCGTTATGATGAAGGACGTTTCTTTTGATGGGGTAAATGCGGTGCTAACCTATTTGGAGTTCAGCAAGAAATTGACTGAAAAACCAAAAGAGAAAATCGTAGTGATAAATATCATTCCAGCCAGCCTGGGGTTAAAAGGCGTATTTTCAAATTAATATGTTATTCTGTTAGGGTTGGATGATAGTTTATTTGCGCCACCTTCGGGTGGCTTTTTATTATACTAAGGCCTTATTATTCTTCCCCTAATTTCATTCACTGATGGTGCTTTTAAAACGGCTTGGTCATATAGTTCCAGTTCTGAAAGGCGAGCGTCTACTTGACTTTCTGCTTTTTTCGTAAAACGTTTATCGTCTGTTTTATCATTGCTACGAACCCTCTCATATGCCTTTCTGGCCTGCTCTAAATACTTATCCTGAATGTCTTGGCGTCTCGCCGCAAATGTTTCTTCAATCCAGTTCGTAATTCCATCTATCAAGTCGGAAAGGTTTGTCCTGAATATTTTTAGCTCGGCCTTTATTCTGGAATGGTCTGCTTGCTCCTGGGCATGGTCTGCACGGTCCTTGGCCAAAACATCCTTATAATGCTCAGAACTACGACGATAGGCGTTTGCCTGCTCGTATTCCTCTATGGTGGCCTCGACGGCCAGTCTATGGCGCTCTACGGCGTCCTCTGCGGCCTGTTCTGCCTTAATACGGCGGTGCTGCGCTAGCTCGGCTTCTTGCTCTGCTTTGACCT
Source organism: Pseudomonas sp. PNPG3 (assembly GCF_023093815.1). Taxonomy (NCBI): domain Bacteria; kingdom Pseudomonadati; phylum Pseudomonadota; class Gammaproteobacteria; order Pseudomonadales; family Pseudomonadaceae; genus Pseudomonas; species Pseudomonas sp. PNPG3. Next base: position 5,129 of record NZ_JALLKV010000097.1, read on the forward strand.
TTCGCTCCTGGGCAAGTGTGTAGAGGTTAAACGCACGTTCAGATTTCGGCTTCATTGCCTCCATCTGAATTTCTCGCAATTTACGAGTGTGCTCCTCGCTCTTGACATGTTTCCTTGCTCGGTTAGGCGTTTGTTTTAATAGGTAGTTATTGGTAAAAGCATAAAACATATCTTGGATGTATCCACCGAATAACTGCGATTCAGCCCAGGTCATGGGGTAGTTAATCTGTGGCACGCTTGGCTTGTGCTTTTCTAAATATTTATTTACGGCAGAAACCTGTGCTCGCTTTATGTCGTAAAGCCCAGTGATAGAGTTTCTACCGGATACGAAAATATGAGGATGGTCGCTATGGTCCTTTCCATCGACATTTTCATCGCCATGAAAGGCCACGAATAAAACTGGGTAGTCTGGTAATGTTGCCTTATAAAAGCGCAAAATATGGTTTATACGGTCTTCTGGCGAGATTCCTTCAACCTGATTTTTGTCAGGGAATTTAAAGAATGCTTCTTGCAGGACTGTCGAGTCAATGCGTGTTTTGGGAATGGTTAACGCCTGAATTTTGTTGTGGCACTCCAAGAGTTTTCTGGCATTTTCCATCTTTTGATTTTTGCGTTTAATGTCGAACTGGTCGAGGTCGCCCAATAATTGATCAATATCAGCAACGCCACTGACGTTTAAGATATTTTGAAATGCTTGAATTGTGGCTATATCGGTTTCCTGCTTGGATGCTTTGTTGAATTTGTGTTTCAGCTTGCTGCGCTCATGCACCAGCTCAGATTTTTGCTCTGCCGATTCTTTGACTTGTATCGCATCAGAGGCAATCTTTTCAAGTATACCTTCTCGCTGTTCATTTGATATTGAGTCAAGTGGAACAATTCCTGTTTTGGGAGTCCATAGCAGATTTCTATTAGATTTATCTTCGAGCCATTCTAATTTTTTGGGAGGTGTCAGGGGTATGCGGAGCGAGTGCCTGATACTTTTATGATAATGCCTGCGACCACCTATGTTGGTTTTAACCTTATTGGTGTAATTGGCAATTTTGAATATCATTGATGTGATTTTTTTGCCATTCATTTTTTCCTCATGTTGATAATTGATTTAAGATTTTGCGCTGCTTTTGCTTCTGCCATTCCGGCGAGGAACCCGTTATCACTACCGCAAGCGAAGCGGCTTTGCGAAGCAAAGTGTGGTGGTGATATGAAACGGGTTTATTTTTACGACAGGCAACACGGAGTAATTTTATAAATACATTATAACATGCGCTGCGGACTGCTTTTGCTCTTAGCCGGATTTGTCCGGCTAGACCTGATTTGTCAGGTCTGCTTTTCGCTGGATTTGTCCAGCGACTCGGACTTGTCCGAGGCTTTGGTTTTTAGCCGGATTTGTCCGGCTGGCTCTGACTTGTTAGGGCCTGCTTTTGGCGCTGCATTTGTCCAGCGCCGTCACGCATAGCGTGATGGTTGAAAATGCTCATATAGCCCCTATGCAACCCCACAGAGATATGGCATAAGACGGAAATAGGGAATCATGGGGGGGCGGTGCGCATGAAAAAGCTCGAAAAAAGCACTCTGTGCTATCTGGCTGGATGCCTGGCAGTTGGAGTGCTGTTCTCATTTGGAGTGACACAGCTTTTATGGTTGGCTAGTGCAGATAACAGGATAGAGTCCCACGCTAAGGTTATTCTCAATCATGCCGAAATGGTCGCAGGAAACCTTACAGCTGCACTTGATGAGCTAAACAATACCTCTGACGAGTCTTGCGGGCCAACTGACCTAGACACGTTAAGACGAGTTTTATATGAATATCACTTTGTAAAAGATGCAGGGCGAATAAAAAACAACACTATTACTTGCTCCGCTATGTGGGGCGTAATCCCCGCTTTCAGGTTGGATGGTGAAGGTAGACTTACGAAAAACAATGTTAGGCTGTGGGGTGGAGCTTCAAGCTATTTTCCTGGTGCAATAAAAATTGATGTTTCAGCAAAAGAAAACTCATTTGTGGTTACGTCACCCACCGCATTTGCACCTTTTGAATCACCGCCAGCAGAATTAAGTGCATTTGTTGTCTCTCGTGACGGCAAAACCATCATGCGCACGTTCGGCGATTTTCAGCAAGGAAATATCCTAAGCAGCGCATCTGCAAGAGTGTGCTCTGAAAAATACGACATTTGTGTTAACTCGAACATTCAAGCAAATGTTTTCAAGGCCAGCAAGCCTACTCTTATCCTGTTTATCGCATTAATTGGCTGTTCTTTGGGCTTGTTGGCCTTCTATGCTGCCCACCAATATCGTAGAGTTAGAAACTCACTTTCATATCGTTTAAAATACGCTATTAGAAATGGGCTAATATCAACTGCATATCAGCCAATTGTTCATGGCAAGACCGGCAAGGTTTTCGGGTTCGAAGTTTTGGCGCGCTGGCACGATAAGAAATTCGGATCAGTCCCTCCAAATGTCTTCATCCAAAAAGCGGAAGATCTTGGTTTGCAAGAGAAGCTGAGCAAGCTGATTGTTAATAGGGCTTTGGAAGAGTGTTCGAGAGGCCTGGCTTGCCATCCGGGAGTATATTTGAGCTTTAACATTGAAACCAAGGACCTGCTGGATGGCGGTCTAATTCGACACATATCAGATACAGCAAGAAGTCACGGCGTATCAGCTAGTCAGATTGCAATTGAAATTCTTGAAGGGGCAACGGCTGAAATTAGCCAGGTCAAACAAAAAATTGAGTCCATTCGAGCTTCTGGTTATAAAGTATTAATTGACGATTTCGGCTCAGGATATTCAAGTCTATCCTATCTGGCCGGGCTCAATGTTGATGTTATAAAAATTGACAAGTCGTTCTCACAAGCTGCTGGAACAGATTCTCCGGCAGCAGTAGTGCTGCAAAAGATTCATGAAATAGCAAAAGCTTTAAACGCAAAAATAATTTTTGAGGGCGTGGAGACGGAAGCGCAGAAAAAAGCAATTCTTGGTTTCTGTCCTGATGCACTTGTTCAAGGATGGCTATTCAGCAAGGCATTGCCAATTAGCGAACTCACTGAAAAAGTCAGATCGCAAAGAGCTAGGGGAGAAGCGATGAATTTTGCACATGAATAAAATTTATGGTAGCCCTAAAAGGTGCCCAATCTTTGATTGGGTGCATTTTAGGGCTGGTAGCAATTTAGAGATGGGGCCTCTTTTCGGCAGTGTATCCATCCGGGGTGACACTGATGCGGTCAATGTGCTCATCAGCCAAGTGAATATCCATGAAGAAATGTTTTTTCTTAATAGGCGTTATAGTGAGTCTTACGTTTTGACCGATTAGGAAATTATTTACTCGCATTCGCCCATGCTCGTTCAAAAGGAGCTTGTAAACTTCCATAACGTTAAGCATGGATTTACTGGCCAGATGCAGCGAACTAATTCTTAGGCTAATTTCATTATGCTTTGCTTTAAGCTGGTCCAAGTCGTGAGCTACTTCCTCAATTTTGCTTAAAATGTATTTTTTGGCCGTTTCCGAAGCATTAGTAAGAATTGAATCGCCCCTGGTTTCCTAGACACCTCCAAGCCTCATAATGAGGCCCAAATAGGAGGTGCCATGAGTCGTCAGCGTTACCCCGAAGAATTCAAGATCGAAGCGGTCAAGCAAGTGACCGAAAAAGGCAAACCTGTCGCCGATGTCGCCCAGCGCCTGGGCATGTCCGTGCATAGCCTTTACGCCTGGATCAAGGTCTACAGCAAGCCCCAAGAGCAGCGTCAGCAAGACGACGATCAGCAGGCCGAACTGCGCAAGCTGCGCGCTGAACTCAAGCGCGTGACGGAAGAGCGAGACATCTTAAAAAAGGCCGCCGCGTACTTTGCCAAGGAGTGCGGCTGAAGTACGCCTTCATCAAGAAGCACTCGACTGATTACCCGGTGCGGCGCCTTTGCCAAACCCTCAAGGTGCACCCCAGCGGCTACTACGCCTGGCTGGCCGAGCCTCAATCTGCCCGAGCAAAAGAAGATCAACGTCTGCTTGGCTTGATCGTAACTGCTCCATTAACCCAACATTCAAATCGTTTAGCTAATCCCGGATGCTGTG
>NZ_JALLKV010000098.1:0-7706 GCF_023093815.1 Pseudomonas sp. PNPG3
GGTGGAGTCCGGGTATTTTGCCAAAATCAGGAAGTCTTTTTCAGGATTTCCCTAAATGCTGGGTTTTTTATATGCTCAGATTTCTCAGCTACGACCCAACATCTTTGTCGAGCACCCTCCTGGGCACAGCTTCTAGATCCGTTTTTTTTTACTCATGGTCATTTGCCCGAGAAGGGGAGGTAAGAAAGAGCCTCGATTATTCGCGCGCACGCTTGCCCATCGCCATACGGGTTGTGGGCAAAGCTCATCTCGCGGTACACCGCCTCATCGGTCAACAGCGTGCTCAACGCTCCGACAATCGACTCCACCTCCGTCCCAACCAGCTTGACCGTCCCGGCCGCCACTGCTTCTGGCCGCTCGGTGGTGTCGCGCATAACCAGCACCGGTTTCCCCAATGCCGGCGCTTCCTCCTGAATCCCTCCAGAGTCAGTCAGAATGACGTTAGCGCGGGTCATCAAGTAAACGAAGGGCAGGTAATCCAGTGGGTCGATCAGGTAGATGTTGCCCACATCCACCAGCAAGCGTTTGACCGGCTCGCGTACGTTGGGGTTGAGGTGTACCGGGTACAGTACATCTACATCGGGGAACTGGCGCGCCGTCTGCACCAAAGCCTGGCAGATGCGTTCAAAGCCTCCGCCAAAGTTCTCGCGGCGGTGGCCTGTTACCAGCACCATACGCCGGTTGGCAGCCAGGTAATCGAACTTGCGTTCGAACTGGGCCCTCAGCGCTGGGCTCTCCAATTTGTGCACCACTTCCAGCAGGGCGTCGATCACGGTGTTGCCAGTGGTGAAAATGCTCGACGGGTCGATGCCTTCCCTTAGCAGGTTGTCACGCGAGGTGGCGGTGGGGGTGAAGTGCAGGGCGGCCAGGGTGCCGGTAAGGCGCCGATTGCCTTCCTCTGGCCAGGGGGAATACAGGTTGTTGGTGCGCAGGCCGGCTTCTACGTGGGCTATCGGTATTTGTTGGTAATAGGCCGCCAGGCTGGTGGCAAACGTGGTTGCGGTATCGCCATGCACCAGCACCACATCGGGATTGAACTCAGTCAGTACCGGCTGGATACCCTGCAAAATCCCCGTGGTCACGCCGGTCAGGTCCTGGCCGGGCTTCATGATGTTCAAGTCGTAGTCGGGAGTGATACCGAACAGTTCCAGTACTTGGTCGAGCATTTGCCGGTGCTGGCCGGTGACGCACACGCGGGACTCGAAGCGGGCGTCCTGGGCGAGTTGCAGGGCGAGGGGGGCCATCTTGATGGCTTCTGGACGGGTGCCAAATACGGTGAGGGTCTTGAGGGGCACGGCGGTGATCCTCTTGCTGGACGGGGGCAGTACGGGTGGGCCGAATGGGCTGGGCAGGCGCGCGGAGGCTGGCCTGGTGGACGGGCTGGGTGCGAGGGCAAGCGGCGGGTGGATGGGGTATGCAGCTTGGGTCCTTCAAGCAAACGGCTGTCCATTGCTCAAAAATCTAGCAGTTGGTTCATGTGATGCCAGTTGGCAGGGGGTGTGTTTGCCGGCTGGAGAGTGCGGTTGTTCGTGATCAGGCCTTGTTCACCGGGGGCTGTAGGAATGTGGGCAGGTTTTGCTGTGAATGCGGCATCGGATAAACGGGTATTCGGCTACAGGCCATAAGGCATGGCGCCAATGCTCTCGGGCCGGGGTGGTGGTGGAGGAAAGGCCATTGTTTCTGGGTTGGCGAAGTTGGCTTAGTGATTGATCGATTTGGTAACCATTCGCCGATGATGGTGGCTGTTTCAGCGCGGGGTTTGCCGCTAGGGTTGATTGCGCGGCCGAAGGAAAGCGGCTGCTGGAAAATGACCAACCCAGGAGTATTCACCATGCGTAACAACGTTCTGTCGTACTTGCTGCTGCCGCTGTTCGCCAGCCTGTCCTTTTCCCTTAGCGCTGCCCCGGCCAGCACCACGGCGGTGGCCGAGCCGGTGCCGGTGGTAACCCAGCAGCAGGCCCAGCAGCCGCAGCGGCTGGACCTGAACACGGCTGATGCGCTTACTTTGCAGAAGGAGCTGAACGGGATAGGGAAGGCCAAGGCTGAGGCCATAGTGGCCTACCGGGAGGCCAATGGGCCGTTTGCTTCGGTGGATGAACTGCTGGAGATCAAGGGGATTGGTAATGCGTTGCTGGAGCGTAACCGGGACAAGGTGATGGTGGAATAAGGGGGAGGGGCTGGGGTTTGTGTCCTGGCCCTGACTTTCATGAAGATTCAATTTAGAGAACTGAATTCGAAAGCGGTCCGCGTACCCTGTGGGAGCGGCTTTATCCGCGAAGAACCAAACGCGGTGCATGGCACCGGCTGCGCCGGTATTCGCGGCTAAAGCCGCTCCCACAGGGACCCTGCTGATTCAATGAGTTATGTGCAACTCTATGAAAGCGACCTTGTGACGGTACATGGACCGTAACAGCCGGTCAGATCGTGCCAGCGCCAGCGACCGGCGGGCGCTAGCGGTCCTGCGCATCCTTGGCATCCGCTTCGGCATTGCGCTCATGCACCTTGCGCAGCTGTTCTTCGGTCAGTGGCAGTTTCTTTGCCGTGTCGCGCAGCAGCATCAGCCCGCCGACGATCGAGCCGAGGGCTATGATGAGTATCAGCCAGGCATACCAGGGCATTGTCGTTCTCCTTTGCTGGTGATGGGCAGCGTTTGTACAAATGTTGAGCAATTGCCCGTTCCGTTGGTTCAATTATAGGAGCCAGCCACTGTCGGGCCAATTCCGTGACCCGCGGGCCCCAAAGCCTGCGCCACTTCGTTTACAATGCGCGCCGTTTTCGACTTGCCAAGAGACCCTGCCCATGTCCGCCTGCCAGACGCCCCTGATCGTCGCCCTGGATTTCCCTACCCGTGAGGCCGCCCTGAAGCTGGCTGACCAGCTTGACCCTGCGCTGTGCCGGGTGAAGGTTGGCAAGGAGCTGTTCACCAGCAGTGCTTCGGGCATTGTCGAAACCCTGTGCGACAAGGGCTTCGAAGTGTTCCTGGACCTCAAGTTCCACGACATCCCCAACACCACCGCGATGGCGGTGAAGGCCGCGGCCGAGATGGGTGTATGGATGGTGAACGTGCATTGCTCCGGTGGCCTGCGCATGATGGCGGCCTGCCGCGAAGAGCTGGCCAAGCGCAGCGGCCCGCAGCCGTTGCTGATTGGTGTGACCGTGCTGACCAGCATGGAGCGTGAAGACCTGGCCGGTATCGGCTTGGATGTCGACCCGCAAGAGCAGGTGCTGCGCCTGGCGGCGCTGGCCGAGAAGGCTGGCATGGACGGTTTGGTGTGCTCGGCGCTGGAGGCCCCGGCACTGAAGGCGGCACACCCGTCGCTGCAACTGGTTACCCCGGGCATTCGCCCGGCGGGCAGTGCGCAGGATGACCAGCGCCGTATCCTCACCCCCCGCCAGGCACTGGATGCGGGTTCGGATTACCTAGTGATCGGCCGGCCGATCAGCCAGGCTGCCGACCCGGCGCGGGCGCTGGCAGCGGTGGTGGCTGAAATTCGTAACTGAGTTACCAGCCGCCACGTTACAACGAGCAATTTGGGGAAATGGGTGATGTTCACAACCCTGCGTTACGGTATCAAATCGTAAGTAGGTACGGATCTCACCCATCCTTGTAGAGGACGTTAGATGTCAATCGATGTATTAGTCGAGTCCCCGGCGCAGCGTTGGGGACGGAAGATCAACAGTTACGTTTTACCCTTGGGCTGGCTGGTGTTGCTCACTGGCATGTTCTGGGCAGGGGAGCGTTCTCTGTACCACAAGCTGTTCTATATTCTGTTGGCCGTTCCGACGCTTGTGGCTTTGTTGCTGCAGCCAAGAATGCTCAAAACGCTGATGGAAAATCCCCTGTTCATCGCACTTGCGGTGTTTTGTGCCTACACCATGCTCAGTATCGCTTGGTCCGACACGGAAAATGCTACGGGGAGTTTGTTAAAGCGGCCGCTATACATCGCCATGTTGCTCCTGTCCGCGGGTGTCATCAGCCTGCACGCACCGGCACATCTCCAGCAGTGCGTGCGTATTGCGGCCAGAGTGGTGGCATTGGCTGCGGCCATTTCACTGGGCTATTTCCTGCTGTACCAACTGCCAGCTGGCGTTGGTCGCCTGGAGGGTTATGGGGCGCTATACAATCCGCTGCTGACCGCTCATGTACTCGGTGCCTTCGCCGCCGTTTGGCTAGTGTACTGGTTCCAGGCGCAGCGCATGCTGGACCCAATGTCGCTGGTCTGTCTGGCAGCATTGGGCTTGGCGATTCTTGCAACGGGTTCCAGAACCCCGTTGGTAGGCCTGACGGCGGCGTTGGGTTGGCTGGTGATCGTGGGTGACCGCAAACGCGGGCTGCTGGCCTTGGCTGCTGTGGTCATCGCTGTGCTTGGCGTCGTGCTGGTTTATCCGGACGCCATCACTCAGCGTGGCGTGTCCTATCGTCCGGCTATTTGGCTGGATGCACTGCGCCAGATCGGTGAACATCCGTGGTTGGGTCACGGTTACGATTCGCCCATGACTGTGAGTATTCCGGGGCTTGCTCAAACACTTGCCGACCCGCACAACATAGAGCTGGGCGTGTTGTATGCCGGCGGTGTAGTAGGTCTGGCCCTGTGGATGGCAATTTACGGCCTGGCCATTTACTTCTGCTGGACTTACCGCAAGCACCCAGGCGTTACCCTTGCGGCAACCTGGCTGGTCTTCGGTTTCGCCTCAGGCCTGACTGAAGGCAGTGCCTTTATGTCACGCCCGAAGGAGCATTGGTTCCTGATCTGGATCCCGATGGCCTTGGTCTATGGTCAATCACTGATCCACTGGAAGCGTAGCCGCGTTGCTTAAGACCAGATCATCCGCCAAATACCGCGCAGTGTCTTCTTGTTCCAGTACCTGAGCGGGATTTCCGAAAGGATTTCCCGGCTCAGTGCCTTGTCGCGGTTGGCGTACTTAAGCACCATGGAGTTACGGAACTTCATGCACACCTGCTCGTACTGCGGGTGGTCGCTGAACACTGCAAAGGTGCGCAGCACGTTATCCACCATGAAACGGCCGTTCTTGAAGGTGTTGGTCGGGTGGTCACGGTACTGCGCCAGCACTTCGCCCAGCACGTCGATGAAGTAACCGGCACGTGCGATCGACAGTTCGATATACACATCTTCCAGGCGGATATCGTGGTTGAAGCCACCCACCTTTTCCAGGGCCTCCCGCCGCAGCATCAATGTGGCTGCCATGGGGCCCGGCTTGCGGTCGAGGAACAGGTCGTCGAAGTCCAGTCGGCGGAAGGGCAGGTTGCGGTTGCGCTGCTCGCGTGCGCCCATCACGTTGCCATCCTGGTCGATGGTTTCGATGTTGGCCGAGCAGATGCCCACTTCAGGCTTGCCGTTCATGTATTCCACCTGGGTGGCGATACGGTGCGGCAGCATGATGTCGTCAGAGCCGAAAGGTACGATCAAATCGCCCTTGGCGCGTGCTATCGCATCGTTGAGAGTGCGTGCCAGGCCCTGGTTGGCCTGGAAGCGCAGGTCGAAGCCGTGTTGTTCCTGAAGGCGCTTGAGCACTGCAGGGCTGTCATCCTTGGAGCCGTCATCAATCACCAGAAGTTCGATGTTCTTGTAGGTCTGGTTGATGACGCTATTGATGCTTGCTTCGATGTAGCGTGCGTGGTTATAGGATGCGATGATCACTGTTACCAACGGAGTGTCAGTAACGGTGTGACTCTCAGAACACATGTGAAACCCCTGGCTTGATCCGTTTGTATGAAGCTTCTATGCAGGCTGCCTGCTTGCTCGTTTCCAGCGTGATGGCAATTCGGTATCTTGGGCAGCTATTTCCCATTCTAAAGGATGGGGCATCTCAGGGATACGGTAGGCTCGGCGCAGGTCGACCCCATTATTCCGAGCGTCCTGCCGACAACACCCCCTATTAGCAAAAGGGGGGGCGATATGCATGCGCACGTCGTCACTTCTGCATCAGGCAATCGACTCAGGCAATCGGAGTAGCCATGGCGCTTTTTTAACAACCTTCGACTACACCGCAGGTGAAGATTTTGCGGCGCTCCAGGCGCCCGATTTCCTCATGTTTGGCAAGCGCATACGTACGGTTGAAGGCAACACGCTGCACATCCGGGAAAAACTCGGCCAGTGCACATTCAACCGCAGCATCATAGTCTGCTTCGGTTATATAACGGTAAATTTCCCGGTAGTAGAAAAAGCCGAACTGAAAACCTAGGGTTTCGCTGAAGAAATTGCTTGGCTCAGAGAAGCTGTTCTCCAGGTCTATAGCCTGTGCTTTACCTTGTTTCGGGAGCATCACGTTGGCCGCCCACAGGTCCATGTGAGTAATCCCTTGGCAGTGCAGTGCATGCAACAGTTCGAAGGCTGCCTCAATCACCTGGTGTACCGCGTCGGGCGCCTTGCGGATTCTTGCCAGCCCGTCCTCGTGGCCAATGAGCAACTCAGTGATGAGGAAGAAGTCCTGCATCAGGCCGAACCTGGAGCGGCTGTAACCGTAGCCGACCACCCTTGGCACCCGTGCGCCACGGCGAACGGCTTCGCGGGTATTGATCAGTTCTTCAAGGGACCAGTCGTACATGCCATTGCGCTTGGGCCTGCCGCGCTGCATGCGCAGCTTCTTTTTCAGTGAATCGAGTTTTTCGCGCTTGATGAACAACTGGCTCTGCATGCAGGCGAGTGGAGCGCTGACCCGTTTGGCGCTGGTGGTCTGCGCGATCAATTGTTCGAAGGCTTGCCGGGTGTAAGGGGCAATAGGGCTCTGAAGTTGTAAAGTGGTCTTGCGATACCGCAGGGTGTAAGGGTATTCGTCTTGCCAGATCTGTGTATCGCCAACCACATCTCATCCTTGTGATATCAAAAAGCCATTGGTCAGTGGATCCAATATTACAGATTTTTCACATTTTTCCTACAGTTTTTTGCAGATCACTCTATTGGTTGTGTGGTAGGGGAGCGCGTGGGCTCCCACAGAAGAGTGCGGGCTCGCGGGCCAGCGCAGGAGCTGTGGGAGCGGGCGAGTCAGCTTTTGGATTTTGGGTTGTTCCCTCAAAACCTGTCAGTGCAGCTTGTTCTTGGCCAGTTCGATGTCGTTCATCAGGGCCTTGGCGATGGCCAGCAGGTAATCGGCGGAGCCCAGCAGTTTGTGGTCATCCTCCATGTCGCCTTCGCGCACAAGGTGCTTGATGTAGCCCAGCAGCACTGACACGTGCTCGTAGGCATCATCGATCGGTATGCCGGGTTGTACGCGGAGCAGGTCCAGGGTGGGGTTGCCGGCTTCGAGGAAGGTTTCCAGGCCTGCGGTTAGGATGGGGGAGGGGGTGTACTTTTTCATGGTAGTAGCTCCTGACAAGTGGAACTGCCACGCTGATCTTTCTCACGGACCTGGGCGGCAGTCGTACACGGGGTGAGAAACCGAGGGAGCTTCAAAGCTCGGCCAGACCGAGGTCTGCCCGCGTACGACTGCCATGACAGGCAAGCCAGCTAACTCGCAACAGGTTCTCACACCCGGTCACCAACATGGCGACCCGGTGAACTTAACCCTGAGGGATTTCCCCGACAATTCAGCTGCTTCCGACCACTGCGTAGGATAGTTCGCTTGCTGCTTCAAGCTGAAGCGGTGGGGGCAAGGTTCAGGAAAGTCTGACGATTCTGGAGGGGCTGACAGGTGTACGCCTCAAGTGCCCTCGCGCCTGTTAGATCGAGCGCCGCCCGCGCGGCGCT
>NZ_JALLKV010000099.1:0-4568 GCF_023093815.1 Pseudomonas sp. PNPG3
GCTTTTAGCTTTTAGCTTTTAGCTTTTAGCTTTTAGCTTTTAGCTTTTAGCTTTTAGGATGTTGGCATCCAAACCAAGCAGACATTCATTCGCGATGGTGGCGCAAAATCACCTTTCCGCCCTTACGGCGGGTCCCTTTTTGTCGTGGCAAAAAGGAACCAAAAACCGTCGGCTCCCATCATCCGGCCCCTACGCTTCGCTCCGGGGTCCCCTCGCTACGGGCCTGCTCCCGGGAGTACGCGCTGCAGGCCCCATCCATGGGGCCTCAGCGCTTGACGGGCATCCATGCCCGTCACCTCCCTCCGCTGTCCCTTCGCTCAGCCTCCTGAAGTCGCAATCGGCGGCGCCTGAACTGTCGCGCGCTTAGAAGCAAAAGCAAAAGCAAAAGCAAAAGCCGAAACGAGCAAGAGCAAGATCTGTTGCCACGCTTGGCATCACTTACTCAACGGATCATCCCAGAAATGCCGCTCGGCCTCCTGCTGGATATCCGCCCGGCTCAACCCCAGGTCGTGCAGGGTCGCATCGCTCAGGCTGGCCAGTTCCTGGCGCTGGCGGTATAGCTGCAGCCATCGCGCAGGGCGCTGCAGGGCGGCACGCCACAGGTGGTTCAGGGAAAAGGCAGGTTGCTGGATGCTGCTGACATGACCTTTCATCGTGAAGCCCTCCGTGTTGATGGCTCCAGTCTCCTGCCAGGCATAAGATCAATCCAACGAATGTTTCTGATGCCATGCATCTCGGAGATTGATGCAATGTCCCAGTACCAGAGCCTCGACGCGGACGTACTGCGCACGTTCGTGGCCATCGCCGAGCAGGGTGGCTTCACCCGCGCCGGCGAGGTAGTCAACCGCACCCAGTCGGCGGTGAGCATGCAGATGAAACGCCTGGAAGAGGACATCCTCCAGCGCCAGCTGTTCGAGCGCGATGGCCGCCAAGTGCGCTTGACCGCCGAGGGCCAGGTGCTGCTCGGCTATGCGCGGCGCATCCTCAAGTTGCATGGGGAAGTGTTCAACACCCTGCGCATGCCGCACATGGTCGGGGTAGTACGCATCGGCACGCCGGACGACTATGCCATGCGCTTTTTGCCGACCATCCTGTCGAGCTTTGCCCAGGCCTACCCGCTGGTGCAGGTGGAGGTGCATTGCGACTCCTCCAAACAACTGATGCTGCGCCAGGACCTGGACCTGACCATCGTCACGCGTGAGCCGGGCAACGAGATTGGCCAGCTTCTGCGCCAGGAACGCCTGGTCTGGGCCGCCGCGGAAGGCTTCTGCCCGCAGGAGCAACGCCCCATGCCGGTAGCCTTGTTCAACACCGACTGCTTCTGCCGGGCCTGGACCTGCAATGCCCTGGAGGCCCAGGGCATCGACTACCGCATCGCCTATACCAGCCCGAGCCTGGCAGCGATCTTTGCCATTGTCACCGCAGGGTTGGCGGTGACCGCACAGTTGCAGAGCCTGATTGGCGGGAATATCCGCATTCTGGGCGAAAATGAAGGGTTGCCGCAGTTACCGGTGGCCAATGTGATGCTGGTGCGCAGTACCCAGAACCCTTCGCCGATTACCGATTGCATGGCCGACTACATTGTCGAAGGGTTCAAGTAACTTGGGGCCGCTTTGCGGCCCCAAATGCTCAAGAATCAAAGCTCGAACCCGAGCATCACCGCACACCCCACCAGAAACACACAAAACATCGCCCGCAACACCTTCTCCGGCAACGCATGGGCCAATTTCACACCCCAACTGATACTCAGCAGGCCGCCCACCGCCAATGGAACCCCCACCCCCCAGTCAACACTGTGGTGCACCCCATAGGTCACCAGGGTTACCAAGGTACTCGGCGCCGCCAGCGCCAGCGACAGCCCCTGCGCCACCACCTGGGTGGTACCGAACACACTGGTCAGAATCGGCGTGGCTACCACGGCCCCACCCACCCCGAACAAGCCGCCCATGGTCCCGGCAAAGCTGCCCAGTACACCCAGCCAAGGCCAGGCATAGCGCAACTCGGCGCTGGGCGGCGTTACCTTCATGAACATCCGCGCAACGTTCCACACCGCCAGGGCCACCAGGAAGCCGACGAAGCCCAGGCGCATGGAATGCGCATCCAGCCCGACCGCCCAGATCGACCCCAGCCAGGCAAACACAAAGCTGCACAGCGACAGCGGTACCGCATGGCGTAACTCGATGCGGTTACGCTGGTGATAACGCCACAGCGCCAGCAGCACATTGGGCACTACCATCACCAGCGCAGTGCCCTGCGCCAACTGCTGGTCCAGGCCGAACAGCACGCCCAGCGCCGGAATCGCGATCAGCCCGCCGCCAATGCCGAACAGGCCACCCATGGTCCCCAGGGCTGCGCCCAACACGATATACAACAACCACTCGATCATCAGGGGCCTCATCCACCTGTACACATAATGCGAGCATGCTATCGATTGCGGGCTGGTGGGGAAACGCACAGCAGCGCACAATGGCTATGCGTTTTTTGCAAAAGCAAGGCAGCCATGAGCCCCGATACCCTGACCGACCAGCTAAGCCTGTTCCTCGATGTGCTGGAAACCGGCAGTTTTTCTGCCGCCGCCCGCCGCCACCCGCTGACGCCTTCCGCCGTGGCCCGCCGCATCGACAACCTGGAAAGCGCCGTGGGCAGCCGCCTGTTCACCCGCAGCACCCACGCCGTGCGTGCCACGCCTGCCGGCAACGCCTTTGCCGAACGGGCCAGGCGCATCATCGAGGAACTGCGCCTGGCCCGCGCTGAAGCGGTGTCGCTGAGCAATGCTCCCGAAGGCCTGATCCGCATCGACGCCCCCGCCGCATTCGGCCGCCGTCACCTGGCCCCGGCCATCGCCGATTTCCTGGTCGCCTACCCGGGCCTGGATGTGCAACTGCGCCTGATCGACAGCTTCGTCGACCTGCATGGCAGCCACCTGGGCGAGGTCGACCTGGTGCTGCGCGCCGGCCCCCTGGCCGACACCCGGCTGGTCGCCACGCCACTGGCCTACATGGTGCGCATCGCCTGCGCCAGCCCGGCCTACCTGGCCAGCCGCGGCATGCCCAGCTGCCCCAGCGAGCTGCCAGGGCACGACGGCCTGGACTGGGACGGCCTTGCGCCACCATTCGCCTGGCGTTTCAACGTGGCCGGGCAAACCCGCCTGTACCGCCCCTCACGCATGCGCATGGCCGCCAACAACGCCGAAACCCTGCTGTTCGGTGCGCTCGCAGGCTTAGGCATAGCCCACCTGCCTACTTGGCTGATCAGCGAATACCTGCTGCGCGGCGAGTTGATACCGTTGTTTTGCGACGGTGGCTTGCCCAAAGCGGAAACCAGCGGTATTTACGCACTTCGCCTGGAACATGAAACGAACTCTCGCAGCCGTTTGCTGCTCGAATTTCTCAAGAGCCGCTTCAGCCCGATTCCACCCTGGGACCTGGCCTTGCGCAGTGAGCTGCGCGAATAAAGCGCGCACTAACGATCCGCGTGCCAGACTTTCCCATTGATTACCTTCAAGGACCTGCATGAACGCCGACACCCAAGCCTCCTGTGACGAGCTGCTGCTGGAAAACCAGGTCTGTTTCGCCCTGCACTCCACCTCGTTGCTGATGACCAAGGTCTACAAACCGCTGCTGCAGGCCCTGGGCCTGACTTACCCGCAGTACCTGGCCATGCTCGTGCTCTGGGAGCACGATGGCCTGACCGTAGGCGAGATCAGCCAGCACCTGCTCACCGACCCCGGTTCGCTGACACCGCTGCTCAAGCGTCTGGAGAGCGAAGGCCTGCTGCAGCGCAACCGCAGCCGCGAGGACGAACGGGTGGTACTGGTGCAGCTGACCGACAAGGGCCGCGCCTTGCAGCAGCAGGCCAAAGAAGTGCCGCAGTGCATCCTCAAGGCCAGCGGGCGCAGCCTGGAACAGCTGCAACAACTGCAGGCCGACCTGCTGGCGCTGCGCGAGAACCTGCAGAAAACCCTCTGACAGCTATGCTGTGCGATGGCCGTTCAGATGAACGGTGATGATTTATCTTGCGCACTAACTAATTGCGCGCTAATTTAAATCCCACACCAACCCGCGCCCTCCTCCAGACGGGGAGCGCACAGCACATTAGCGAGGCTCAAGATGCAAAAGGTCACTCCGCTGTACATCGCAGAAGCTACCTCCACCGGTGGGCGCGACGGCAAATCCCGCTCCAGTGACGGCAAGCTGGTAGTCAGCCTGAGCACCCCCAAGGAACTGGGCGGCGCAGGCGGTGACGGCACCAACCCCGAGCAGATGTTCGCCGCCGGTTACTCGGCGTGCTTTATCGGTGCCCTGAAGTTCGTGGCCGGGCAGGAGAAAAAAGCCCTACCGGCGGACGCCTCGATCACCGCGAAAGTGGGCATTGGCCAGATTCCAGGTGGTTTCGGCCTGGACATCGACCTGCACATCAACCTGCCGGGCCTGGCCCAGGCCGATGCCGAAGGGCTGGTGGAAAAGGCGCACAAGGTGTGCCCGTACTCCAACGCCACCCGCGGCAATGTGGATGTGCGCCTGCACGTGACCGTGTAAGGCTTGCAGCGCCTCATGTAGGAGCGGCCT
>NZ_JALLKV010000099.1:4668-7540 GCF_023093815.1 Pseudomonas sp. PNPG3
GCGGCCTGGAGGTTTGCAGGCATTAAAAAACCCGGCCAAGGCCGGGTTTTTTGCGTTTCACAAGAAGGATTACTTCTTGGAACGGCCTTTGAAGCTGTTGTCGCGAGTGTCGATATCGATCCACTCGTCGATCTGGATGAAGTCGGCAACCGAGATCTCGGTACCGTTCTTCAGCTTGGCAGGCTTCATGACCTTGCCCGAGGTGTCGCCGCGTGCAGCGTTCTCGGTGTAGACAACCTGGCGGCTGATGGTGGTCGGCAGTTCAACCGATACCAGGCGGCCTTCGAAGAACACGGCTTCGCAGACGTCTTCCATGCCTTCTTCGATGTACGGCAGAACGGCTTCGATGTCCTCGGCGTTCAGTTCGTACATGGTGTAGTCGGTGGTGTCCATGAAGGTGTATTCGTCACCGTTGATGAACGACAGGGTCGCTTCTTTGCGATCCAGGATCACGTCGTCCAGCTTGTCGTCTGCACCGTAGACGGTTTCGGTCTTGTAGCCGGTCAGCAGGTTCTTCAGCTTGGTCTTCATGATCGCGCTGTTACGGCCCGACTTGGTGAACTCAGCTTTTTGAACCAGCCACGGGTCGTTGTCGATCCGCAGGACGGTACCGGGTTTCAGTTCTTTACCAGTTTTCATTACGAAGTATCCGAATCTGGATGGATTTATAAAAATCGAGGCCGCGTATCATAGCGAATTTCGGTAAAAGTGTACTAGCGCTGTGGCAAGGTCCGGCTGAGCGGCCTGTCGCGCCGCCCAAAGCCGGGCATGCTGCTGCAGTTCCGGCCAGTGCTGACGGGCTGCCTGCCAGGCCTGGCCCATGTCGCGGTCCATGTTCCAGGCACGCCACAGGCCAAGCAGGGCGGCATCGGCATCGCCTGACAACCCCTGTCGATAATGCGCAAGAAACGCTTCGAGCTTTTCCCAATGGGCATTCTCGTCCTGCACGTAAATGTGCCACAGCATCGGCTGCCCGGCCCACTGCGCGCGCACGAACGAGTCTTCGCCGCGCACGGCATTGAAATCACAGCTCCACAGCAACCGGTCGTAGTCGTCCTGGCTGACGAAAGGTAGCACCTGCAGGGTCAGCGCCCCGCGCTTGCGCACGCTGCCCACTTGCAGTGAAGCCTCGCCAAGCCACTGGCCGAGCCCCGCGACAACGCGCCCTTCCGGCACCAGCAGGTGGCAAGGTTGCTCGCCTGAGGCCAGGGCCTCAAGCCAGTTGCCCAATTGCGGGTTTTCGTAGGCGAACAGGGAAATCAGCAACGCCCCCGCTTCAGGGTTTACGCCAAGCCCGTGCAAGAAGGCCTGCCGTGCGCCTTGCTGGAACGCATCACGCCGCGCCAGCAGCGAGCCCTCGCGCAGCAGGCCACCGGTTTTTTCAGTGAAGCCTGGAAAGAAAAATACCTTGCGCAAGCCATTGGGCTGCGGCGAAGGCAAGCCATGGCAACCTTCCACCCAGTCCTCGGCACTGAGGTATTCGAGGTTCAGCCACAGCGGCGGCGTGACACGAGCACGCATTGCCTCCACATAGGCTGCTGGCAATTGGCAGGCGAAGGCACCGATTACCACATCAGCCGGCGCCACCGGCAACCAGGCTACCGGCCATTGGCGCACATCCACACCGTGCTGCCACTGCTGCGGGGCGGTGGCATCGGCCCCGGGGCACATGGGCGTGAATGCATTGAGGTCATCCACCCACAGGCGCACAGCCAGGCCGTGCTCGGCCACCAGCTGCCGGGCCAGGCGCCAGGTCACGCCTATATCGCCGTAGTTGTCGACGACGCTGCAGAAGATGTCCCAAGTGGCTTTCATGTGCCCTGCCCTCGCCCAGCGGAAAAACCGCGCATTCTGCGTATAAATTGTCGCTGACAAAAGCACCTGCGCGGAAAAATGCCCAGGCGCATGCGACAATGCACCCCGAACACCCTGCCAGGAGGCTGCCATGGCGCGCCACCGTGAATTGAAGATCACCCTCAAGCCGTTGCCGTTGATCGTGTGCGTTGCCTTGGGCCTGTGGCTGGGCGCCGTGGCGATCGCCGCCAGCCTGTGGCTGGCCCTGCAACTGTGGCCACAGCAGGTACAGCCACTGGCCGAAGCCGTGGCCCCCGCCGCGTACCGGCCTGCCGCGCCGCCATCGCCAGCCCCTGCGGCGGATGCCCAGGCGGAAATGTTCGAACGCTACAACGACATCCTGCACAAGCAGGAGCTGCAACAGGCCGCCGAGGCCGCCCAGGGCAACCCGCGCAACCTCAACAGCCCCAAGTGCCAGTTCTGGCTGCAGCAGAACCGCACCGCGCCCACCGACAAAAGCCAGGCCAACGTGCTGGAGTTCTGTTACTGACCATGGACAAGCCCAGCCTGCTGGCGCAGATAGTTGCCACCCTCGAACAGGACCTGGATGTGCTGACCCGCGCGGCACAAACTGCGTACGAAGCCGCCACTGCCGAAGAGAACATCGCCGAGAACAAGTACGACACCCTGGGCCTGGAGGCCTCGTACCTGGCCACCGGCCAGGCCCGCCGCAGCGCCGAGATCCGCAAGGCGCTGCTGACCTACCAGCAACTGCTGCTGCGCGATTACGACCCGGCACGCGGGGTGCAGGTGAGCAACCTGGTGACGCTGGAGGATGAAGATGGCGGGCAGCGCCGACTGTTCCTCGGGCCGGAGGCTGCGGGGTTGAAGATTGGCGAGGGGGATGGGCTGGTGACGGTGATTACACCGCGCTCGCCGCTGGGGCAGCAGCTGGTCGGCAGGAAGGTTGATGATGAGGTGAGCCTGGCGGCACAGGCATTGTTCATAGTCGATGTTGTCTGAACCGGCCCTATCGCCGGCAAGCCAGCTTGTATGGTTAGACTTGAAGGGAGGAGGA
>NZ_JALLKV010000009.1:0-162795 GCF_023093815.1 Pseudomonas sp. PNPG3
ATGATGCTCCGGCTTCAATTCAATAACCGTGTTGCACTCAGCTCCTGCAACCGCCGATGCTGTTCTAGCGTCGTCTCTAAAGTGGGGTACGTAGTAGTGGATTCTGTATTTTGGGTAACGAGAATGCTCTTCCCAAAATATCCGTTCTGCTAGGTTTGGCTCTGAGGGCTTTTGGGACATAGTAGTAACTCCTTTTTTCGTTGTCTTTTAATCTGGCTGGGAAAAAAGTGATTGTCTTGCTGTTTTAGATGTCCTGTATCCAAGCCGGAATATCCCTTGCCCCATACAGTACACGCCACATATCAAAGTGATCCTCAGCCGGTTCAGACGACTGCGGAGAGTGAGAATTCGTGCTGGAGTTCTTCGAGCACCTCCCGAAACCACATTAGCCCGAGCAGCGTTGAGATGAGGCCGTAGCGAACCTCTATTAGAATATTCCTATCGGGACGGTCGAGGATCAGAGATATTTTTTGAAGCTGCTTGCCGTAATGCAGACCGCCAGGCTGAGCAGTACCGCGCTCGGCAGCAACACTAGCAGTGGGTGGACGCTTATGGGCAGTGTTAGATAAATGATCCACGGCATCACCGCCAACGGAACCAGGCTCGCTTTTGCGCGGTGGTAGACGAAACCGGATTCGCGGCCGGCACCGAACTTGCGCACGTCGCGCCGCACCAGTCCATCGACCAGGCCGACGAAGGCCGCCATGATGAACAGCGGCAACGTCAGCACCAGTACCAGTACCCGTACGATGAAGGTGAGCACGGTGAATGCTGCCGCGATCAGGTAGCTCTCGCTCCATTGGTAAACCAGGCTGATGTAGTAGCGGAAGTCGCGGGCTTCGGTGTGGCTGGGTGCGCGTGCGCGTGCCGATGCCTGACTCATCCAGTCGAGCAGACCGGTCTTCACGAAAATCCACTCATAGGCGCTCTCGACCAACAGGCGCACGGTGCGACCGGGCTCCTGGATCACCGCGCTCTGGGTGAAATGGCTGGATAGCTGGCTCAGCTCGTAGTCGAGCATTCCCTGGGCGTGACGCCATCCCTGTTCCGGCCAGAACCAGTGCATGCCGACGCACTCGATGAGGATCGACAGCAGCAACGAACCGAGCAGCACGCCGAGCATGCGAAACGGCAGCGTGACGATGCTGGCGACCAGCCCGCGCTGCTGTACCTGCTGCTGCTGCGCCGTGGTTGCCGGGTCTCTCATGGCCGCCTCTCGTCGTTGGCCACCTCGGTGGTGGCGAGGTGGCGGAAGCCGTCGAGCAGGTCGTCGGGCAACGGATCATCTTGCAGGCCGGGCAGGCTGTGGTTGTCCCACCACTCGCTGGCTTCCGTGTAGTGCTGGCGCATGTAGCCGGCGAGCTGCTGCAGGTCCTCCGGCATCACTTCGTCAGGGTCCGGCGCGGGCAGCGGCATGCGGATCTTCCACAGTTGCCCACCTTCGAGCAGCGCGAAGCACTGGCCTTTCGGGAGGGCGACGACGTGCGAGGGATCGATCATCGGCACGCTGGTGGTGCTGACGCGATCCTGCGCATTGGAGGTGAAATCGGTGGGGCCGTGAATGTCGGAGCTGTCGGTGGCGCCGCTGACCAGGGTCGTCGTGTATACCTCGACCTTCGGCAGTTGCTTGGTCAGCAGCTCGGCGGTGGCGGTTTCGCGCACGCGCAGCATGAACACGTTGTTGAAGTTGCCGATGACCTGGCCTGCTTTCGCGCGATTACCGATACGCGCTTCGATGTCGCTCAGCGTCTGCGTGTAGGCGGTGATCTGCATTCCTGCGCCGCCGCCCTTGTTGATCAGCGGGATGAATTCGTCCCCCATTAGCTCGTTGAATTCATCCGCATGAACGTTGATCGGAATCTTCAGGCCGCCGTGGCTGTTTGGCAGGCCATCGTCGATGCCGAACTTGTAGATGTGCCCCGCGACGCTTACCAAATCGGCAAACATCGAGTTTCCGACCGCGGCGGCGACTTCGGCGTCGGAGAGCGCGTCGAGCCCGACGTAGACCACCGCACGTTTGCGCACAATCTGCATCCAGTCGAAGATCGGCCGGGCGTCGTTGAGGTCCGAATAGTTGGGCGCGAGCAGCTGGGAAATCTTGCCGGTAGTCAGCTTCTCCAGCAGTGGCAGCAACGATGCGACGATCTTGTCGAAGTAGGTGCGGTCGTAGCGCACGGCAGACCTGAGACCATCGAGCACCGGGTCGTATACCCGTACCTGGGACAGGTACTGTTCGAGCGCGACGACGCGCTTTTCCCTGCCCACCATGTGGCGCGGAATATTCTTGTCGTTCAGCCGTCCTTCCAGCTGGACGATGATTTCCCAGGCCTTCGGCTCGTGTTTGGCGAAGTAGCTCTGCGCATATTCGATGAACAGGGCGTCGATGTTCACAACGTGCCGCTGGATCAACAGGTAGTCGGGCCGCTGCCCCAACTCCACTAGCGCGCGGGCGATGATGTTGACGAATCGCCACGCAAATTCTCTGAATGCAGCGCTGTTGCCTTCACCGGAGAGCTGGCCGGCGATGCGCGTCGCCACCTCGGAGATACGCCCGAACCGGCCTACCGCGTTGTAGCGCGCGGAGATGTTCGGCCAGCCGAGGTGGAACACGTAGAACTCGCTGTCGCGGCCAGCTCTCTTCGCCTCGACGTACATGCGCTTGAGTAAATCGGCATCGCCTTTCGGATCGAACACGATCACTGGCTCGTACTCGCCTGCGGCATTGCAGCGGCGAATGTCCTGGGTGATGAACAGTTCGGCCAAGCGGGTCTTGCCGACGCGCGTCGCGCCCAGGACGAGTGTCTGGCCCACGCGCTCGCCCTGCGGCAGGCTGACATTGATCTCGTGGGGCTCGATGCCGTGCAGCCGCGGCAGGCCTCCGACCGGCGGCAGCGGGCGCACCGGGTTGATCGGTACGTCCCAGGCGGTGAGCCTGGCCAGCCGGGACAGCGGGAAAATGGCGAACTCCAGCCGTGCCTCCAGTCGTCGCGCGGCGTAGTAGGCGGGCGGGGGCTCGACGTAGCGGCGGAACTCGGGCCGGTAGGTCTGCATCAGGCGGTGGGTGTGGCGTTGCTCCCACCGAAAACCTCGCCCGATGAACAGCCGATGCTGGCTCACCGGCACGTCGCGGCTGGTCATCACATAACGAGGCAGGCGGCGAATGTTGCGCCGGTAGCGCAGGATCACCCACGCATCGCGCAGGCGGATGGCGGCGAAGAACAGGAAGGCCAGCGCCGAGCCCAGACCGAGCAGCGGATTCAGCGCGAGCGACCAGGGGGCCACCAAGCACAGCGTCGCGGCGGCGGCGCAGACCGCCACGGTGTACAGCTCCACCGCTGGCCGCAGCAGCACCTCGATCGCGTGGGGCTGGGCCATGGTCGGCGCGTCACTGCTCGATGCCGATTGCGGTGATCAGCACCGGGTAGTGGTGCAATCCGAGGCGTCCGGCCAGGTCGTCGCCGGGCGTCGGCGACAGCGACAGTTCGGGGGCGAGCGCGCGCAGCGCGGCCATCGCGGCGGTCGAGTCGACGTTGACCACCAGCCCCACCGCATTGAGTTCGCGCAGGCGCGGCGCGCGCAGGCGCAGCCATGCCCGCGAGCGCGTGTCGTCGCCGATCAGGAAGAGCGGCGGCATGCCGGGGGCTTTGATCGTCCGACGCGCCACGTCGCCCGGCGACAGCCGCGACGAGCGCACCGGCAGTATGTCGGCCTCGCTGAAAGGCTCGGTGCGCGCGCGTGGCACCTCGATGCGCGGCGACTGCAGTCCGGCACGCGGCTGCAACTTGAGGGCTTCGTAGTACGGAAGGGCCGAGGTGCCGCCGCGGTCCTCGACGACGATCAGCGCAGGCGATTGCGCGAGGGCGGCCTGTGTCGCGGCGAGCGCCGACAGGCCGAGCAGCCACGCGGTGGCGCAGCGGAGGCGGTGGGGCTTCATGGCAAGGTGCTCCGGATGGTGGCGCTCAACGCCGGTTTGCCGAGCACCCGGGCGAGGTGCCGGCCGACGCTGGTGCGGTAGCGCGCGGCAGGCGCGCCGCCGGCGGGTCGGTGGTAGCGGCCGATGGCGAGCAGCCAGTCGTCGCCAGGGGTGTGCTGCTCGCGCAGGATCTCGGCGGCGAGGCCGAGGTTTCGGTAGGGATCGAGGACATCGCAGGCGCGGCGATAGCGATGCCGCTGGTATCCCAGATTGATCTGACCCAGGCCGACATCGATGCGGGTGGGCGGCACGTCGCGCAGCGCCCGTTGCAGGCTGGCGCAGGCGTCGTCGCGGGTGGCGAAACGCCGCGATTCGCCGGCGACGTTGAGGGTCCAGGGCCAGGGGATGAGGCGGCCGTTGAGCTGGGCGCCGCTCTCCTGCAGCGCCACGGCGTAGAGGACCGTGGAGGGGATGCCGGCGTGCTGCGCCGCGACCTGGTAGGCCGGCGGCGGCACCTCCTGGGCCTGCACCACTGGGGCCAGCACGCTGGCGAGCAGCGCCAGCAGGGCGCGCCGCGACGGCGCTACTGGCGCTGCCATTGGCCATTCATCTGCCGCACCACGGCCGGCAGTTCGCCGGGCAGGCCGAGCGCCAGCCAGCGACCGCCGTCGTGGTTGAGCGTGATCGCGCGGCTGCTGACCCTGGCGGGATCGATGCCGGTGCGGCGTGCCCAGGTGCGGATGTGCTCGTCGTCGTTGCGGCTGCCGACGACATAGAGGTCGAACTCGGTGCCGGATGCCTGCAGGCGCCGGACGGTCTGTTCGCAGGGGGCGCAGTCGTCCTTGACGAACACGGTGAGCCGATCGCCGGTGCCGGTGGCCACGGGGGAGTGGGCTGGGCCGGCGTCGGGCAGGATGACGCGCGGCATGTCCGCGTACAGCCGGCGCCAGGCGTCGTCGTAGGCGCGTTGGTAGGCCAACAACTTCTCGACGCGGCGTGCTTCGACCTGGACCTGCAGCTCCGCATAGCGGCGCCGTTGCTCGTCGGAGCGCGCCTCGATGCCGAGTGCGGTGAGCGGGTCGAGGTTTGGGGAATGGGTGCCCAGGGGACCCTGCATCAGTTCGTGGAAGCGCTGCCATTCGTCGACGCGTAGACCCCAGTCCTTCGCGTGCTGCTCGTCGCTGCGCTCGATGGCGGTCGGCCGGTCTCGGCCGGGAGCGATGGCCGAAGCTGCGGTGCTGGTACCTTGGGCTGCCGCGACCTCGACCAGGCACGCCGCAAGCAACAGGACGGCGCGTGCGGATTTCATGGCGCCGCCTGGCGGCCAGGGATCGCCAGGCGCCGAGTATCGTCGCCGTGGCGAAACAGCGCCGTCGCACCGTCGATGGCGTCGAGCCGCCAGCCAGCCTCCGCCTCGCTGGGGCGCAGCAGCCGCACCTGCGAGACGGTGGCCGCGCTGGCGGGCAGGATCGACAGGAAAAGCTCGTCGGCCCGCAGCTCGACACCGACGATCCGGAAGGTCGGTTCGGTCGGTTCGGTCGGCTCTGGGCGCGCCGCGGCAGGCGTTGAGGTGCGCGGACGCGCGGCGGGCGGTGCCGAGGCGCGGGGCGCGGCTAGCTTCGCCTCGAGCTGTTCCACGCGCGCCTGCAGCGGCAGCAGGTGCTCCGCTGACTGGTGGCTGCCGAGCGCCTGTTCGATGGCGGCCAGTCGTTGTTCCAGTGCGAGGCGATCGGATTCGTAGCGCGTCTGTGGCAGCACGTTAGGCTCCCGCCGGGCCAGCTCGATCTGCTGGGCCAGCTCGGCCAGCCGCTGTTCCAGGCCGTCGACCCGCGGCACTGCCGCGCGAGTCTCCAACTGCTTGGCCAGGCGCGACAACGCAACATGCTCGATCACCACGGTGGCGCTGATCAGCAGCAGCCAGGTGATGGCGGCAACGCGCATCAGTGTGATGCGACGTTCACTTCCGGGCATTGTCATGGCTGATTCTCCTCAGCCGTGCCCTGGGTGCCGGCATCGCCGGAGGGTGTCGTCATGGAGGTGGCATCGACGGGACTGGCGAAGCAGATGCGGCGCGCGGCGTGATCGACCTGGAGCGTGTGGGCCGGCCCGGCGAGCATCAGCAGCGCGTCGCGCAGTTGCAGCGGGCCGAAGTGGTAGTGCGCCGCCGGCAGCGGGAGGCTTCCCAGCATGTCGGTTTCACGTCCGTTGCAGAGCTGGTAGCCGGAGCGCTGCAACACATGGCGCAGCGCGTCGGCGACGTTGGCGTTGATGGTGTCGGGAATGGACACGTCGACGACCTGCAACAGCAGATCCTGCTGGGCGGCGGCCGGGGTCAGCTCGACCAGGGTGTAGCGGCCGTAGCGGACGACCGGGATGTACTCCGGTGCCGGGGTCACTACCTCATGGGGAACGGAAGGGGGCGGTGGAGGTGTTGCGCAGCCGGCCGCCAGCGCGGCCAGCAGCAGACAACTGAGGTAGGAATGGATGGCGTGCATGGCTCGGCTCTCGGCAAGGTCGAGCCGAGACCATCGCCATTGCGCGAGGCCGAATCAGCAAACAATGGGAACTGCTGTGTTGCCGATTTTTATAGGCACCTACGGTGGATCAATCCCGGGTGGTGACCAAAAAATCGTCAGATGGATGAAATGCCCAGGGTTACGATCAATTCGGGTCTTATCGAAAGGGTTATCCACAGATTTTGTGGATAACCTGAGTGACGCTATACGGTTGGCGGTCAGGTTCTGAGGTGCGATACAGTCAAGGGGGCTTGTGTAATGCTTGGTAACTAGGCGGTAAAATAAATTTATTGGCTATATGCTGCGCACGGTTGTTTAGCTGTGGTTGGAACAAGGCAGATAGCAAGAGGTCTTGTTTTTGAGGTTTTGGGTGTAAGAGATTATTTGGTGCGATAAGGTGGGTTTGTAAAATGGAAGATGAAGTTGCTTTCGAGTATGAGGGAAAGATTTACAGCGCTAATTTTGTAGTTCAGGGAGATAATTTGGTCGTCTATCTCCCGGATGGTTCACAGCGGGAGACTGTTTTACGTGGTTTAGACCCTGAGCTCGCTGCGATGACCCATCTTCGAGGGTTTGTGCTGCATCCAAAGAGGAAGGTCTAATATGAAAAATGGCGGGCTGGCAATAACTCTCCCTGAATATAATCGTATCTTTCAGGTTGTTCATTCTGTCTCTGCTGCGCTCGATGATAGGCCGGGAGCTTCCTGCCTATTCTACAATACAGTAGGTGCCTTTCTTCTTGAGAGGTCGCTGGGGGTTCAGGCTCGTCCCAGAATGGGGGCGGCTTTTTTTCGAGTAGACGATGCAACAGATACAGTTCTTGTATTTGCTGAGCGCGATGAGACAGGAGGCTGCGTAAGTACTCGCAATGGCTTTCATTGTTGGGTGGAAACAGAAAATCACATTATTGATTTTACTGCCCCAGTATATCGCCGATACCTTGCTGATATTGGTGGTAATATTCAGTTGCCCAGGAAAATGTTTCAAAAGCCAAAGAGCTCTATGGCGTCATCCTGTGATTTCCTAGTGGACGAGGGTGATTATTATGTTGAGTCAAATCCCGAGTTGACTATGGAGCTAATGTCTAAAGGAGCAGGTAGTGCTGCGGTGGGAGATTTGGCTGAGGCCTGCCTGCAGTGGTTTAAGCGCCCTCCCAAGAAAATGCGCAGCACTTTGCCATTGATGGATGATCGTGGAAGGTTGACAGAAATCAAACTTACTGGGCTCTCGGTCGTCGGAGTATGGTGAGTGGCTAAATGGTTTCTCTGTTGTTCATTTTCAGTTAGTGACGAATTGTAGGAAAAGGCCGGCAGCCAAAGGGCTACCGGCATATACACATGATTCAGGCCGCAACTAGTTGCCGCGCTAGTGCCACCTCCACCGAGTCGCCGTCCTGGTTCAGGACCTCGAGCCCGGATTCGGGCACGTCTCCCGACGTGCTCTGCGACACCATGATCTTTCTGGCCATCAGCGCCAGGCAGGTCATCTGCGAGGTGGCCGCATAGCCAAGGTAGATCACCCTGACCGCCAGCTTCTGGCCGATGCGCCAGGAGCGGCGTGCGGCTTGTTGAAGCGAATACACGTTGTAGCCCGACTGCATGAACACGATGGTCGGAAACTCCAGCAAGTCCAGGCCGGTTTTCACGAGTTCGGGATTGGTGATGAGCACGTCGATTCCGCGATCCAGCTGCTCGGCGATCCAGTCCTCACGGCGAGAGGCATCCACGCTTGCGCGCAGTACCGCCACCTTGAAACCTTCCTGCTCCAGCAGCATCTTCAACCGTGAGGTCGTATCGCGTGTGCCGGTGTAGACGCTGTAGACCAGGGTTTTGCGACCTTCCGCCTTCTCCTGTCTGCAGATCTCGATCAGCTCGCGCTCCTTGGGCATCACCTCCAGTTCGTTGAACTGGGAGGCGACGAACGCCAGCAACTCGCGCGTGCGCGGATGCGTGACGGTCTCCGCCCGGAAGCACGTATCCGGCCAAGCCAACAACACATTGAGAACCACGCCCAGCAACGTCGTGTCTCGTCTCGCCAGGGCCTGTTTCAGTTCCTGGCTCAGTCGTGACGACAGGTTGCGGTAGGCGGAGGCCTGCTCGTCATCCATGGCGACCTCGCGGAATTCCTCGTCGTAAGGCGGCAGGACGTTGCCACCGATGTCCCGCAGCTTGAGGAACACGGTGAACGGCAAGACGCAGCGCAACACGCCTTTAGGACCGAAACCGGGAGCCTTGACCGTGCGCACCGATATCTTGCTGCCCTTGGCAGTCTTGTGCGCCGTGCCCGTGCTCTCGGAGTAGATGTCCTTGAGCACGCCATGATCGCGCATGAACGCCATCGCAGCCGACGTCATGCTGCCGCTCTTGGAAGGCCGGTAGCCGTCTTCGATCATCCGCCCAGGCAAGGCGCGGAACAGCAGATAGAACAAATCGTCGCCATAACCACCCATCAGCGTGCCGGTGAGCAGCAAGGTCTTGCGCGACTTCGCCGCCAGTACGCCCATGGCCTGGCCTTGGGCGCTGCCGCCGTTCTTGTACTCGTGCGCTTCGTCTGCGATGAGTAGGCCGAACGTGCCTTGCGGCAGGTAGCGTTTGATGAATTCGGACGGCTGGTAGCCGCCCTCGCCGAAGCCGAACTCCATACTCGCCATGGCCCGTTCCATCCGGTGGGCTTGCCGATCCGAGAAGACCAGTTCGCCGTTGCCATCCATCAGGTTGATGAACTCGTGGATGTTGTCGCCGAGCATCGAGGCGAGGAACGCATCACCGAACTTCTGCATCAACTTCTGTGCGGTGACTTCGCCAATGGTGGGAATACGTTTCAGCGCTTTGAGCACGGCAGAGGACTGGTCGCTGGAGGACAGGCTCCTTGGGCGAATCAGCGTCCACAGCGACGTGGCGCACTGGCTGCACTTGCGGCGGTATTCCTCGGCTTCGAGCTCGATCGGGTTGATCGGCTCGCCGTCCAGGTCGGTGATGACCTGGCCGCAGTCGGGACATGCGCCCACTTCGCCGTGACGAGTGCGGTGCCGGGTGAACACCGGCTTCCAGTGAAAACCCAGCCGCATGCGCACGCGCCCCAGGACGAAGAACTCCTGACCCTGTGGCGATACGCCCAACTGCTCGCGCAGCTTCAGCAGCTTGACCAGTGTGTCCGGGCCGTTGAGCACCCAGACCTTGGCATTGGCAACCGCCTCCTGAATTTCCCGCCGCCACTTGTAGACAAGATGCGGCGGCGAGAGCACCAGGGTGCGGCGATAGCCTTCGGCGTTGAGCACGGCGGCGGTGGCAATACCCACCGTCGTCTTGCCGCAGCCCATCTCGCCATTGACGATTGCCGCGCGTTCGCCACGGTCGATCAACAGCTCGGCAACGGCATGGACCACTTCGGCTTGCGCCGCGAACAACTGCCGCTTGAGGCTGGCGACGACGATTTGCCGATGCACCTGTGCCTGGCCGGCGTAGACCGGCGGGTTGGCGCGGTTGAGCGAGTCGAGTAATTCCTCGCCGAATTCGGATACGAAGTCCGGCAGGCTGAGCGAGAGGGGCGATTCCTCGTCGTCGAGCAGCTCGCCCTGCACGGTGGTATCGGGGATGGTTTCAAGATCGAGGGACATGGTGATGCTCCATGGAAAATGGGACATGCACCTCCCCCAAGGGGCGATGACATGCCCCGTGGGATGAGAGAACGCGGTGACGGCCGAATCAGCGCTCGGACGCCAGCACGATATGGGTTGCGCTGCGGTCTGCTTCGGTGAAGATGCAGATACTCAGTTCACGATGAACCGTGTAGGAGGATTCGAGTCGATCACCGGAGTGCAGGGCGGCGTTGTTCGCTTGCCACTGCGTATCGGTGATGTCCCCCCAATCGCCGCGGGTGTGGCGCTGGAGATACGGCAGAGGATCGAGGCGGCCTTCCCGCATCACGCGGTCGATGCCGGGGCTGAAAATCAATGCGCCTATCGCGAACAGCAAGGAACGGCGGTTGTCGGTGGGAGGTTGGGGTGCCATGGGCGTGCTCCTTTCATGGAGTGCTCAGGGTATGGCCCCGTCGGGGACCATGCCCCGATTGGGTGGGTGAAGACGATTGCGTGCCGTCAGACCAGGTGGCTTTCCTCGGGCAGTTGAACGACGGTTGTGCGATGGTCGTCGCTGGTGATCACGAGCAGAAACAGGTGTGGCGTGATCCGGTAGCGAGAACGTATGGGCGCATCCTGATCGAGAGCCACTGCGTTGGCCTGCTGCTCGGCCTCGCCGACGTCGCCCCAGTCTCCAGCCAGATGGCGCTGGATGTAGGGCAAGGGGGCGATAAGGCTTTTGCTGGCCAGCCAGTACACTTTCTCGCTCAACTGCAACGAGCCGAGGGCGAACAACGGTAGTGCCTGCGGCGCAGGCCGCTTGCGGAAACGTGGAAATATGGCGTTGCTCCTTCTGTGGGATGAAAACAGCGGGACGGCGAACCGCCCGATGGGATCAGTGGATGGTGATGATTCGGCCCAGAGTGGCCGAGCCGGGGGACAGGTCCCACGCACGAATCACTGGCACGAACTTGTCCGTGAGAATGCGCGTTTCGGCGATGGAGCCATCGTCGCGCTCGCGGTATTCCGTGCAGGTGCTTTTCTGCTTGTGGGTGTCGCCCTTGACGGCCAGGATTCGACCGCTCTTGGACTGCACGACACCAGAGATCGCGCCGGCCGCGAGGGCCAACGCCAAGTGCCAGTGGGACAGGGCGCGCGCCGGAGCACGCAAGGACTGCTGCGCGGCACCGAGATGCGTTTCGAACGACGGCCACAGGCCTTGCAGGCGCTGCACTTCCTCGGCGAACTGCGCCGGCTCCATGCTGATGCGATAGAAGTGCTCGGGCTCGCTCAGTGCGGCGGGGACGACATAGGGGAGGAGCGGCCACTCGGCTGGAAGTTCTTCCGCGTCGAGTTCGCCTTGCCCGATTTGCAGCAGCCGGGTGCGAATGGATTTCACGTCGTCGCCCACCAGCTCGCGCTGGCGGATTCGGCGGCCGAATACGGCAACCTGCTTGAACTGCGTATCTACCGCTCGGTGGATGCACAGGTCGGCGAAGTGCCGCGTGAGCCAGCCGACCAGTTCCTGGTCGAGTACATAGGAAGGCACAATGAAGATGAGGATGCCGTCGTACTGCAGCAGCGGCAGCGTCTTCTGGTAGAACAGTTTTTCCAGCCTGGCACGGCCTCTGCCCTCGTAGCCCATGTTGCCGTTGGCGTCTCTGGCGAGATCGCCGTAGGGCGGGTTGAGCCACAGCAGGCCGAAGCTCTGTCGGGCGATAAACGCATCCATCAAATCACCTTGGATGCAGTGATCAACCAGCAGCCGCGCATGGTTTGCGCGTTCCTGGTCGTACTCCACCGCATAGGCGGTGACCTGATCACGCCCGAGGGCATGCGCAGCTTCCGCAATGGCGACGCCTTCACCGGCGCAAGGATCGAGAATGCTCATCTGCCCATTGCTGGGGATCAGTGCGCTGAGCGTTCTTTCAAGGGTGGACTCGTCGGTCGGGTAGTAGCCGTTCTTGGCGAAATTCCTCGCGAGCCTGGGGAACATAAGGGCCATGGGAGCCTCCTGATTGGCGTGGATGAAGGAAGGCGGACGCGCGCGGGGCGCGTCCGTTGCAGGTGCATCAGGCCACGGCTTCCAGCGGCAGGTCGGTGGTTGCCGACTGCCGTGGTGCGTAGGCGGTGAGTACGCCATGGCGGATCAGTTCGCCCAGCGCTTCGGTCAGCGCTGGAACGTCCAGCCCTAGGCGTAATCCGCGTAGCGGCCCGAGAGCCACCGGCAGGTCCTGGAGCATGTTGTGATCGCGCAGCAGCGCCAGTACTGGTGCTTGCCAGTGATCCAGCAATGGGAGTGGGCAGGTGTCCCTGACCAGTTGCCACAGGCGTGACGTCGGATCGGTTGCCGAGCGTGGCAGCAGCGCCAGTGCGCTGGCCGTGCTCTTGTCAGGCCGTATGCAGCGCCGGTCGAACAGCCAGAGGTTGACCATCGAGCCGAACAGCGTGCGGCGATAGGAGCGGGTCAGGCGTTTTTCCAAACGCTCGACCGTTCCAATGAAGACGGGAACGGAGCCACCTTGCTCAGTGATGAGGTGGAAGTGGTCCAGCCCATCCTCGTCGCGGGCCAGGGTCAACCGGGCCAGGAACTGCTGGATAGCGGTATCCCGCGCCCAGACCGAGATAAAGATCAGGTTTCCCTGTTCGTCGCGGATGCAGGCGTCGGCCATCAGGTCAGCGCACTCGTTGATGCGATACAGCGTTGCAGGCGATGAGGGTGAGGGGGTATTGCTGGTGGTGGTTGACATACTGGAGTCCTCCAGAAAAACCAGAGTCCTCCCCGCGTAGGGGGAGGAACCCCGGCGAGTAGATGAAACACCGCGAGTGCGGCGATGACGATCACGCAGCTTGTTGGTCAGGTTGCTGGTTCCATTGCTGTGACTTGAAGTCGAGCGCGTAGCCCAGTACACCCAGGCGTGCGATCTGCAGGCGCAGCGTGCGGCGGTCGATGGTCGAGTCCAGTTTTACCGACTCGCCCAGCGGCCACAGCAGGCCGAACAATGCAGCATCATCGCTGTCGGTACTGCCGGAGGCAGTGGCCGTGGTATCGCCCAGTGGAGCAGTCGTCGATGCCTGCACGAGGGCAGGCGCGGCAGTGGGTGTTGCCAGCGGTTGCGTGCCCAGCTCTTCATCGAGCGGATCGACGTCCTGGGAGGCAAAGCCGCGTGCTTCGTCACGACTCAGCTTGTCGATGCCCGAAAGAGTCATGCCATCCAGGCTGGCACGAATCTCAAAGCGCATGCCGCCACCAGTGGGATAGGCCTTCGGGTAGATGTACCGGATGATGAATTCCCCGTCGTACTTGCCTTCGGGGTATTGCTCCAGCTCCGCGTCCTTCACCTCGAACACACCAAGGTGCGTAGTGAGGCGACCGACCGTGAACGGACCGTTGCGGCCGCGGATCGTACGCAGTGTGAGCTGCCCGGGAACTATGATGAGGGAAGCTGCCTTGGGGGCGGCGGTGGAGTCCATGGTGTTTCTCCTTGTGCGGATAGGATGACGAGAGGCAGCCACCTGGTCGGGAACCAGGTGGCGTGCCTGAGTGGATGGAAAAGCCCTGGGATGGACCTTGAA
Organism: Pseudomonas sp. PNPG3; assembly: GCF_023093815.1. NCBI lineage: Bacteria > Pseudomonadati > Pseudomonadota > Gammaproteobacteria > Pseudomonadales > Pseudomonadaceae > Pseudomonas > Pseudomonas sp. PNPG3. Next base: position 13,583 of record NZ_JALLKV010000009.1, read on the forward strand.
GGACTAGAGCGAAGCCGCCCGAGCGGGCTCCTCGACAGGCGTTTGCACGGGGACACTGGGTTGCGGATGCTCGCTGTCGTCTTCGGCGATAACGGTTTCTTCGGGCGCAGGTGCGTCTTCGGTGACGGGAGCTTCGGACTCCTGCGGGTGTACCTGCTTGCCATCGACCTTGATAAGGCCGATATGGATTAGCTCGGATTCCAGTGAGGCCGCCGCTTGGCCTGCCTTCTCGCCTTGGGTACGGATGTACGGACTGGCTTGCATATCGTTGAGCCTGAAGGCAATCAGCACCTTCTGTTTGGCTTCAACGGGCAGGACGCAGAGGCGTACCAGCTCCTGGGCCGCCGCATTGGTGACGGTGGTGTTGATGTAGCGGTATTCCCGCTCTCCAGTGGGAACGTCGACCGGGCCGGTCAGCGCTGCGATGCAGCACGACAGGCGCGAACCTCCAGCCGTCCGTGGAAGGTCCTTGGGATCTCTCAGGTAGCCGATACCGTGGGTGATCAGCTCATACTGCTCGACCTGAGCCAACTCGGCGCGGTCGATCAGCTCGGCGATCAGCAGGCGTGCCTTGAGACTGGCAGCGGCCTTGCCTTTATGCTCGCCGCTGGGACGGATGAACGGATCGACCCAGAGGTCGCCGAGGCGAAAGCGAACCAGAGGCCGTTGCTGGTGATCATCGATGCCGACATAGGGCTGGACGAGTTTTTTGGCTTCGGCACCGGAAACCCGCACGTCGAAGTAACGCTTGAACGGGTTTGTTGCAGGCCCGACGAGCGCTGCGACGGTACACCAAAGGGATGGTGGGCCTTTACGTCCGGCCTTTCCTTGAACCTCACGGACACGCTGGATGTAGCCGATGCCGGAGGTGTGGATGTCAAAGTACGACTTCTGGTTGGAAGTAGTGCTGGTCATGGTGGATCTCCTGACTTGGAAACAAGAACACGGAGACACACCGACCCACTGCGGGGAGGTGCGTAACCCCGCGATGGGTTGAGGAACATCTGCATCCACTACCGGCAAGCCAGTAGTCGTTCGCGCGAGGGATGCGGTGCGAACGTGGTCGGTCACACGGGGGAAACCGTGGGCAGCCTTGAAGACCGGAGCTGCCTGGCATGTCGCTGACAACGTCAGCGGAACATGAGGGGAGCCTGGCGCTACGCGAATCTTCCGGCCAGGGAGAATCGGCAGCTGCCGTTGACCTTATTCGTCAGTCTCCGCAATAGCAGGAGATGGGCTCGTCGGCGGGGTCGAACAGGTCACCCTGGCTGGCGGCGAAGCGTGCCAGCTCGGCGTAGGTGGGGCCGTCGGCGCGAAATCTAGCGCCGCTCGGCTTGCTGGCAAGATTCAGCGACTCCATGCGAATCCACCATTCCGCCGACTCGGGCCTGGCCTTGATCAGTGCCAGGCGCTGGCGTTGGGGCTTGAGGAAGCACAGGTCGCAGTTCCCTTCCAGTGTGCGGCCGTTGATGCTCAGCAGCCGCAGGTCGAAGGGCTGGGACTGCCAGAAGTCGATCACGTCATGCACCGTGATGCCGGCCTCAGCCAGCGGCATGCACATGATCTCGCTGGCCGACTCGGTGGAATGACCTCGCGCGCGAATTTTAGCGACCCGGCGCTGCTCGTCGGCGCGAATACCGATGAACTGATCCCACTCCGTCCAGCCGAGGCTGCGCACGAATTTGTGCATCGGCCGGATCTTCAAACTGGTGGTGCAGACGCGGGCCACAGGGTTCGGTAGATACTGGCGGTGGCGGATCAACGCCTCGAACGGCTCGCCCTCTCGGCTGGAGGTGGCGAAATCTACCACTGCAAATCCAGCTTCCGTGGTTCGGTATTCGAGCCAATGGATAGGCACTTTCCAGCGCTCGGCGCATTCGCGGACGAAGCGCAGCGTCGCCTCGACTTCCTTTCCGGTATTGGCGAAGCAGACCACGGTATTCGCGGGCAATCCGCCATTGGCCTGCAGCACGCGCCAGAGCATATAGGCACTGGTGCGGCCGCCACTGAAACTGATGCAGGTGGGGTGCTCGATCTTGAATGGGTCGCGCATGCGGACGTCTCCTGGGGCGGGCCGGCGTCAACCGGCGAGGGAGGCCGGTGCGGCCTGGAGACGGGGAGTGCGCGAGGGGCGCTGCGAACAGAAGAAGCCCCCGCGAACGGGGGCTGTGGGGGAGAGGTCAGTTGCCGCCTGGTGCTGGTGGCACTGGCTTGAGGGACAAGTGGGTGGCGGTGGCAGACAACTCCAGGTCGTCCTCGCTATTCAGGATGTGTCCGAAAACCTTGGCTTTCGGGTCGAAGTCCTCGCCGAAGTCATCGCCGCCGAGTTCGGTCCTTGCCAACTCCCACCAGTCATCGAATGGATCAATGTCTGGATTGCAGCCGACCGCATAGGCGAGCAACGTCTGGCGTCCATCGGACCGGTGTTCGCCCCGCTCGGCAAGGAAGTACACGCCCTGGTCTTTGACCAGGATCACGCGGCACTGATTGGCAACCGCCTCGGCAAGCACTGGGCGCAGGTCCGCGCCTTTGAATCGTAGAGACATGGATGTGATCTCCTGATTTATGGATGAGGGGCTTCTTGCGGCAAGGACGAGAAGCTGCGTGGTCAGTGCTGGGTGGGTTTGCTCCCCGACAGGTGCTGCACGTGGATGCGTCGCCAACTTCCATCGTCGATCAGTTGCTCCAGCGTTTCCCCGAGCGAGTCGAAGAACACTTGATCGATGCGTTCGACGAGTTCTCCGTCGCGTTTCAGCTCGATCGCGTAGAGGTCGTCGGCACGCTCGTACAACACGATGACCTGACCTTGGAACTTTGCTGTGGCAACAGTGAAGCTGATCGCTGGAGGTGTTTTGATGATGTCGTCGGGCAGAGGGTCGACGACGGAGAAGTCCCGTGCGCCGGCATCCACCAGTAAGTGGGTGATGCAGCGGAAGCCATCGGGAGCAGGCAACTGTTCGAGCTGGTTGATGAGCTCCTGCAACTCTAGGCAGCGTGGTTGCGGGATCGGCAGCTTGGCCGGCGCGGAACCGAGGATGTGCGTTTGCACCGTATAGGGCGTGCCGTCTGCGGTGTACTCGGTGCGTTCTTCCGGTGTATCCGCGCGCAGACCGTCGAAACGGCGGCGGACATACGGCTGGATCTGCACCTTGGTGCCTTCGCCTGGCACTTCGGTCAGCAATGTGCGATCGAGCACTGCGAACTCGGCACGACCGATCTTGACGACGATGGCATCGCCGGTGTCGGCGATTACCTTGCCCTCGAAGGGTTTGGGATCGATGTGGAAGCCCAGTGTCGAGACCTTGGGTTGTCCGTCGAAGATATTGAACTTGAACGTGCGGACATTGCGGGGAACATGACCGGCGACCAGAACGGGCATTTGTGCGCGGATGGCTTGGGTATCCATTGGAGACTCCTTGATGGAAAACAAGGGACTCCCGCCCGCAAGGGAGGATATCCCTTGAGGGCTGGATGGCGCGACATGCGCCGGATAACAGTGCAACCGATGCGGTGAATCGCATCGCAGTCTTTAAGGTCTCGACTGCCTGGGATGTTGCCGGCGACGCCGGCGAACATGCGGCAACGATGGTGCGCAGGCTGTCGGTTTGCGCGTGGCAAAGCGAATCCGGCTGCCACCGCATTGGCCGTTCTCAAAGCAAGAAAAAGCCCCTCGCTGAGGAGCTGAGAGAGCCGGGCGCACCCTTACGCTTGATACAGCGCGATGTTCATGTTGTCGCTCCTATCGAAAAATACGGAGGGACATGGCCCCAAGGGACGTATGTCCCTCGGGGGCTTGGGAAAAATGGAGGCTGAGAGCAGGCTCACCAGCCGTCGTAGTGCAGCACCAGATCGGCGATGACCTTGCGGCGTTCCAGATCGAGACCGCCGAGGTCGGCAAGTCCCTCGAATTGGCAGCGTTTAAGCATCGCGCCACCTTCACTGGCGTTATAAAAACTGACCATCGCGGAGAGAAACATCCGTTGTCTGCCGCTCAGAACGCCTAGGGCGTCATTGAGCCTCAGTACGTTCGGCCGTAGCTCCCACTTGGTCTTGGCTTGTTGCATTTCTTCGTGGGTGCTGTCGCCGAACCACTCGACACCTGCGATTTGGATGCCTCGCTTCCAGGCTCCCAAAAAGGCTGTTGGTGCATTGTCGAAGTGCAGGATTTCCCGCGCGATCTGATCAAGTACGTCTTGGGGTAAAGACTGATTCATGATGTGCTCCCGATGGGTAGGGGTCAGGACTGGAGGCGCTGTTGCCAGTCGCCTGTTGTCAGGGCCTGGTTGGCTGTGTGAAACGAACGGAAGTACTCGACGGACTCGCGCGATACCGGACCATCTTCGTCGGCGGTGCCGATGTAGTAACCGGCACCACTGCGTAGCACCTGAAGGGGCCGGCGCTCGCCAAGGTGGGCCAAGGCCAGGTAGCCGACGGATTCGGCGCGAGCCTGATCGACGCTGAGTGGGGCGGGTGAAGACGCATGGGACATGAAAACCTCCCGGTTGAAGTGGAAGCACCGGCACCCGTGGGCGCTCATCCGTAGGAACGGTGCGAAACGAACTGGTTGGGTCGGCGCGGAGAATTCCACGGTGCAGCTGGGGACCCGTGCTGCGGGCATGATGTCGACCGAGGTCGACGACACATGGGGAGCAGCTTCGAGCGGCTAGGGGAGTGCGTCAGCGGGCAATGGGAAACCGGCAGCCCTCTGATTGAAGGAGGGAGCGAGCGGTGCATGCTGGTGTGTTCTGGCGGGAAAAAAGAACGCTCCCGAAGGAGCGTTCATGGGACAGGTCAGGCCGTGACCTCCTGCAGTTTGCCGCTGCCGTTGAAGATCAACTGTACGATCGCCCCGGCCATGGTGGCGCGGTCATGTCAGCACCTGTAGCAGCCGTTGCCCGACCCAGGCGATGCAGGGCACCGCCATTGAGTTTCCGATCGCCTTATAGCGCGGGGCATCTGTAGCCAATTTGCCACGGTACGGGATCAGCGTGTAGTTGTCGGGCATGCCTTGTAGCCGCTCGCACTCCATCGGCATCAGCCGCCGCACGCGCCACTGTAGCCAGTTCTCTGAGCAGGGATCGTTCTGCTCGTAGTGAAAGTGCACTTCGTGGCTGGGTACCAGCACGTAGCCTTTGTCGCCGCCACCATTGCAGGTCCGCAACGTCGATGAGATACCATCCCTCGGCTCAGCGGCCAGGCCATGCTCACGGTCGCGCAGAGCCACGCTGAGCACCATCGGCATGCCCTGGCCGGGTTTGCCGCCGCCGGTAGACAACGCCCCGGCGATTTGCCTGTGGCCAGATTCCCAACGCAGCTCTCCGCGTGAGTTCTGCGCAAATGCGATGGCCGGCATCACCGTCGTGCGTAAGGTAGGTGCCAGGTTCGCCGCTGCATCTGCCCCGAAGTCCTGGGCCGTAAAGGCAATGATCGGAATGCCGCGACCAGTGCCATCCTCACTGCAGCCTTTGCCATTGTTCGCTGTATTGAGGGTATGGCTGATGGAGCCGGTGACTGACTGAACAAGTAAGGTATCGGTCTCGAAATCGCCTTTAGTGCCGGCCTGTGCCGTCAGGCAGGCGGCGACGTCAATCGGCCCCGTGGTGTTGCCGCCACCGAAGCCAAAGGACACCAAAATCTTGCCGTAGGGCTGGTTCAGGTGGGCATAGTCGACTGACTCAGCAGAGCAAGATGCAACAGAAGTGGCAAACTCTTGCCACGGTGCGCGGCTCTGCGCAGGATGCCCTCGCACGCTGTCTGACTCAAAAAGTACCTCGGCGGGATCGAGATCCTCTCGACCACTTGCCACAAGAATGATTCTTCGCCTGCGCTGGGCGACGCCGAAATATTGGGCGTCGAGCAGCCGCCACGCAACGCGGCGGCGGGGTCCAAACACACAACCTGCGTGCGTCCACCGGGTCCCTGGCGGCTCGAGCGGACTGCTTTCGCCGGCCAGTGCGCCCAAGAGACATCCGAAGGCATTGCCTCGGTCGCTAAGGACGCCTGGTACGTTTTCCCAGACGAGCGCTGCCGGTGGGCGGCGGGTTTCGAGACGGGCTTGATCGATGGCATTTGCGAGCTCCACATAGCTGAGGGTCAGGGCACCGCGCGGATCGTCCAGCCCATGGCGGGCACCAGCGATGCTGAACGATTGGCACGGTGTTCCACCGACCAGGATGTCCGGTGCCGGTACTGTGCCGGCGAGTACCTGGGCGGCGATCTGCTGCATGTCTCCGAGATTGGGGACGTTGGGGTAGTTGTGGGCGAGGACTGCGCAAGGAAACGGTTCGATCTCTGCGAACCAGGCTGGCTCCAGACCGAGTGGTTGCCAGGCGAGGCTGACGGCCTCGATGCCGCTGCAGACGCTGCCGTACTGCAGTGGGGGCGTGTGGGGTTGAGGGTGCATGTGGTTATCTCCTGTTCATGGTCCCAGCGGCGATGCGCTCGCCGAACCGGCTCGGATAGGCAGGAGAAAGGTGCCGAGGGCCTGGGCCTTCGGCTGTCGAGGAAGAAACCACCTGTGAATTGATGCAGGGAGTGGCCGTCGTCGAAGCCATCCGCTGTTGCAGCGATTGCACTCGACCCTTGTCGTGGCTGGGGTCGAAATCCTTTGGCACGCATCTGCGCACAAAAGGAACCCGTTGTTTCGCCGGCGGGCACCGGCGCTGAATACCGTTCGACCCGAAGGGTCTCCTGGGGGCTCGCCCGGCTATCGAGACAAGGCACCAGGGGACCCTTCGGAACGAAAAATCAGCCGATTAGAATGTCCGTGAGATACGGGCTGCGGATGAGTCCGCCTTCTCGTCAAACCAGCGAAGCGCCGGCGACGGGCACACGTTGCAGAAGGATGGTGCGTGCTGGGTTCCTCGCGGGCGCGAGGTATGCGCATCGACTGTGATCGATACGATGGGGGAGGTGGGGCCTCGACCTATTTTGAGGCCTGTCGCGGCTTGCGTGTCGCGCTGCGTTTTGCGCTGGCTTGCTGGATGGGCAGGGTGCCTTTGCAATCGGGATAGTTGCGGCAGGACCAGAAAGGACCAGTCTTGCCGGTGCGTTGACGGGTGGCACTGCCACACAGCGGGCAGGCGGGCCCCTCGGGTAACTTGATGGACAGGGCGGTGCCGTGATACTGCTGCACGAGCTGGGTGATCCACATGGATTGCTTCTCGACGAAAGTATTCAACGTCATGCTGCCGGATTCGATCATGTCCAGGGCTTGCTCCCAGACGGCGGTGGTGCCGGGGTCGGTAATGGCTGCTGGCACCGCATCGATGAGCGTGCAAGCCGCTTCTGAGGCGCGAACGGCACGACCTTTCTTGACCAGATAGCCGCGGTCGAGCAGGCCTTTGATGATGCTGGCGCGCGTGGCTTCGGTGCCGATGCCTGTGGTTTCTTTCAGCTTCTGCTTCAACCGGGGATCAGTGACCAGCTTGGCGACGCCCTTCATGGCCTTGACCAGATCGCCTTGGGTGTAAGGTTTTGGCGGTTGCGTCTTGAGTGCCTTCAGATCGACGAGGCCGACCTGGCAGGACAGCCGTTCGCGCATGGCCGGCAACACTTGGCTGCGCGCTGTCGACTCACCATCCGCGTCGTCCACTTCCGGTACGGCCAGTACTTGGTGCCAGCCGGAGATGATCACCTGCTTGCCGATGGCCTGCAGACTCTGACCACCGCACAGCAACTGCGCAGTGGTGCGGTCGAACTCGTGATGCGGCAGGAACTGTGCGAGGTAGTGCGCGCGGATCAGCTTATAGACCGCCAGCTCTTTGTCGCTCATTGCTGACAGGTTGGCCGGCTCCAGGGTTGGAATGATGCCGTGGTGGGCCGAGACCTTGCCATCGTTCCAGGCGCGTGAGCGCTGAGTACGGTCGAGCTGATCGAGCAATGGGCTCAGGCTGGGATCGGTGGCGAGCACGGCGGCGAGTACAGCTGGCACCTCGGCGAGCATACTTTCGGGCAGGTAGCCGGAGTCTGAGCGCGGGTAGGTCGTCGCCTTGTGCGTCTCGTAGAGGGCCTGTGCAATGTCGAGCGTTTCCTGCACGTCGAGGCCCAACTGGCGCGAACACACTTCCTGCAGGGTGCCAAGATCGAATGGCAGCGGTGGGCCTTCGCGCACACGTTCGGTTTCGACCGAAACCACCTGGGCGCTACCAGCAACGCGCATGCGATCGGCAGCTTGTTGCGCTATCGCCTGCTGCAGGCAGCGGCCGGTGTCGTCGGTGTAGCCCTCCGGTGCGATCCAGTTGGCGAGGAAGGATTGCCCGCCCGCCGATAACGCAATCTCGACGGTCCAGAACGGCACCGGAACGAAGCGCGAGATCTCACGGTCGCGGGCTACCACCAGCGCCAGCGTCGGTGTTTGCACCCGCCCGACCGACAGCACACCGTCGTAGCCGGCCTGGCGCCCGAGCAGGGTGAACAGGCGACTCAAATTCATGCCAATGAGCCAGTCGGCACGACTGCGAGCGAGTGCCGAGTAGTACAGCGGCAACGTCTCGTTCGACGGTTTCAGCGCACCCAGCGCTTTACGGATACTCGCGTCGTTGAGTGCCGACAGCCACAGCCGCTGGATCGGCCCGCGATAGCCGCACAGGTCGATGATCTCGCGAGCGATCATCTCGCCTTCGCGATCCGCATCGGTTGCGATCACCAGCTCGCTGGCCTGGCCGACGAGCTGCTTGACGATCTTGAATTGCGCGGCGGTTGTGGCCCTCGGTTCGACGCGCCAGCGCTCGGGAATAATGGGAAGCTGCTCGATGGTCCAGCGCTTGTACTGCTCGCCGTAGGCTTCTGGTTGCACCGCTTCGACCAGGTGACCAATGCACCATGTCACGACGGTGCCCGCTCCGCTGTAACAGCCGCTTCCGCGCTGGCCGGCACCCAGGACGCGGGCGATATCCTTGCCCTGGGACGGTTTCTCGCAGAGGAACACGCGCATACAGCCTCCGGGGCGTGTGGTCATCGATGACCCACAGCATTCCCGTCAGGCGCGTATGCGGCAGCAAACAACGCGGCATCGGCAAACACCAGGTTGCATTGCTGCGGAGCGCTGACGAGCGAGTGGAGAAATCGGCAGGTATGCCGCTATCGGTGCGGTGTACGTGAATCAGGATCAGCAGGGCGTGGAGTGTATGAGCTGGCAGTAGTTTGATCACCAGAAGCTTTGTTATGCAGGGGCGCTGGAACTCAGTGGAACTCGGTGGAACTATCCCCAGGGGATAGTTCCACCGACGGCTGTTGCTGGGATTCAGCCCGTAGCTTCTGGCGGTTCTCCAGCTTGTTTCGGGCTCAGCTTCACGGCTTCGAGCCGGTAAGGCAGGATGCCGACGCGCCGAGCCTCGATCTTGAACGTCACGCGTTCGTTCTCGTCGGCGTCTTCCCACTCATCGCGGACGGTGCGCCCCTCCACCAGCACCCGCATACCTTTCTGATACAGCGACTGCCAGTGCTCGGCTTCGCGGTGCCACAGCTCCACGGGAGCCCAATAACCGCCGCGATCCTCGAATCCGTCCTTGGTGGGAACGGGGTTGTCGAAATACACGTTCAGGCGCAGCAGCCGCCGTGGTTCGTCATTGCCGTTCGGAAACTCCCTGAATTCTGGCGCAGAGCCGATGTTCCCTTCGCCTGTGAAGTGCGTGCTCATAATGATTCCTCGAGGTGGGTGGTGCCGGTGGGGGCAGCGTGTTTGCTGACACGCTGCAGGTAGCTCGATTCTGCCAGGGCGACTTTGCTGGCGCAGGCCTGGGCCTGGCGGCCCAGTGTGTGGAGGAGGCTGATTTGCATGTTCAGAACGATGCGATCGACCTCCATGGCAAAGAGGTCGTCGATCAGCGGGTCGGGTGTGTTGGAGCTGGTGATCAGCGCCTGCCACAGCGCCACGCCCATGGCGGAGCGGTCGGGCCTGCGCCAGCGGAGAAACACGGTTCCCGCACCAGTCGTCTGCTGGGCCAACTCAACGGGCAACAGGCGGAAGGGGTAAGCGGCGGCCTGCGCCAGCACCCTCCGCTGCGCCAGCTGGATCAAGTCGTCGCGCAGCGTGCGGCACTGGCTGGCCCACTCGGTAAGCGTCCCCTTACCTTTAAAAGGAAAGGGACGTAAAAGGCCTTTTAGATAGGCAGCGTGTTCCAGTCGCTGGAAGTCGGCCTGCTCCAGGGAATAGTAGCGACGAGCTGCCGCAGATGTCGGGGTGGTCGTCATGCTGGCGCATCCCCGCTGTCTTCCGTCTCCGTCGCCGAGGCGTCAATGCCCTCGGTCGGGAAGTCGTCGTCCACGTCATGGCTTGTGGAGGCTGCGAGGGCGGAGCGCCGGACGATCGGAGGGGCGTAGCGCGAGCGTCGGGTGCCTTCCAGCACGTCCTGGGGCAATTCCCCGAATTTCTCGATGGCCGCCCGGGCTGCGGCATTGCGCGCGGCGAAGTCGTCCCTGGTGCAGCCTGAGAACCGATACTGCTGCGCCAGCGAGAACAGGCTGCGCAGCGTGTGGGCGCCCTCGTTGAGCCAGCGTTCGAGGGTGCTGCGGTCGATGAGCGCGGTGTGATGCGCGAGGATCAGCTTGCGCGCCAGGTCGTCGTAGTCGGCCAGCAGATAGACCGCCAGGAATCCCAGCTGCGCATTGACGAACAGCGGCAGCTTGACCGGCTGGACGTTCAGGTTTTCGCCGAGTGACAGCGCCGGCGGCACGTCGGCCAGCGCCAGGTCGACCTGATCGCGCAGTTCCTGCAGCGTGTCCTTGGTCTGCGCCAGCTTTTCTTCGATCCGCAGCATCCACCAATCGCTGTACGGATCGTCCTGCTCGGCCCCCCGCTTGATCTTGTTGGCGATGGCGATGAAACCGTTCAGACCGACGATGCCGGGTTTGCCGTCGCTTGCGGCGCGACCGTGCCAGATGCGGGAGGCGTGGTGGGTGTGCAGCGTCAATGCCATCGAGCTGCGCAGTGCCCCGAGGTTGAGCTGGAGAGGTTTTTCGTCGTTGGCCATGAGGGCGACTCGCGTAGGGGAATGAGTCGCCAGCTTGCGAAGCGGACGGAAGGCAGTCAGTTGACAAACCGCATCTGACGCCAGCCGGGTTTGCTGCGCGGAAGGGTGTCTGTTGCAACTATCCCCAGGGGATAGCGCTATGGAAATCCATCGCGGTATGCCGTCGCGTCATTTCCGGTTCAAGAGGGCGTGCAGGCTCGCCAAGTGCGCTTGAACAACTTCAGGGCTGGCTGGTCGGGAGGCGGTTGCTGACGGTGGGGCACTGGGGTTGCTGCGCCCCGGTGCCGCCCATGCTTTGAACTCGCCACGGATGGCTTTCTGAATGACCCCGAACAGATAGCCGGCGGGGTTGCGGACGTGGCTGTCGCAACAACGCACTTCCCACTCGTCGAGCACGGCTTGTTGCTGTTCGGCCTCGACCTGCTGTAGGGCTACCAACGCGCCGGCCTGCTGTTCGCACTTCAGCGCAAGAAAGCGCTCGGGCAGCCGCAGGTGCTGGAGTTCTCGCGCGCGCGGTACTGTACGTACTGAATTATTTATACGAGTACTCAGTACTTCAGTACGGTCCTGCTTCGGATTCCGAAGAGGGCCGATTTTGCTGGCTTCCGCACCTGCTTCGGAATCCGAAGGCAGCGGTTCACCATTCCGAAGAAAGGCGTCGGCGCCTTCTTCGGCGCCTTCTTCGGAGTCGTGGGAAGTCTGTGCTTGTGGATAACTTTCGTGCGCGGCCATTCCGCCCTGAGCCAGGCGCTGCGCAAGCACCTGCAGGCGTGTTGGTAGCGTGCGGCTGCAGAGCATCGGGTCTTCAGTGAGTTCCTGGATAGCGTGGTAGCCGACCCGCTGAATGGCCTTGCTGGCGTGATTCAGGGCATGGCTGACCAGCCCCAGATATTCTGGGTCGAGCTGCATCGTCTCAAAGGGCGTGAGCGGTTCGTCGTGCAGAACGTAGATATTGCCCCGGATGCGGCCGGTCTTCGGATCGCGCCGGCGGCGCACGAGACTGAGCCAGCGCGTCAGGCGCAGCAGCGTCAGCGCCCGCGCCACGGTTTCGTGCGAAGCCTGTTCCGCGCAGGGGGTCGACGCAAGGTAGGGGCGGAGCTGATCGTAGGTAGGGAACGCGGTGACCCCATCGCTATTGAGTAGCAGTCGAAATACTTGCCAGGCGTTGCGTTCCAGCGGAGTTAGGCGGCGGTCGAGAAACAGCGCGCGAGGCACGCTCTCCTGGCGACTGCCGCTGTACAGAAAGCCGTCGCTCGCTGGCGCAGAGTTCGTTGCGGGCGCGAGCTGCCGCAGGGCATCGTCGAGCAGCGCTGAAAGCGAGGTGGGGCCTGCCGGTCGTGAGCTTGGCGGCACCATGGCTCACACCAGACCATCATCGATCCAGCTTTTTATCGCGGCCCAGATCACGGACATGGGCAGTGACAGCACTTCGGCGAGATCCATGGTTAGCGACAGCATCGCGGCGTCATCGTCCAGGGAGATATGGCGCTCGTCGACGCCAGCCTTCCAGTGCTTCCACAGCGTCGTCTCCTGCTTCTCGTTCAGGACAGGATGCCGACCCTTGCGTTTGGGCAGTCCGATGATGTCGCGCCTCAGCGCTACCTCCTGGTGCGTGAGGCCGTAGAACTTACTGACCATCTCGGTACTGGCCCCGAGCCGCAGCATGCGATCGACGGTTGCGATCTCCTGTTCGATGTCGTTCAACTGGCCGACCAGGCGCCACAGGACGTCGGTATTCACCGTGACAGAGCACCACGGCACCTGGGCGTTGGCCAGCAAGCTGACCAGCGCGGGCTGCTTCAGCACGTCAAGTTCGCGCTCGCTGAACCCCATTGCAAGGCAACGGCGCAGCTGGCCGTTACGCAGGTCATGCAAGGCTTGAGCGACGACAGCTTGATTCAGCGGATGAGGTGCCGACATGGTTGCCTCCGGCCCGTTCAGTCGCCGGCGTCGTCTGGGTTGGTCTCCAGATCGAGCAGTCGACGTGCCAGTCTCACTAAACGGAAAAACTTGACCAAACCGTTGTCACTCAGGCGAAGGGGAGCTCCCGCATCATGGAGGTCGCTCCCCAGGAGCAGAGCGCCCAGGTTAACGTCGCCCTGCGGCTCGACGTCGTAATGGAGGCTCAACCCGTGCAGCAGCGTCAGCACCATGCGCCCGAACGCCGATGAAGTCTTGGCTTGCTCGGGAGCCGCGCACGTGAAACCGATGCCGGCATCAAGCGGCTCGATGCGGTCGATCAGCTCGGCCTCCTCGGCGATTTCCTGCGCGAACTGCGCGATGTGGATGCGCAGGCGATCCGGAGAATCCAGCCCAGGCTCGATGAACCAGATGTCGGTGATCGGAAACAGCCCGCCGACCTGCACCGGAATGGCTTGCAGTACGGTGTCCGCGAACACCGGCAACTGCTCGCCGGTCTGATCGGCGACCAGCTGCTGGATGGCCTGCAGGCGCTCGGTGGTGGCGGCGGGCGAGACGATGTGGTCCTGCAGGCGCGCCCTGGCGTCATCTTGCGGTGGCGCTTCTGCCATCTGCCCCTGCGTAGCTGATGGTGGTGGCGGCGAGGGGGAAGCATCCGGTGGCGTTGGTAGCTGCGCCGCGGCGGCGCCGTCCTGCGCTGGCGCCGGTGCTGGTGCAGGTGCAGGCTTCGGTGTGGTCGGGGGCCTGATCGCGATTGAGCCAGAAACATCGTCGGCTGGCGTCGACGGCGGGCTGCTCACCGCGCGCTGGCGATGCTCGGTGCTGTCGATTTCCAGTTCCAGTGCGTTGTAGTCGGCGCCGAGGGCGTCCGCCATCTGGCCGATCAGTTCGTCCCGGACACGCCCAATAGAAAATGCCTCCGGCTGCGCATCGAAGGGGGCGAGGACGTCATGGAACAGCGTCTCGAACTCCGTCGACAACGGTCTCCCACTCGCGTATTTCTCCCACGATAATTCAGCGGCTTTGCGCAACACCGACAGCCGTTCGACCTGGTGCCGCCCCAGTCCGTTGTACAGCACCGTGGGGATCACCGGGAGCAGGTAGCGCACGGTGTCCTGCATGCGACTGATGTGCGACTGCTGGACCGGGTATCCGTCGGCACTGAGGCGACGGGCGAGTTCGGATTGCGACAAGGGCTTGCCGCTCTCCTGCTCGTAGAGTTCACGAGCTTTCTCGACGCCAAGCGCGCGCTCGATGAACGTCAGTCCGCCGTGCAGTTCGTTTTCGGCCAGGTGCCCGGTGAGCGCGACGATCTCGCCGCGCTCAGGCCACGGACGGAACAGGCACGGGATGCGGAAGAAGCGCTCGTCCCGTGTCTCGGACCACAGTTCGCGCAGGATGGATAGTCGGGTATTGCCGCCGTTGCGAATGATGTAGTGATCCGCACCGGGCCTGCGCGTGATTGAGGGTGGTGCATCGAGGCCGCGCTCGCGAATCGACGCTTTGATTTCGTCGTAGAGTGGGTTGCGCGTGATGCGTGGATCGAGTTCATACGGGAACAACTCGTCCAACGTCACGATCATCGGAGTTTCGACGATCGGGTCGCTGAGTGTCTGTGCGACGGGACCGCTGCGCGAGAAGCCTTCCTCAAGCAGTTTGCCCGCCATTTCTTGCGGCGTGACGTCAGCCATTTCCACCTCCCGGCAGGTTACGCGTGGCGCGGCATAGACGTGCCCAGGCGTTTTGACTGGAGCGGTAGTCGCTGGCTGTCGAACTGGTGAATATTGGCGGCAGGCCAGGCTTGGTGAATTTCAGGTAGCCGCCGCCGGTGCGGCCGACTTCCCAGCCTTCACTCAGGGCAAATTCGATCAGCGGCAATAACCGCTTGTGGTCGCGGCACAGCTCATGGGCGCTCATGGGATGGTTTCCCACCGGTTCGGCCGGTCACGCCGACAAACTGCTCCTGCCATTGCGGGAAAAGTTCGCTGGCCAGCGAGCGCATCGTCTCCAAGGCCGCCGGCGCCTGGCGTCCGGACGGGCGCCGGTATTCGACCCGGTGTACGGGTTGGCCTGACGTCGCGGCGCGAGGGACCGCTTCGATTGCAGGCACTTCGGTGCGGAGAATCTGGATCTCGCTGTGCTTCCGGAAGATCAGACGCAGCGTCTGCTGGACCAGGCGGGCGTTCGAGGAAACTGCGGGCACGCGGTTGATCAGCAACTGCAGCGGTGGCGGCTGGATACCCAGGTAGCGGTACGGGGCGATCGCATTGATGAGCTGCAGCGTGCCTCGCTGCAATTCGCGGGCGGCCAGGATTTCGGGAGTGATGGGGGAGATGGCCAGGTCCGCAGCGAGCATGGCCATCTCCAGGAGGACGCTGCGAGCGCCCTGGGTGTCGATCAGCAGCAGGTCGTAGTGAGGCCGGAACAGCGGCAGCAGGTTGCGCAACCGCAGGCGCCCATCGGCCGCGTGCAGCAGCAGCGTTCCCAACTGCTGGTGCTCATCGTTGGATAGCACCACATCCAGCCCTGGGATCACCGTGTGCGATACTAGCTCCGACAGCGTTTGCTCGTTGAACACCAGCAGCTCGTAGATGCCGCAGGGCGCACGATGGGCGAGTTCGTAGTAGGACGACAGCGTGGGCTGCACGTCCAGATCGATCATCAGCACCCGCTGTCCCGCGTCGGCAATGAAACCGCCCAGGTTGGCCGCGACGGTTGTTTTACCGACTCCGCCCTTCGTCGAAATGATCGCAATGACTTGCATGGCTCGCTCCCCTTCAGTGGTGGAGCGGCGTCAAACGCGCTCTTTGAGGCGTTCAGTGATCCAGTTGTCTATTTCGGCGGAGTCCCAGCCGACCGCACGAACACCCAAGCGCAAGGCCTTGGGAAACTTGCCTTCTTTCATCAAGTTGTAAATATGTGCGCGCTTGAATCCGGTTTTGGCTTCAACTTCGGCGCGGCGGAGGATGCGCCGCTCCGCAACAGGGGCATGCTCAGTGGACATGGTGGTCACTCCTTAATGCTTGGCAGCACTCATGGATGTGACCCGTAGTAGATGAGCGTCACTCCATTGAACGCATCAAACAATCGGATCGTGCTGACCACCGGATTTATCGGAGCGCCGTTACATCGGACGGAACCGATTGCCTACTGATTTGATGGCATACACTGTCAAGCCGACCCGTACGCGCTCAACTATTCGTTGCGCCTTGAACTTGATCAAGATCAAAAATGGAAAGTACCTGTCGCAGGGCTAACAGGTTTTGTTGACTGCGCTTTTTTGTCGCCTGGATGACAAAAAAAGTCGGGGGAAAGTAGGAGGGGTTCTCATCTTCCGTCTGGCATCAATCTTGGAGGCCGTCCACTTTCACGCGTGGCGAGAAACCGTGGTTATTCGGCGATGGAGCGACAATTTCGGTCCGTGGCGTGACGAAAAGAACACGACCCTGGCGGCGTAGGCCAGGGTCATACTGATCACTATCGGGAAAATTTATGAAGCGGTTGCCAACTCGCCAACTTCCTGGGCTCGGGCAATGAACCTGGTTAGCTCTTCGGAGCGCGGCTTGTCAAGCATGGTGAGAAACGTCGCCGTGCTCGGTACGTCGTCTGTGACAGGGCGAATGATCACATCCGGGTGATTGTACAGAGTGACCTGTGACGCCAGCCCAACGCCAATGCCATAGCCTGCTGCAACCAGCATCATCATCGGTTCGTGCCCTGAAACATATTCGGATATCGAGGGCTGCGGCAGTGTGTACTGGCAGAACCAGCGTCGGATGACGTCGTATCCACCCGAGCACCGTTCGGGATCGCAAAGGATCAACGAGTGGCGGGCAATTTCTGCGAGAGGAATCTTTTCCAGGGAGAGGAGGGGGTGATTCCGGGGTATGGCGATGGCGGGGCGATCCGTCCAGACGACCTCTTTCACGTACCCGTCGTTCAGTTCGGTATGCACGGTGAAGCCGGCGTCGATCTGGTCGTGCCGCAACGCCTTGACCATCTCGCTGACCGTCATCTCGACGATCTTCACTTCGGTGAGAGGTTCTTCCTCCCGGCAGCGGGCCAGCAGCCGGGTCAGTCGCGGTTGTGCGAGGCTGTCGGTCAGGCCGATGCGCAGCCGTCCCCGGTAACCTCGCGCTGCAGAATGCACGCGAGTTCGAGCGCCTTCCATGAAGACGAGTATTCGGCGGGCTTCTTCCAGGAACACCTCACCCGCCCACGTGAGGCGGATGCGCCCCCTGGTCCGCTGGAACAGACGAACCCCCAACTCGGCCTCCAGCTCCTTGATGGCCCTGGATAGTGGGGAGGCCTCAATGTGGACCCTTGCAGCGGCCCGCGAGAAGCTCAGCTCTTCGGCGACGACCAGGAAGTAGCGAAGGTGACGCATCCTCATACAGCAGCCTCCTTACTGTGCTGTGGTGTTTTCCATAGGAACAGAACGCCATCATTCAACCTCGTGGTCGGACCTTCGGGGCCGTCGTTTGCAGAAAAATGCTCATTGAGGTTCCTTGCGATTACTGGCGCTTGCCCCATGAGTAGAAAAGTAGACATTGGGGATCATCAGCACAGAGACATTTCGTTAGGCTCACTCGCAGAAAAGCGTCATCCGTTGGGCCGTAAGGTGCTGGCGGGGAAGGGACGATCCCCTGGCGGTCGAGGAGCTCTCCCATCATTCAGGGGGAATAGGGCGAGCGGAAGCCGGTAGCGCCTCTTGGCTCGCCTTAGAGAAAAAATTGAAACAGGGGTTGCTTGCTCCTCCAAACAAGTCCATAATTGCGTCCGCTGCCGACATGGTGGTTGCGGAAAACTCTTTACAATCAAAGAGTTAGGAGATAGATTCTTGTCTCGTTTCCCGCTCCAAATATAGATTTACAGGGTTCCATGGAAGTCTGTAAATCATTGAAAAAAGACGCTTCGGCGTCTTTTTTCGTTTCAGTCAAAGCCACTATTGCATCCAGGTGTTGAGCGGTAGATGTTTGCCATCACTGCTGTGCACCGCTCGCTAATTTCATGGCTCCGCCTTTATGGCGCTCGTGCTGGCCTCGAAGCGGCGTGGCCTTCCCAGCCTCAAGTTGATTGAGGTGTTTGCTCACACTGTGGCGGTAGCGGACCGTCGGTAGGCCTACTGCAGGCCGATGATAGCGTCCGATGGCTGGCTCCAGGTTACTCGTTACAATGCGCACGAAGGTTCATAAGGCTCGTGAGCGTAGCTGAGTGCTGCTCCCCTTGAGTTGCCGCCAAGTGCAGGCGTTCACTCAGCCACATGATCTGCGCAGCTTTCTGATAGAGCTCCTGTACCGAAAGACTCACATGTGGCCGTAACAGCGCCAGGCTGCTTTGCCTGGCGCCATCGTGCACGGGTTGGATCAAGCCGTGGCGTAGTCCAAGCCCCTGCGCGACCTCCCACATCCACGAGCGCCCATCCTTGAGTGTCTGCCACATATGCGCAAAAGCTTCTGGCGGCATGTCCGGGTGGCGCACGATGTTGTGATTGACGCCGAGCAATTCGGCTTCACTGAATCCGCTGATGTTGATGAAGTCGGGATTGACGTAAGTGATGGCGCCCTTTGGGTTGGTTGTTGAAAGAATGTTCGCGTTTGCGCTGAATTCGACGGCACGACCACTGACCGGAAGATTGTTTTTCATTGTTTTTCTCCTGAACTGACAGGTACGCGCCGCGTAACTGCGCTTCCTTCGAAACGGTCTTCTGTGCTGAGCAGGTGTTGTATCTGAGCGGCGGGTTGTGGCCGGCTGAACCAGTAGCCTTGGGCGTAGTGGCAGCCTTCACCGACCACGAATTCGAGTTGCGCCGAACTCTCGATGCCTTCGGCCACCACTTCCAGGCCGAGGCTATGGCCGAGAACGATGATTGCCTGGCTGATCGCGCTCTGTTTGTTCTCGTAAGGCACGCCGGTGATGAAGCTCTTGTCGAGCTTGAGGATGTGCAGCGGAAAGCGCGTGAGGTAGCCGAGCGAGGAGTAACCCGTGCCAAAATCGTCCAGCGCCAGCAGAACACCAAGGCTGGTCAGCTCATGCAGACAGGCCAGCGTGTCCATGTCGTCATGCATCAGTTGGCTTTCGGTGATCTCCAGGATCAGGCTGGCGGGAGGCAGGCCGCTTTCTTGCAGGATATCGATCAGCCGGAGGGTGAAGTCGGCTTGTTGCAATTGCGTGCTGGAAATGTTCACCGAGCAGCGCAGGCGCTCATGCCCGGCCAGTTGCCAGGCCCGGGCCTGCTGACAGGCCTGGCGCAGTACCCATTCGCCGACGCGGATGATCTCTCCCGATTCCTCCAGCGCAGGGATGAACTCCAGTGGCGAGATCAGACGTTCGCCATGGCGCCACCGCAACAGCGCCTCGACCCCGGTCACCAGAGGTGTCCCTTGGTCCAGGTGATAGATCGGTTGGTAGTACAGTTCGAATTCATTCTGTTGCAGTGCCTGGCCTAGCGCGGATTCCAGTTCCAGATGCTGCTGCGCGGTATCTTGCAATGTTTCGTCGTAGTGGGCGTACCGCGCCTTGCCGGCAGACTTGGCTCGGTAGAGGGCAAGGTCGGCAGCCTGCAGCACATCCAGGGCTTTGCCATTGTCGTGCAACGGAGCGATGCCGATGCTGGCGCTGACCACCAGGGTTCGACCGTCCATGTGCAGCGGTTGGTGCAGGTTGTCGAGGATGCGTTGGGATATCTGCTCGGCGTCGCGGTCGCAGGTGAGGTCGTGAAGCAAAACGATGAATTCGTCTCCGCCGAAGCGGAACAGTTGGTCAGTGGGGCGCAGCGACTCTTTCAAGCGCCTTGCCACTTCCACCAGCACGCGATCACCGACGTTGTGGCCGAGGCTATCGTTGATCAACTTGAAACGGTCCAGATCGATGAACAGCAGCGCTTCGTAGTCACCGCCCTTGCGCTGCTTCCTGAAGGTCTTCTGCATTTGCTCGTCAAGCCGGATGCGGTTGGCCAGGCCGGTCAACGGGTCATGCTGGGCGGTATGTTGGAGGCGCTGCTCGGCATCCTTGCGTGCACTGATATCAGACTGCGAGCCAGCCATGCGTAGCTCGCCAGGGTTGGTCATTTCGGCGACCCCTCGCACGAGGACCCAGATGTAGTCGCCGTTGTGCTTGCGGATACGGTACTCGTGGTGAACGGATGATGTCTGCCCTTGAAGATGGGCATCGATGGCATGGCGAAAATCGGGCAGGTCGTCCGGGTGCACGCGACCGAACCAACTGGAACTGCTCTCGCCGATGCTGTCGCGGCTGAGGCCAAGCATGCTGGCCCAACGCTCTGAAACGTAAAGCCGGTCCTGATCGACATGCCAGTCCCACAGCCCGTCGTTGGCACCGCGCAGCGCGCGGGCGAAGCGAGCCTCACTATCTTCCAGCGCCTTGTGCTGGGCCGCACTGTAGGTATCGATGGCCAGCGTCATGTCGAAGAACACTGCCTTCAACAGGCTGGAATACAGCGTGGCATCCGGGCTGTCGCCGAACACGCTTTCAAGCATGTCGTCGAGGTAAAGCCGATAGCTGCCGAGATACCACTTCAGCTCCAGGCCGATCTGCTGATGGATCACACCGATGCGCAGGCGGCCGTTGACGTAGGTTTCATCGTAGGGGCCGCTCCACAAGCGCTGGTAATACTCAGCCTGGCTCTGCTTCAAACGGGCGGTGACTTCCGGCGTGCGAAGCAACGCGGACGGCGTGGAAAATTCCGCCAGGTGACGGTACAGATGGTCGACGAAAGCTTGCTGGGACGGGGCCATGTACTGAGCTGCTACGCCTAGTCGTCTGGCATCTTCGGCGCTCCAGTCGAGAAAGCGAAAACGTTCGACAATCTCCGCATGGTCGAGACGGATACGCTTGATTAATTCCTCGAGGTCTTTTGTCACCTTCATTCACATCCCCCGGTGTTGGAGAAGATTCCTTTTTGCTGAACAAAAAAAAGCGCCGTGACAACAAGTTCTGCTCAAGAACTTGTTGTCACGGCGCTTCGTCTTTCAGGCCTATTATCCTGCTCGGCAAAGCCGGTTCCCGCAGGGCGGAACCTGGTGATGGCACATTCACATCACTGGGGATCTTCCGACAATTTATCCAGCAATGCAACCAGGCGTCGCCGCAGCAGCCCCAGTTCGCGGGATTTGAAGGCGTGTCGGGTCTGTTCGAGAACCTCGGTGGCATCCAGCAAGGCAGCCTGTATCTGCCCAGCCGAGCCCAACTGGGTTTCACCGAGCCAGCGGCAAAGCGGGGCCACGCTGCAATTGCCAGGCGTACTCAGCACCTCGCAATCGGGTGCTACAGGCGCCAACAACTGGCGCAATTGATCGGCCAGTTCAAGATTGTTGCAGATAATTCTGGTTGCCAGGTTGGACTCGCTCATCAAACTGCATTCCCATATGTTTGGTGTGCTGTTTACAACACCGCCCATGGCGTTTGACTGATTCAGGTCAATGCTGAAGCCTTTCCACTTACCCTGTGAGGGTGATGTTGCCGTGTGTTGTCATGCACGGGGTCGCTGGCCTGGTATTCCGGTGTTTGGCTGACCAGTCAACATGGGAACACCACGTTCGTGCGCGATGCCGCGTTGCGGATATGCTCCTGCATTGCACGCTGTGCCCCGGCCTGGTTGCCACGGGCAAGCTGGCGCAGGATCTTGCGGTGTTCCTGCCAGGTCTCCATGGCGCGTTCAGGGCGAATGAACGGCAACTTCTGGCTCTCCAGGAAAATGTCCTGGCTGGTGGTGATCACCTGCAGCATGGCGTGGTTGCCACTCGCTTCCAGCAGGCGGCGGTGAAAGGCGAAGTCCAGGCGCGCTGCGGCCTCGAAATTGCCGGCGCGCAGCTCCTGGCGCATCGACTCGACATTGGCTTCGAGCGCATCGATGTCCGCTGCCGTCAGGTACAGCGCCGCCAAGCCGGCGGCAAACCCTTCGAGTGCATAGCGCAGTTGGAAGGTATCGACGGCGGATACCTGTTCGGCATAGGGCCAGGAGAAGCCGGTGGCGGATGGCGGCGCCTGGACGAATACCCCCTTGCCCGGTTGTACGCTCACCAGCCCCAAGGCGCTCAAGGAGGACAGCGCCTCGCGCAGGGAGGCGCGGCTTACACCCAACTGCTCTGCCAGGTCACGTTGGGAGGGCAGGGCATCACCGGGCTGGTAGTCGCCTTCCTGGATCAGTTTGCGGATAGCCTGCAAGGCGATTTCCGGAACTGCGCGGGGGAGTGTGTCGAGCATCTGTTCAGACCAGCTGGCAAGGGGTCTGCGCTTTTTAAAGGCTTTACCGGTTGCCTGGCAAGTATCGCCCCATGCTGACGCAGCGGGGCAGGTGGCTGCACGAAAGGGGGGCGATGGCAGAGGGTAGGCGCTAGCTGTTCAGACCAGTAAGACCGCGTGATGCCAAGGGGCGAAAGCGTATTCCGGGGCTGCCGGGCAACACTGGCACGGCCTGTGCTTTTCGGGCTAGGCAACTTCTTCGCATGCACCCGAGGCATTTTCCATGAAAAACATCCGTTCCTTGCTTCTGGCCGCCCTGGTTTGTGGCGGCGTCATGAGCGTTTCCCACGCCCAGGCCGATGCGCTGGCCGACATCACTGCCCGGGGCGTGCTCAAGGTAGCCGTACCCCAGGACTTCCCTCCCTTCGGCTCGGTGGGGCCGGACCTCAAACCTCGCGGCCTGGACATCGACACCGCGCAGCTACTGGCTGACAGGCTCGGCGTCAAGCTGGCGCTGACCCCGGTCAACAGCACCAACCGCATTCCGTTCCTCACTACCGGAAAGGTCGACCTGGTGATTTCCAGCCTGGGCAAGAACCCGGAGCGGGAAGCGGTGATCGATTTTTCCCGCCCCTACGCACCGTTCTACCTGGCAGTGTTCGGGCCGGCCGAGACGTCGATCGACAATATCGGTGCCGTTGCCGGCAAGACCATCAGTGTCACGCGTGGCTCGATCGAGGACATGGAGTTATCCGCGGTCGCCCCTCAGGGTGCGGTCATCAAGCGCTTCGAGGACAACAACTCGACCATCGCCGCCTACCTGTCGGGCCAGGTCGAGCTGATCGCCAGCGGCAGCGTGGTAATGGCTGTCATTGCCGAGAAGAACCCGAACAAGGTGCCGGTCATGAAGGTCAAGCTAAAGGACTCGCCAGTGTACGTGGGGCTGGCCAAGCAGGAGCCGGCCTTGCTCGAGAAGGTCAACGCCACTCTGAATGCGGCCAAGGCCGACGGCAGCCTCGACCGCAATGCCGAAAAGTGGCTGAAGCAGCCATTGCCGGCCGACCTTTGAACGGCCCTGGAGTCGCCGACCCATGGCCTATCAATTTGACTTTTCCCCTGTGCTGGCCCAAGGCGGCCTGCTGCTCGAAGGGGCTGTGTTCACGCTTGAGCTGACGTTGATCGGCACCCTGTTCGGGGTGGCTATCGGTGTGCTTGGTGCGGTGGTGCGCGCCTGGCGACTACGGCCGTTCGATGCGCTGTTCGGCCTTTACGTGGAGCTGATCCGCAACACGCCCTTCATCGTCCAGTTGTTCTTCATCTTCTTCGGCCTGCCCTCGCTTGGCGTTCGGTTGACGGAATGGCAGGCGGCGGTACTGGCCATGGTGATCAACCTTGGGGCCTATTCCACCGAAATCATTCGGGCGGGTATCCAGGCCATTCCCAGAGGGCAACTGGAGGCTGCGGCGGCATTGGCCATGAGTCGTTTCGAGGCTTTTCGCCATGTGGTGCTGCAACCTGCACTGGCCAAGGTCTGGCCGGCCCTGTCGAGCCAGATCGTGATCGTAATGCTCGGGTCGGCGGTGTGCTCGCAGATCGCCACAGAAGAACTGTCGTTCGCTGCCAACTTCATCCAGTCGCGCAACTTCCGGGCTTTCGAGACATACCTGCTGACCACGGCTCTGTACCTGGTCATGGCCATCCTGGTGCGCCAACTGCTGGCATGGATAGGCCGGCGCGCTTTGACGGGGAGACGCTGAATGGATTTCACCTTGTGGGACATCGTGCGCAACCTGCTCGCAGGTTTGCAATGGACCTTGCTGCTGTCGCTGGTGGCATTCGTCTGCGGTGGTATTGCCGGGCTGTTGCTGCTGTTGGCGCGAATCTCCGATAGCCGGATGCTGCGTGGCGCGGCCAGGAGCTACATCGAGCTGTTCCAGGGGACGCCGCTGCTGATGCAGCTGTTCATGGTGTTTTTCGGCATCGCCCTGTTCGGCATCGATGTTTCGGCCTGGATGGCGGCGGCCATCGCCTTGACGTTGTTCACCAGTGCCTTTCTCGCCGAGATCTGGCGAGGCTGCGTCGAGTCCATACCACATGGCCAGTGGGAGGCCTCCGGCAGCCTGGCCATGAGCCGTCTGGAGCAGTTGCGCCACGTGATCCTGCCCCAGGCCCTGCGCATTGCCGTCGCGCCGACCGTCGGGTTCTCGGTGCAGGTGGTCAAGGGCACGGCGGTGACCTCGATCATCGGTTTCACCGAGCTGACCAAGACCGGCGGCATGTTGGCCAACGCCACTTTCGAACCGTTCCTGATCTACGGTCTGGTGGCCGTGGGTTACTTCGTCCTTTGCTACCCGCTCTCGCTGAGCGCCCGTTACCTGGAGAGGAGGCTGCATGCCCCTGCTTAGAGCGTCCGCATTGCACAAGTACTACGGCGACAATCATGTGCTCAAGGGTGTCGACCTGGCGATCGAGGAGGGCGAGGTGGTCGCCATCATCGGCCGTAGCGGTTCCGGCAAGAGTACCTTCCTGCGTACCCTCAACGGCCTGGAGTCGATCAGCGATGGGGTGATCGAGGTGGACGGCGAATACCTGGATGCCGGCCGCGCCGACTTGCGCTCGCTGCGGCAGAAGGTTGGCATGGTGTTCCAGCAGTTCAACCTCTTCCCTCATCTGACAGTGGGCCAGAACGTGATGCTTGCGCCCCAGGTGGTGAAGAAGGTCGGCAAGGCCGAGGCCCGCCAGTTGGCCGAGCAGATGCTCGCCAGGGTTGGACTGGGCGACAAGTTCGACGCCTACCCGGACCGCCTTTCCGGCGGCCAGCAGCAGCGGGTGGCGATTGCCCGGGCGCTTGCCATGTCGCCAAAGGTGTTGCTGTGCGACGAGATCACCTCGGCGCTCGACCCCGAGTTGGTCAACGAAGTGCTCGGTGTGGTGCGCCAACTGGCCAGTGAAGGCATGACCCTGATCATGGTCACCCACGAAATGCGTTTTGCCCGGGAAGTCGGTGACAAGCTGGTCTTCATGCATCAAGGCAAGGTCCACGAGACTGGCAATCCACGCGAGGTTTTTGCGGCGCCCCGAACAGCTGAGCTGGCGAATTTCATCGGTAGCGTGGCAGGAGGTTAGGTGGCGTCTGCAGGTTTCGTCGCCCCAAAAAATGCTCCGTATCGAATGTTACGGAGCATTTTTCATCATTGCCTGGATCCCAGGGGCTGCGGTGTGCCTTTGTCATGGGCCAGGTATCCATCACGCTTGCATCCGCCGCGCTTCAGGTTTGACCCACGGCTACGGTCAAAGCCATGCCTTGATCTGCCTCGACACAGCGTCAGTGGAGATCCCGTATCGGTCATGCAAAGTCGGCAGTGCCCCTGCATCGAGAAACGCATCCGGTAGCGCGATCTGGCGGAAGGTTGGTGTGACCCCGTTGCGCAGCAGTACGCCGGCCACAGCTTCCCCCAGGCCCCCTATGATCGAGTGGTTTTCCGCAGTGACCACCAGGCGACCAGGCTTGCGTGCCTCGGCGAGGATGGTCTGTTCATCGAGCGGTTTGATGGTAGGCACGTGCAGTACCGACACGTCCACTCCGTCCTTTTGCAACTGCTCGGCAGCCTCCAGCGCGCGCATGGTCATGAGGCCGCTGGCTATCAACAGCACGTCCCGGCCACCGCGCAGCACCTGTGCCTTGCCCAGCTGGAACTGGTAATCGTAGCGATCAAGCACCAAGGGTACGTTGCCGCGCAGCAGCCTCATGTAGACCGGCCCCTGATGGGCGGCGATCGCTGGCACAGCCTGCTCGATCTCCAGCGCATCACAGGGGTCGACGATCATCAGGTTGGGCATCGCCCGGAAGATGGCCAGGTCATCCGTGGCCTGGTGGCTAGGACCATAACCGGTGGTCAGGCCAGGCAGCCCACAGACGATCTTGACGTTGAGGTTCTCTTCTGCAATCGCCATGCAGATGAAGTCGTAGGCCCGACGGGAGGCGAACACCGCATAGGTGGTGGCAAAGGGGGTCATGCCTTCCCGTGCCATGCCGGCAGCGGCGCTCATCAGCAATTGTTCGGCCATGCCCATTTGATAGAAGCGCTCGGGGTGGGCTTTGGCGAAGATGTGCAGGTCGGTGTACTTGGACAGATCGGCACTTAGGCCAACTATATCCCGACGTTGCTCGGCAAGGCTTGCCAGGGCATGGCCGAACGGGGCAGGGCGGGTCGGCTGGCCGTCGGCGGCAATCGAAGCGATCATGGCCGAGGTGGTCAGGCGTTTCTTGGGTGAGTTCACAATGCTCATGCTTGGCTCCCGGCGTCCAGCGCTTTCAGGGCGAGGTCCCATTCGTTTTCATCGACGCGAATGAAGTGCGTCTTGTCGCGGTTTTCCAGGAAAGGCACGCCTTTGCCCATGCGGGTATCGCAGATGATCACGCGCGGTTGCGCCCCGGCGTGGGCACGGGCCTGGTCGAAGGCGCCGACCAGCGCATCCAGGTCATTGCCGTCCACGCGTTGAACGAACCAGCCAAAGGCTTGCCAGCGGTCGACGATTGGCTCGAAGGCCAGTACCTCGCTGGAATGGCCATCCGCCTGCTGGTTGTTCACATCGATGATGGCGATCAGGTTGTCCAGGCGCCAATGGCTGGCCGACATGGCGGCCTCCCAGGTCGAGCCCTCGTTGAGCTCGCCATCGGACAGCAGGTTGTACACCCAGCTGTCCGACCCCTTGCGTTTGAGCCCGAGGCAGGCGCCGACGGCGATGCCCAAGCCGTGGCCGAGCGAGCCACCGGTGATCTCCATGCCGGGGGTATAGGCAGCCATACCAGACATGGGCAAGCGGCTATCGTCGCTACCGTAGGTTTCAAGCTCATCCTCTGGGATTACGCCGGCCTCGATCAGTGCGGCATAGAGGGCAATCGCGTAGTGTCCGATGGACAGGTAGAAACGGTCGCGCTGCTCCCATTCGGGGTTGCCGGGGTCGAGGCGCAGCGCATGGAAATACGCGACCGCCAGCAGGTCGGCGGCGCCCAGCGCCTGGCCGACATAGCCCTGGCCCTGGACTTGCCCCATGCGCAATGCGTGGCGGCGGATATTGCGAGCGCGCACAGCCAGCGGCAGCGCCTCGGTGTAGGTAGGCACAGCAGTCATTGAAGTGACTCCTTTTTATCGAATCAACGATTGACCAGATGAGCCGGTACTCGCGACACCAGGAAGGCGCCAAACATGAGTACGGCCGTGATGAGATACATGCCGATGGCATTGCTGCCCAAGGTGGTAGTGACCCAGCCGATCAGGTAGGGCGAGCAGAAGCCGGCGAGGTTGGCGAAACTGTTCACCGCCGCGATGCCTGCCGCCGCCGATACACCTCCCAACAGCGTGGTGGGCAGCATCCAGAACAGTGAAGAGGCGGATAGCACTCCAGCCGCAGCGAGGCACAGGCTGAGGATCGACAGCGTCAGGCTGCTGCCCAGTGCTGCGGCGAGGCTCAGGCCCAGAGCGCCGATCAGCATGGGGATCGCCAGATGCCAGCGGCGTTCACGGTGACGGTCGCCGCTGCGCCCGGCCCACAGCATCGCGACGATGGCACACAGGTACGGCAGGCTGGTCAGCAGGCCGATGTGCAAAGGTTCGCTGACGCCGGCATTGCGTACCAGTGTGGGTAGCCAGAACGTGATTGCGTACTGGCCCATCACTACGCAGAAGTAGATGCCCGCCAGCAACCAGAGCCGACGGTCGCGGATGAAGTCGGCCACCGAGCCGTGGTTTACCTTGTGTTGTTCGTCTTCAGCCAGCTCCTTGCGCACCAGGGCTTTTTCTTCGTCGCTCAACCAGTGAGCCTGATCGACGCCATCCTTCAGGTAGCTCAGCACCAGGACGCCCACCAGTACCGTGGGGATGGCTTCGAGCAGGAACATCCACTGCCAGCCCGCCCAGCCGTGAACGCCGGCAAAGCGCTCCATGATCCAACCCGACAAGGGGCCGCCGATCATGCCCGACAGCGGAATCGCGATGAACCACAGCGCGGTCATCTTCGCCCGGCGGTAAGACGGGAACCAATAGGTCAGGTACAGCAGAAGCCCTGGTGCCAGGCCTGCTTCGGCGATCCCCAGCAAAAAACGCAGGGTATAGAATTGCCAGGCTGTCTCCACCAGGGCGAACATCGCCGAGATGATGCCCCAGGTGATCATGATGCGAGCGATCCAGCGTCGAGCGCCCACTTTGTGCAGAATGATGTTGCTGGGCACCTCGCAGAGAAAGTAGCCAATGAAGAACATGCCAGCGCCCAGTCCGTAGACCGCTTCGGAAAGGGCCAGGTCGTCCATCATCTGCAGCTTCGCAAAGCCGACATTGACCCTGTCCAGATAGGCGCACAGGTAGCAGAGCATGAGAAAAGGCATCAGTCGCCAGGCCGTTTTACGGTAGGCACTGCTGCGTGCGGCGGATACCGCATCGAGCGCTAATGTGGTCATTCGTTCTGATCTCTTGTTGTTATCGAACGCGTGGCCTGCGCCGGGCTCGGGTGCAGGTCACGATGCACCGGGTGCTCAGTGGATCAGCATCCCGCCGTTGACATCCAGGGTAATGCCCGTCAGGTAGCTGGACAGGTCACTGGCCAGGAACAAAGCTGCATTGGCGACATCGCGCGCCTCGCCCAGACGGCCCAAGGGGATGCCTTCGATGATGGCGTGACGGCGCTCATCCTGCATGAGGCCACCGGTGATGTCAGTGTGAATCAGGCCTGGCGTGATCGAGTTGACGCGAATATTGTCCGGCCCCAGCTCGCGGGCCATCGCCTTGCCCAATCCAAGCACGCCAGCCTTCGCCGCGCTGTAGTGAGGGCCACCGAAGATGCCGCCACCACGCTGGGCAGACACAGATGACATGCAGATGATGCTGCCGGCGCGTTGCGCCCGCATGGTTGGGATCACCGCCTGGGACATCAGCAAGGTGCCACGAAGGTTCACGTTGAGAATCCGGTCATAGTCAGCCCCTGTGATTTCCAGGGTTTTCACCGGTTGAGTGATACCGGCGTTGTTTACCAGCACGTCGATCCGACCGAATTGCGCGAGCACTTGAGCGATGGCATCACGCACTTGTGCTTCATCGGCAACGTTGGCAGCCACGCCGAGGTGGCCTTCGCCCAGTGAAGCGGCAGCCTCGGTCGCGGCGGAGGCGTCCAGGTCCAGGATCGCGACTTTGGCGCCCTGAGCGGCAAACGCCTGGGCTGTTGCGCGGCCGATGCCGCGGGCAGAGGCCGCGCCAGTGATCACGGCAAATTTTCCTGTTAACAGCATCGAAGGTGCTCCAGATGGTTGTTGTTGTGAGCAGTGGTTCAGGCAGAACCGATAGGCACAGCTTCGTCCCGGACCGCACCCCGAGCAACGCTGCCTCCTTCACCCGGTGCTGAAAAAAATTCAGCCCTCGACTTGTGCCTTGGGCTTACAGGAAGGTAAAAGCCTTGGTATCGCTTCGAATCCTTCAGGAAATGGTCATGAGCCTGGACATCCTCAGAAAATCGCCTCAGATCCCTTCCCTGAAAGCAATTCAGGCCTTCGAGCAAGTTGCTCGCTTCGCCAACGTTGCACGGGCCGCAGAGCAGTTGAACCTCACACCCTCTGCGGTGAGCCACCAGCTCGCCAATCTGGAAGCCTTGATCGGTCGTCCGTTGTTCATTCGCGAGGCGCGCGGTGTTGCATTGACCCCGGCCGGAGAGCAGTACCTGCGCGAGGTGTCAGGCATATTGCAAAGCCTGGCTACGGCCACCGAGCGCGCCGGCAACTCGGTGGGCTTCGATTGCTTGCGGCTTCATTCCGCGCCCAGCTTCGGCCTGCTCTGGTTGCTGCCGCGCCTGGACCATTTTCGTAACAGTCATCCGCAGATCCAGATCAACCTGTCGTGCTCCTACGAGTCTCTGCACTTCGGCCGCCATCAGATCGATCTGGATATCCGTCATGGCTACCCCAACTGGCCCAGCCTGGAAGTGCGTACCATCCGGCATGAACGTGCAACTGTGCTGGCCTCGCCACAGCTTCTCGAGCGTACGCCTATCAAGCAGCCGGGCGATCTGCTGGGGCAGAACCTGATCCTGTCGGAAGCCGCATTGGTGCAGTGGCCCCAATGGTTCGCCCAGCAAGGCGTGACGTTGCCTCAAACCCCCTACGCCTTGAGCTTCGATCGCTCCTACATGAGCCTGGAGGCCGCCAGCCACGGGTATGGGGTGGCCTTGGAGAGTTCCCTGCTGGCGCAGGACTATATCGCCCGGGGCGAGTTGGTACCGGTATTTGCGGAAGACTTGGCGACGCCCGTCAGTGCCCACCACCTGGTATTTCCTCGAGGCCATGCTGAAACCCCCAGGGTTCGACAGTTCCTTGAATGGATGCAGGGCCAGCTCGGTCATGACTTCAATTACTGAGAGCAGTTTGCACAACAGATGAACTGCGCTAGGGGTCGGCTATCAAGTCAGCAGAAGGCTGGATAGCACCAGAACTCAACGGTAATAAGCAACAAGGGAAAAGCCCTACAACTCTATCGGAAGTTTCGCTGCCCGGTTCGGGTTGTACATCTTCAGGGTGTCGCTACCATCAGGGCTCGGCGCTTCCATGGAGATTCCAGTGACTACTTCCGGCAATACAAGAAGGCGGGGTTGGTAGCGTGAATCAGCCCTTGGGTTCGTTCACTAGCTTTCCGCGCTCGGCCTTGCTGATTCTGTTGTGTCTATTGGGCGTATTCCCTCTGGATGTGATCCTGCCATCATTCCCGGCGCTCGCAGACGAGTTTCACGTCGAGCCAAAGCAGATAGCCTACTCGGTGAGTTTCTTTGCGTTTGGTGTCGCCTTGGCGCAAATCGTGATCGGGCCATTGTCGGATGGCATGGGGCGCAAGCGGTTGTTGCTCGCTGGGTTGGGAGTGTCCATTGCAGGGGCAGTGGGTTGTGTACTTTCAACCCGCTATGAGACGTTCATGGCGTTCCGTTTGCTGCAGGCCCTGGGTTGCGGGAGTTTCGTGCTGGGCCAGGCGCTCGTGCAGGATCTGTACAGCGGTAGACAACGCAATGCCATGCGTATCCTGCTGACCAGCGCAAGTGGGCTGTTCATTTCGTTGTCACCGGTCGCAGGCGCTTTTCTCCAACAATCCTTTGGCTGGAAGGGCAGTTTTACGGTATTCGCTTTCATAGCCGTGATCGTTTCATGCCTGTCATATGCATTGCTGCAGGACACGTCTGCATCGCGAGGCCGTACTTCGGGCATGCGCAGCTATTGGGTCATGCTGCGTGATACGACCTATCTTGCGCACTCCCTGCTGGCTAGCCTGGCGTTTGCCTGCCATTTTTCCTTCATCGTTGTCGCGCCATTGGCGTTGATGGACAGCCTGGGGCTGACGCCATATCAATTCTCGGTGGTATTTATCGCCTATGGGCTTGCGTATATCGCTGGCGGAGTAGCCGCGACCTATTTGAACAACCGCGTAAGCCCGCAGGTTCAGATCAAGACAGGATTCCTGCTCATAGCTGCCGGGGGCATCACACTGTTGATCTGGGAGCAGTTTGCAGGGTTGACGGTGGCGAGTCTTATGCTGCCGATGATCATCTGCACGACGGGGACAACGCTGGTGCGTCCTGCTGCGACGACCCAAGCCTTGGCGCGTTACCCGCAGCAAGCCGGTGCGGCAGCGTCGCTCAATACGACATTGTTGTTCGCAGGTGGTGGTTTAGCCGGCAGTCTTGTTGCTGGCGTCGAAAGCGAGCTGCCGATGAGCCTGGGGCTTCTGTTCCTGGGTGTCAGTTTGTGCGGATGGCTACTGCTTGCATGCCTGACGGAAACGCTGACCAGCACTCGAACTTGATAACGACCGAGCCATCCGCGGTGAAAACGATAACGGTGTAGCGAAGGTGTTGATCAGGCCCAGAAACCAAACAGCACCAACGCCGCCACGCCAAGCCCGACCGCAACCGAACAGCCGCCCAACGACAGTGCCGCCCGACCTTGCCGGTACCAACCATCCTGGCCCAGTTGCCGTGCCGGTGCCAACAGGCTGCGCCAGTGCATTTCCGTGTCATGAAACGCCTGCAAGTTCGCCATGTCCGCATCCAGCCAACGGCGAAAATCGATCCGCTCGCACGCCGTCACCTGTGGGCTCTGCAAGCGCACATACCATTGCCCGGCAACACTCGCCAGCACATCCCGGCGCGAACGACCAGCCTGCAGTGCCTGGTCCATGTGCCGCTCGATGCTCGCCAATGGCAGGTCGAGGCGGGCGGCGATGCTGGAGAAGTCCAGTTGGTCGAGGCGGTTGAGCAGGAATACTTGTTGGACACGCCGTGGCAGGTGTTTCAGGGCGTGCAGCAGGGCGTCGTCGGCATGATGTTCGGCAGCGGGGTTTGAGTGCTCAAGGGGCAGCAGCAGACGGGTCATGGACAGCTCCTTGCTCTGTGGAGGGGAGGGATGGGGGCATCTTCCGTGATGCGTGATCAGCGTATTTGAAACGAGATTGATTCTCAAGTGCTGATTCCGCAAAGTTTTGTAATGAGCGTTCACGCCCTGAAACACCTTTGCTATCATGCGCGCCATCACGATCTTCATTAGCCTGAAGAGCCAAAAAAAAGACCCAGCAAAAAGCTGGGTCAAAAACCGTGATTAGCCTGATGAGGAGATAATCTGAGAGCGACCTAAGCTCCAGGTTATCCAGCAGATCTCGCGATCAGCTGAGCGCAATAATAATAGTTATCATTTGCAAGTCAAATGAATTTTCGCTAATCCGGTAAAAAAATTTTACCGGTGCGCTCCTTGTCCCGGCAATCGGGGCCTTCGCCGTTACCCGGCCATCACGTTCTCTCCCTTCTTTCTTGCTTACAAACCCGATTCCACGGTGCGTTTGTGCTCGAGCAGTGCGCGCGCCATGTCCATCATGTGCATCAGGGCAAAGGTCAGTTCGCGCTGGCTGCCGTGCTGGTGAGTAGCAGTTTCCTGCGCGGTGGCGGCGGCGCAGCGCAGCAGGGCGATGGCGTGTTCCTGGGCCTGGTCGCCGGTTACACCCTCGTGCAGGGTCCAGATCCTGTTGTCCAGGGTGGGGCGCGGCGGGTTGGGGTTGAGGTAGTAGTCGAGGGCGCGGCGGGCGGCTTCGCTGTCGAGATCTGTTTCGTCGTTTTTCGGGGGTTTCATCCTGATACCTGCTAACACCAGTGGGGAAAGGGCTCAGGTCGATACTAATACCTAAAGTATTTTTGTGCTTTCCGATAAATAATACTGAATGTTTATTGAGCGCTAGAAGGCAGTCCGTATCGTGCCAGCGATGAATATGGATAAATGGATTGCCCTCGTCCGTGACCGGATGGAGGAGCTAGGGCTCACTCAAGAACAGCTTGCCGAGCGCGTTGGCGTGTCTCAAGGCAGCGTGGGGCATTGGGTGAACAAGCGGCGTCAGCCGAAGATCGAGTCGATGAATCGCACATTCGTTGAGATTGGCATGCCCCATTACAACGTCAGCCTGCAGTTGCGCATTGTTGGTCAGGTTGGCGAGGAGCGTGGCATTTACGAGGTCGATGACTCCGATGATGACCTGGACCTCATGCAATACATCGTGTGCTTCCGCTACCCGGTGCTGGGCTGGGATGAGCTAGGTATCGCAGAGGGGGCGGAGCCAGGTGTGTTCGAGCAGACGGACTACCTGGCCCAAGGCAAGGCGTTCTGGCTGACTGTCGAGAATGATGCGATGAGTGCCGCCAGTGGCCGCAGTGTGCCGCAGGGCATGCGGATGTTGGTGGATCCTGGGGTAGATGCCGAGCCAGGGCGTCTGGTTATCGCTCGTCAGCCGGGCAAACCGGCGATCTTCCGTGAGTTGGCGGAGGAAGGTGGGCAACGGTACCTGAAGGCACTCAACAGCAACTACCCGGCGCTGTTGTGTGAGGAAGGCTGCGAGTTTCTGGGTGTGGTCGTGCGGGTGCATGGCTCCTTCTAGATTGCCGGGGCTGCTGCGCAGCCCTTTCGCGACACAAGGCCGCTCCTACAGGGATGGCGCAAGTCTTGGAGCTGCAGTATCCGCTCATGGAAAACTGGATCGCGTTTCTCAAGCGCTACAAGCGTGAACACAACCTCAGCCAGCTCAAGCTGGCCGAACGCCTGGGCATGACACAGGGCGGCGTAGGGCATTGGTTGCGCGGTTCACGACGGCCGACACTGCAGACCATCAACGAAAAGCTCGAGAAGCTTGGGTTGGTGTCTCTTGAGGCCCAAGTCATGGTGGTCGAGCGTGGCCTTGCGTCTGAAGCCTCAGGGTGTAGTGCGAGCTATCGTTTCCCCGTGCTGAGCTGGGCCGATTTGCAGGGGCCTTTGCCTGAGGCGAGCAAATCCCATGAACAGACGGACTATATGCCCGCCGGCAATGCCTTCTGGCTGGTGGTGGAAAACGACTCGATGAATGCCGCCAGTGGCAGGAGCGTGCCTGAGGGTATGCGTGTGCTGGTGGATACCGGCCTGCCGGCGGAGCCAGGCCGGTTGGTGATTGCGCAGCAGCCCGGGCGGCCGGCAGTGTTGCGGCAGTTGGTCGAGGAGGGCGGAGACAGGATGCTCAAACCGCTGAATACGCGCTATCCGACAGTTCTGTGTGAAGGCGGCTGCGAATTTCTGGGTGTGGTCGTGCGGGGGCACGGGGTCTTCTAGATTGCCGGGGCTGCTGCGCAGCCCTTTCGCGACACAAGGCCGCTCCTACAAGTACCGCACCAACCTCAGGGTATGCACCGTACCTGTAGGAGCGGCCTTGTGTCGCGAAAGGGCCGCAAGGCGGCCCCCAGGACTCTTACTCCGCCAGTTCGACCAGCACCGTCCCTTCGCTGACCATATCCCCTTCCTGGCAGAACAACGCCTTCACCGTGCCGCCATGCGGCGCGCGAATGCTGTGCTCCATCTTCATGGCCTCCAGCACTACCAGCGCCGTACCTGCTTCCACCACCTGCCCAGGCTCCACCAGCACCCGCACGATGCTGCCGTTCATGGGCGCGCCCAGGCCGCCCTGGTGGCTGTGGCTGGCCTCGGCCTCGGCAATCGGGTCGAAAGCTTCGATGGCATGCATCTCGCCGTCCCAGTGCAAGTACAGCGTGCCACCGCGGCGGATCGCCAGATGCTGGCGACGCACACCAGCCTGGTCATGCACCAACTGCTCGCCCAGCAACTGCCAGGTAGACGCAGCGCTGCGCTCCAGGGCGACTGCCTGGTCCTGCCCGCCACTGACCAGGTGCAGGCTGCTGCGCGCCGGCAGGCCCAGGCGCAGGCCGTTGCGCTCGGCCCACGGCGAACTGCGGTCGTCCTCCCGCTGGTGTGCGGCCTGGCCCTGCAACCAGGCCTCGGCCGCGGCTTCCCAGAAGCCTGCCGGCAGCGCTTGCGGCGCGGGCAGCAAAACCTCCTGGTGACGCGGAATGAAGCCAGTATCCAACTCCGCTGCAGCAAACGCCGGGTGGGCGAGAATGCGCCGCAGGAAGGCGATGTTGGTCTTCAACCCGCCAATGGCAAATTCGTCGAGCATGGCCAGCAAGCGCAGGCGCGCCTGCTCGCGGTCTTCGCCCCAGGCGATCAGCTTGCCCAGCATCGGGTCGTAGAACGGCGACACCACATCACCCTCGCTGACCCCGCTGTCCACCCGTCGCCCTTCGCCGGCTGCCGACTCGCGGTACAGCGCCAGCTTGCCGGTCGCGGGCAGGAATTCGTTGGCCGGGTCCTCGGCATACAGGCGCACTTCGATGGCATGGCCTATCAGCGGCACCTGTTCCTGGGTGATCGGCAGGGCCTCGCCGCAGGCCACGCGAATCTGCCAGGCCACCAGATCAAGCCCGGTAATGGCCTCGGTGACCGGGTGCTCCACCTGCAGGCGGGTGTTCATCTCCATGAAGAAGAACTCGCCACGGGCATCGAGCAGGAACTCCACGGTGCCGGCGCCCACGTAGCCGATGGCCTGGGCCGCGCGTACCGCCGCCTCACCCATGGCCCGGCGCAATTCGGCTGACAGACCTGGCGCAGGGGCTTCTTCCACCACTTTCTGGTGGCGGCGCTGTATCGAGCAGTCACGCTCGTTGAGGTACAGGCAGTTGCCGTGCTGGTCGGCGAATACCTGGATTTCCACATGGCGCGGCTTGAGCACGTACTTTTCCACCAGCATGCGCGCATCGCCGAACGACGACTGCGCCTCACGCTGGGCCGAGGCCAGGGCGTCGGCCAGCTGGCTTTCTTCTTCGACCACTTTCATGCCCTTGCCACCGCCGCCGGCGCTGGCCTTGAGCAGCACCGGGTAGCCGATGCGTTCGGCGGCGGCGCGGAAGGTGTCCAGGTCCTGGGCTTCGCCATGGTAGCCCGGCACCAGTGGCACGCCAGCGGCTTCCATCAGTGCCTTGGCCGCCGACTTGCTGCCCATGGCGTCGATGGCGCTGGCCGGTGGGCCGAGGAAGATCAACCCGGCCTCTTCGATGGCACGGGCGAAGCCTGCGTTCTCGGACAGGAAGCCATAGCCCGGGTGGATGGCCTGGGCGCCGCTGGCCTTGGCTGCGGCCAGCAGCTTGTCGACCAGCAGGTAGCTTTCGGCAGCCTTGGTGCCGCCGAGGTCGACGCGGATATCGGCTTCGCGGCTGTGCCGGGCATCACGGTCGGTGGCACTGTGCACGGCCACGGTGGTCAGGCCCATGGCCTTGGCGGTGCGCATCACCCGGCAGGCGATTTCGCCGCGGTTGGCGACCAGCAGGGTGGTCAAAGCGGGGCGGCTCATGGGCGCGGCTCCTTCTTGTCGTCGGTTTGCCAGGCGGGGCGGCGTTTTTCCAGGAAGGCGCGCAGGCCCTCCTGGCCTTCGGCGCTGACGCGGATGCGGGCGATGGTGTTTTCGCAGTAGCGGCGCAGGGCCGGGCTGAGTTCACCGTCGTCCACTTCACGCAGCAGGTCCTTGGTGGCGCGTAGCGCTTGCGGGCTGTTCTGCAGCAGGTTGCTCACCCAGGCTTCGACCTGGGCGTCCAGTTCGCTGGCCGGGTAGACCTCGGCCAGCAGGCCCAGCTCGCGGGCCCGCACGCCGCTGAAACGCTCGGCGGTGAGGGCATAGCGGCGCGCGGCACGCTCGCCGATGGCCTTGACCACGAACGGGCTGATCACTGCCGGGGCCAGGCCGATGCGCACTTCCGACAGGCACAGCTGGGCGTCTTCGGCACCGATGGCCATGTCACAGCAACTGATCAGGCCCAGCGCGCCGCCAAAGGCCGCGCCTTGCACCACGGCCAGGGTCGGCACCTTGAGGCGGTGCAGGGCATACATCAGCTCGCCCAGCTCGCGGGCATCATCCAGGTTGGTGTTGAAGTCCAGCTGCGCCGACTGCTGCATCCAGGCCAGATCGGCGCCGGCGCTGAAGTGCCGGCCGCGGCCGCGCAGCAGCACGAAGCGTAGGCTGGCGTCCTCGGCCAACTGGTCGAGGGCGACGATCAGCTCGCGGATCATCAAGGCGTTGAAGGCGTTGTTCTTGTCCTCGCGGCTCAGCCACAGGGTGGCGAAGCCGCGCGGGTCGCGGATCACTTCGAGAGTGCTGAAATCGCTCATGGGTCACATCCGGAAAATGCCGAAGCGGCTCTGTTCGATCGGTGCGTTCAGCGCAGCGGACAACGCCAGGCCGAGCACGTCGCGGGTCTGTGCCGGGTCGATGACACCGTCGTCCCACAGGCGGGCGCTGGAGTAGTAGGGGTGGCCCTGGTGCTCGTACTGGTCAAGGATCGGCTGTTTGAGCCGGGCTTCGTCTTCGGCGCTGAACGGGTGGCCACTGCGCTCGCTCTGTTCGCGCTTGACCTGAGCCAGCACGCCGGCGGCCTGTTCGGCCCCCATCACGCCGATCCGCGCATTGGGCCACATCCACAGGAAGCGCGGGTCGTAGGCACGGCCGCACATGCCGTAGTTGCCGGCGCCAAAGCTGCCGCCAATGATCACCGTGAACTTCGGCACCTGGGCGCAGGCCACGGCAGTGACCAGCTTGGCGCCGTGCTTGGCGATGCCGCCTTCTTCGTACTTCTTGCCGACCATGAAGCCGGTGATGTTCTGCAGGAACAGCAGCGGGATGCCGCGCTGGCAGGCCAGTTCGATGAAGTGCGCGCCTTTTTGCGCCGCTTCGGCGAACAGGATGCCGTTGTTGGCGAGGATCGCCACCGGGTAGCCGTGCAGGTGGGCGAAGCCGCACACCAGGGTGGTACCGAACAGCGCCTTGAACTCGTCGAACACCGAGCCGTCGACCAGACGCGCGATAACCTCGCGCACGTCGAACGGTTGCTTGGCATCGGCCGGCACCACGCCATACAGCTCATCGGCGGCGTACAGCGGTGCCACCGGGGCCAGGCGCTGCAGCTTGCCCAGCTTGTGCCAGTTGAGGTTGGCCACGCTGCGTCGGGCCAGGGCCAGGGCGTGTTCGTCGTTGTCGGCATAGTGGTCGGCCACGCCGCTGGTGCGGCAGTGCACATCGGCACCGCCAAGGTCTTCGGCGCTAACCACCTCGCCGGTGGCCGCCTTCACCAGTGGCGGGCCGGCGAGGAAGATGGTCGCCTGCTGGCGCACCATGATCGCTTCGTCGGCCATCGCGGGCACGTAGGCACCGCCGGCAGTGCACGAGCCCATCACCACGGCAATCTGCGGAATGCCCAGCGCGCTCATGTTGGCCTGGTTGAAGAAGATCCGCCCGAAGTGCTCGCGGTCGGGGAACACTTCGTCCTGGCGTGGCAGGTTGGCGCCGCCGGAGTCCACCAGGTAGATGCACGGCAGGCGGTTCTGCAGGGCGATGGTCTGCGCACGCAGGTGCTTCTTCACCGTCAGCGGGTAGTAAGACCCGCCTTTGACCGTGGCGTCGTTGGCCACGATCATGCATTCCACGCCTTCGACGCGGCCGATGCCGGCGATCACGCCCGCAGCGGGCACGTCTTCGCCATACACCTCATGGGCAGCCAGTTGGCCGATTTCGAGGAACGGCGAGCCCGGGTCCAGCAGGCGGTCGATACGCTCGCGCGGCAGCAGCTTGCCACGCGAAGTGTGCCGCTCCTGAGCCTTGGGCCCACCGCCCTGGGCCACTTGGGCGAGCAGGCCGCGCAGGGCCTGGACCTGTTCGAGCATGGCCGCGCTGTTGCCGGCGAACTCCGCCGAACGCGGGTTGATCTGGGTGTGCAAGGTAGCCATGTGCGCCCGTCCCTTGTGCTCAGCGGGTTTCGTTGAACAGTTCGCGGCCGATCAGCATCCGGCGGATTTCGCTGGTGCCGGCACCGATCTCGTACAGCTTGGCGTCGCGCAGCAGGCGGCCTGCCGGGAATTCGTTGATATAGCCGTTGCCGCCGAGAATCTGGATCGCCTCCAGGGCCATTTGCGTGGCGCGCTCAGCGGTGTACAGGATCACCCCGGCGGCGTCCTTGCGGGTGGTCTCGCCACGGTCGCAGGCCTGGGCCACGGCATACAGGTAGGCACGGCTGGCGTTGAGCTGGGTGTACATGTCGGCGATCTTGCCCTGGATCAGCTGAAACTCGCCGATGCTCTGGCCGAACTGCTTGCGGTCGTGAATGTAGGGCACTACCAGGTCCATGCAGCTCTGCATGATGCCGGTCGGGCCGCCGGACAGCACCACGCGCTCGTAGTCCAGGCCGCTCATCAGCACGCGCACGCCACCGTTGAGCTGGCCGAGGATGTTTTCTTCCGGCACTTCGACGCCGTCGAAGAACAGCTCGCAGGTGTTGGAGCCACGCATGCCCAGCTTGTCGAACTTGTTGCTGCGGCTGAAGCCTTTCCAGTCACGCTCGACGATGAACGCGGTGATGCCGTGCGCGCCCTTTTCCAGGTCGGTCTTGGCATAGATCACGTAGGTGTTGGCGTCCGGGCCGTTGGTGATCCAGGTCTTGCTGCCGTTGAGCACGTAGTGGTCGCCGCGCTTTTCCGCGCGCAGCTTCATCGAAACCACGTCGGAACCGGCGTTGGGCTCGCTCATGGCCAGGGCGCCGATGTGCTCGCCGCTGATCAGCTTGGGCAGGTACTTGAGCTTCTGCTCGTGGCTGCCGTTGCGGTTGATCTGGTTGACGCAGAGGTTGGAGTGGGCACCGTAGGACAGGGCCACCGAGGCCGAGCCACGGCTGATTTCTTCCATCGAAACCACGTGGGCCAGGTAGCCCAGGCCGGCACCGCCGTATTCTTCCGGCACGGTGATGCCCAGCAGGCCCATGTCTCCGAACTTGCGCCACATGTCGGCAGGGAACAGGTTGTCGTGGTCGATTTGCGCGGCGCGCGGAGCCAGTTCGGCGGCGACGAAGGTGCGCACCTGGTCGCGGAGCATGTCGATGGTTTCGCCCAGGGCGAAGTTCAGGGTGGGGTAATGCATGCTGGGGGCACCTTCTTGTTCTTGAAATTGGGTAACACCGTGGCTCAAGGGCTATCCACCGGCCCTGTGGGAGCGGGTTTACCCGCGAATGCGTCAGCAGGGCCACCGTCATTGCCTGGATGATCGCATTCGCGGGCAAACCCGCTCCCACAAGGTCGGTGGTGCGCCGACAAACCCGATGTCGTTTTCACCTTTACGTTAACGTAAACCTGCATGCGCTCACTGTCAATCGACTCATCACCTTTACGTAAACGTAAATCTGCGCCAGAGTATTCCCGCTTGCTTCAGTCGTGCCCAGAACAACCACAAGAAGGGACACCCATGAGTCAACCAAGCTATACCCGCGGTCGCCAGGACCAAGCCTTGCTGACCCAGACCATCGGCCAGGCCTTCGACGCCACCGTGGCCCGTTGTGCCGACGGCGAGGCCCTGGTGTCGCGCCATCAGGGCCTGCGCTACAGCTGGCGGCAGTTGGCCGAGCAGGTCGAGGTGCATGCTCGTGCCCTGATGGCCCTGGGCGTGAACACCGGCGATCGGGTCGGTATCTGGTCGCCCAACTGCGCCCAGTGGTGCATCCTGCAGCTGGCCAGCGCCAAGGTCGGTGCGATTCTGGTCAACATCAACCCGGCCTACCGCGTGGGCGAGCTGGAATACGTGCTGCGTCAGTCCGGTTGCCGCTGGCTGGTGTGTGCCGATGCCTTCAAGACGTCCGACTACCACGCCATGGTCCAGGAACTGGCGCCGGAGCTGGCCAGCGCCGCCCCCGGTGAAATGGCCAGTGAACGCCTGCCCGACCTGCGCGGTGTGGTCAGCCTGGCCGCCAACCCGCCGGCAGGCTTCCTGCCTTGGCAAGCGCTGGCCGAGCGGGCAGGGCAGACCTCGACCGAGGCCTATGCGGCGCGCCAGCAAAGCCTGCAGTTCGACCAGCCGGTGAACATCCAGTACACCTCCGGCACCACAGGCGCTCCCAAGGGCGCCACGCTCAGCCACTACAACATTCTCAACAACGGCTTCATGGTCGGCGAAAGCCTGGGCCTGACCGCATGCGACCGCATGGTGATCCCGGTACCGCTGTACCACTGCTTCGGCATGGTCATGGCCAACCTCGGCTGCATCACCCATGGCAGCACCATGATCTATCCCAACGACGCCTTCGACGCTGAGCTCACCCTGCGCGCCGTGGCCGAAGAGCGCGCCAGCATCCTCTATGGCGTGCCGACCATGTTCATCGCCATGCTCGACCACCCCGCGCGCGGGCAAATGGACCTGTCGACCCTGCGCAGCGGCATCATGGCCGGCGCCACCTGCCCGATCGAGGTGATGCGCCGGGTCATCGACCAGATGCACATGGCCGAAGTGCAGATCGCCTACGGCATGACCGAAACCAGCCCGGTGTCACTACAGACCGGCCCGGACGACGACCTTGAGCTGCGCGTGACCACCGTCGGCCGCACCCAGCCGCAGCTGGAGAACAAGCTGGTGGACGCCGACGGCTGCATCGTCCCGCGCGGCGAGATCGGCGAGCTGTGCACCCGCGGCTACAGCGTGATGCTCGGCTACTGGGACAACCCCCAGGCCACGGCAGATGCCATCGACCCGGCCGGCTGGATGCATTCTGGCGACCTGGCGGTGATGGACGAGCACGGCTACGTGCGCATTGTCGGGCGCAACAAGGACATGATCATTCGCGGCGGCGAGAACATTTATCCGCGTGAGCTGGAAGAGTTTTTCTACACCCACCCGGC
Organism: Pseudomonas sp. PNPG3; assembly: GCF_023093815.1. Lineage (NCBI taxonomy): Bacteria > Pseudomonadati > Pseudomonadota > Gammaproteobacteria > Pseudomonadales > Pseudomonadaceae > Pseudomonas > Pseudomonas sp. PNPG3. The sequence continues at coordinate 55,763 of NZ_JALLKV010000009.1, forward strand.
GGTGGCCGATGCGCAGGTGATCGGCATCCCGTGCAGCCGGTATGGCGAGGAGATCGTCGCCTGGATCAAGCTGCACCCGGGGCACAGTGCCACGGTCGAGGAACTGCAGGGCTGGTGCAAGGCGCGCATTGCACACTTCAAGGTGCCGCGGCATATCCGCTTTGTCGACGAGTACCCGATGACGGTGACCGGCAAGGTGCAGAAGTTCCGCATGCGGGAGATCAGTGTGGCGGAGATCTCGGCTTTAACTGCTGGTTGATGTATTGATGCTGCCGGCCCTTTCGCGGGTAAACCCGCTCCTACAGGTACAGCGCCGAGTTCGAAATCGGCGCGGTCCCTGTGGGAGCGGGTTCACCCGCGAAAGGGCCGGTCCTGCCTGCGTCGATCCTGGTCTACCCTTAAGCCTTCACCGGTGGTTCCTGGCTCGGCGGGTCGCCTACCGTCGGCGGCACGGTCGGCTTGATCGGCAGCTCGTCCGGGTCTTCCTCCGGCACGGGCGGCGGCAGGCTCGGGTCGTCGATGTTGGGATCGGGAGTCTCCGGTGGAATGGGAATGTTCATGGCCTGACCTCGCTTGGGTAATTGAAGAGGTGCTGCAGGCTTCGACCCCTCGCAGCTGCCGTTCGCTCAATTTTTTTGAACCCCACGCCTGTGCCCGGCTCTGAACCCTTACCGCCACCAGCCTGAGGGAGCAAGGTCCGATGTCACGAAACGAGCCCTTCGAAAGCGTGCCCATGGCCAACGATCACCCGGACCAGGCCATCAGCCTGTCCCAGGCGCTGCTGGCGCCGCGCATCGTGATCGAAGACACCCAACCCGTGCTCGAGGCCGGCACCTTCGCCGCCAAGGCCATCAGTGGCCAGCCGGTGGCGGTCAGCAGCAAGGTCTACAGCGACGGCCACGACCGCCTGGCCGTGATGCTCAACTGGCGCCAGGCCCACAGCCGGCGCTGGCATTGCGTGCCCATGCACTCGCCGGGCAACGACCTGTGGCTGGCCGAATTCACCCCCACTGAACTGGGCCCGCACCTGTTCAGCATCGAGGCCTGGATCGACCCGTTCGCTACCTACTGCCACGACCTGGAGAAGAAGTACCACGCCGGTGTCGAGGTCCGCTTGGAGCTGGAGGAAGGCCGATTGATGCTGGGCAAGGGCATCGAGCTGTGCAACGGTGCCCTGCGCGAGGAGCTCCAGGCGTTGCAGCAGCGCCTGCCCACGCTTAATGCCGACGACCAGGTGGCACTGTTTCTCGACCCCGCTACCGCCCGCCTGATGAGCGACGCCGAGCACCGCAGCTACCTGGCCCGCAGCCGCGAATTCCCCGTCGATGTCGACCGCCCGGCCGCGCAGTTCGCCAGCTGGTACGAGCTGTTCCCGCGTTCGGTCACCGACAGCCCCGAGCGCCACGGCACGTTCAACGATGTGCACGAGCGCCTGCCGATGATCCGCGACATGGGCTTCGACGTACTGTATTTTCCGCCGATCCATCCCATCGGCATGCAGCACCGCAAGGGCCGCAACAACGCCCTCACGGCGGAGCCCGGCGACCCGGGCAGCCCGTATGCCATCGGCAGCGCGGAAGGTGGTCACGAGGCGATTCACCCACAACTGGGCAGCCGCGACGACTTCCGTCGCCTGGTAGCCGCAGCGGCCGAGCATGGCCTGGAAATCGCCCTCGACTTCGCGATCCAGTGCTCCCAGGATCACCCCTGGCTCAAGGAGCACCCCGGCTGGTTCAGCTGGCGACCGGACGGCACCATCCGCTATGCCGAGAACCCGCCGAAGAAATACCAGGACATCGTCAACGTCGATTTCTACGCGCCCGAGGCCGTGCCCTCGCTGTGGCTGGCTTTGCGTGACGTAGTGGTCGGCTGGGTCGAGGAGGGTGTGAAGACCTTCCGCGTCGACAACCCGCACACTAAACCACTGCCATTCTGGCAATGGCTGATCGCCAATGTGCGCAGCCGGCACCCGGAGGTCATCTTCCTCGCCGAAGCCTTCACCAAACCGGCGATGATGGCCCGCCTTGGCAAGGTCGGGTACGCGCAGAGCTATACCTACTTCACCTGGCGCAATCACAAACAGGAACTGCGCGAATACTTCGAGCAGCTCAACCAGCCGCCATGGAGCCAGTGCTACCGGCCCAACTTCTTCGTCAACACGCCCGACATCAACCCGTACTTCCTGCATACCTCCGGCCGTGCCGGCTTCCTCATACGCGCTGCACTGGCCACCATGGGGTCGGGGCTGTGGGGCATGTATTCGGGCTTCGAACTGTGCGAAGGCACACCGCTGCCGGGCAAGGAGGAGTACCTGGATTCGGAGAAGTACGAAATCCGCCCACGCGATTTCAGCCAACCCGGCAACATCATTGCCGAGATCGCCCAGCTCAACCGCATCCGCCGGCAGAACCGCGCCTTGCAGACCCACCTGGGCGTGGCGTTCTTCAACTGCTGGAACGACAACATCCTGTACTTCGCCAAGCGCACGCCCGAGCGCGACAACTACATTCTGGTGGCAATCAGCCTCGACCCGCACAACGCCCAGGAGGCGCATTTCGAGCTGCCGCTGTGGGAGCTGGGGCTGGATGACAACGCCGAAACCCATGGTGAGGACTTGATGAACGGACATCGCTGGTCGTGGTACGGCAAGACCCAATGGATGCGCATCGAACCCTGGCATCTGCCGTTCGGTATCTGGCGCATCGAAAAGGCCCGCTAACGGTGGTTCGCGATCCACTGTAGGAGCGGGCTTGCCCGCGAACACCGGCACAGCAGGTGCCATACACCGCGGTGTCTGTTTCGCGGGCAAGCCCGCTCCTACAGGGGCCAGAGCAACCAGAAATTGAAAGGAGTCGCACATGGCCAAGCGTTCCCGCCCTGCAGCCTTCATCGACGACCCGCTGTGGTACAAGGACGCCGTCATCTACCAGCTGCACATCAAGTCGTTCTTCGATTCGAACAACGACGGCATCGGCGACTTCGCCGGCCTGATCAGCAAGCTCGACTACATCGCCGAGCTGGGCGTCAACACCCTGTGGCTGCTACCGTTCTATCCCTCGCCACGCCGCGACGATGGCTACGACATCGCCGAATACAAGGCCGTGCACCCCGACTACGGCAACCTGGCCGATGCCCGCCGCTTTATCGCCGAGGCGCACAAACGCGGCCTGCGGGTAATCACCGAGCTAGTCATCAACCACACCAGCGACCAGCACCCCTGGTTCCAGCGCGCCCGCCATGCCAAGCGCGGCAGCAAGGCACGGGACTTCTATGTGTGGTCGGATGATGACCAGAAGTACGACGGCACGCGCATCATCTTCCTCGACACCGAGAAGTCCAACTGGACCTGGGACCCGGTCGCCGGCCAGTACTTCTGGCACCGCTTCTACTCGCACCAGCCCGACCTCAACTTCGACAACCCGCAAGTGCTCAAGGCCGTGATCGGGGTAATGCGCTTCTGGCTGGACCTGGGTGTCGATGGCCTGCGCCTGGACGCCATCCCTTACCTGATCGAGCGCGACGGCACCAACAACGAGAACCTTGCCGAAACCCACGATGTGCTCAAGGCGATCCGCGCCGAAATCGACGCCAACTACCCCGACCGCATGCTGCTGGCCGAGGCCAACCAATGGCCCGAGGACACACGCCCGTACTTCGGCGAGGGCGAGGGCGACGAATGCCACATGGCCTTCCACTTCCCGTTGATGCCGCGCATGTACATGGCCCTGGCCATGGAAGACCGCTTCCCGATCACCGACATCCTGCGCCAGACCCCGGAAATCCCCGCCAACTGCCAATGGGCGATCTTCCTGCGCAACCACGATGAGCTGACCCTGGAAATGGTCACCGACCGCGAGCGCGACTACTTGTGGAACTACTACGCCGAAGACCGCCGCGCCCGCATCAACCTGGGCATCCGCCGCCGCCTCGCGCCGCTGCTGCAGCGCGACCGCCGGCGCATCGAACTGCTCACCAGCCTGCTGCTGTCGATGCCCGGCACGCCCACCCTGTATTACGGCGACGAACTGGGCATGGGCGACAACATCTACCTGGGCGACCGCGACGGCGTGCGCACGCCCATGCAGTGGTCGCCGGACCGCAACGGCGGTTTCTCCCGCGCCGACCCGCAGCGCCTGGTGCTGCCGCCGATCATGGACCCGCTGTACGGTTACCAGACCGTCAACGTCGAAGCCCAGGCCAACGACCCGCATTCGCTGCTGAACTGGACCCGGCGCATGCTGGCGGTGCGCAAGCAGCAGAAGGCCTTCGGCCGCGGCAGCCTGCGCACCCTCACGCCGAACAACCGGCGCATCCTCGCCTACTTGCGCGAGTACACCGACGCCGATGGCAACACTGAAGTCATCCTGTGCGTGGCCAACGTTTCCCGCGCCGCCCAGGCAGCTGAACTGGAATTGTCACAATACGCCGACAAAGTACCGGTGGAGATGCTCGGCGGCAGCGCCTTCCCGCCAATCGGGCAACTGCCGTTCCTGCTGACATTGCCACCCTACGCCTTCTACTGGTTCCTGCTGGCCAGCCACGACCGCATGCCCAGCTGGCACATCCAGGCCACCGAGGGGTTACCCGAATTGACCACACTGGTATTGCGCAAGCGCATGGAAGAACTGCTGGAGGCCCCCTCCAGCGATACCCTGCAAAGCGCCATCCTGCCGCAGTACCTGCCCAAGCGGCGCTGGTTCGCCGGCAAGGAAGGGCCGATCGACCAGGTGCGCCTTTGCTACGGCGTGCGTTTCGGCACCACCACCACGCCGGTGCTGCTCGGTGAAATCGAAGTGCTCAGCGAGGGTGTGGCTACCCGCTATCAGCTGCCGTTCGGCCTGCTGCCCGAAGAGCAGATCAGTACCGCGTTGCCGCAGCAGCTGGCCCTGGCGCGGGTGCGCCGTGCCCATCAGGTTGGCCTGATCACCGATGCCTTCGTCCTCGAGCCATTCATCCGCGCGGTGCTGCGTGCCTGTGAGGGCGGCATGCATCTGCCTTGTGGCAACGGCGAGGGCGAGCTGCGCTTCGAAAGCACGCAGCAGTTGGCGAGCCTGGCGTTGAACGACGAAAGCAGCGTGCGCTACCTCAGCGCCGAGCAGTCCAACAGCTCGGTGGTGATTGGCGACCAGGTGGTGCTCAAGCTGATTCGCCGGGTCAACCCGGGCGTGCACCCCGAGCTGGAAATGAGTGCCTACCTGACCGCCGCAGGCTTTGCCAACATTTCGCCGCTGCTGGCCTGGGTCAGCCGGGTGGACGAGCAGGGCGCGCCACACCTGCTGATGATCGCCCAGGGCTACCTGAGCAACCAGGGTGACGCCTGGGCCTGGACCCAGAACACCCTGGAACGGGCCATCCGCGACCAGATGGAGCCCTCCAGCCTCGACGCCGATGCGCACACCGATGCACTGGCCGAACTCACCGGCTTTGCCGCCTTGCTCGGCCAGCGCCTGGGCGAGATGCACCTGCTGCTGGCCGCACCGACCAACGACGAGGCCTTCCAGCCGCGCCCGAGCGATGCCGACGACAGCGAACGCTGGAGTGCGCAGATCAGTGCCGAACTCACCCATGCCCTCGACCTGCTGGCCCAGCACCGCGACAGCCTCGACAGCGAAAGCCAGGCGCTGGTCGACGACTTGCAGCAACAGCGCGACGGCCTGGCCCAGCACATCGCCAACCTGACCCGCCAGGCCCAGGGCGGCTTGCTGATGCGCGTGCACGGCGACCTGCACCTGGGCCAGGTGCTGGTGGTGCAGGGCGACGCCTACCTCATCGATTTCGAAGGTGAACCGGCCCGGCCGCTGCAAGAGCGTCGGGCAAAACACAGCCCGTACAAGGATGTCAGCGGCGTGCTGCGATCCTTCGACTATGCTGCTGCCATGATCTTGCGCAGCGCGTCTGCGGTCGACCTTTCCGACCCGGCGCGCCAAGCCCGGCAACGGGTTGCCAGGCAGTACCTGCACCAGTCGCGGCATGCCTTTGTCGAAGCCTATGGCCTGGCCACCGCGGCCATGCCGCACGCCTGGCAACAGGCCGAGGGCGAGCGTGTTGCACTGGAGCTGTTCTGCCTGGAAAAAGCTGCCTACGAAATCACATACGAAGCCGAGAACCGTCCGAGCTGGCTGGCCGTGCCTTTGCATGGCCTGCATGGACTGATCAGTACCTGGGGAGAGTCATAGATGAATGCAACCACGCGTGAAAACGGCGGCCTTCGGCAACGGGACCTCGACGCCCTGGCCCGCGCCGAGCACGCCGATCCATTTGCGGTACTCGGCCCCCATGGCGACGGCGCCGGCGGGCAGGTGGTCCGCGCCTTCCTGCCCAACGCCCTGAATGTGCGCATCCTGGCCCGGCATGACGGGCGCATCCTCGCCGAAATGGAGCAGGGCAGCCTGCCAGGGTTGTTCACCGCGCACCTCGATGAGGCACACCCGTACCTGCTGCAGATCGGTTGGGCCGGTGGCGAGCAGATTACCGAAGACCCCTACAGCTTCGGCCCGCAACTGGGCGACATGGACCTGTACCTGTTCGCCGAAGGCAACCACCGCGACCTGTCCGGGCGCTTCGGCGCCCAACCCATCCAGGTCGATGGCGTCGATGGCGTGTGTTTCTCGGTGTGGGCACCGAACGCCCGGCGGGTGTCGGTGGTGGGTGACTTCAACAACTGGGATGGCCGCCGCCACCCCATGCGCCTGCGCCACAGCGCCGGGGTGTGGGAGCTGTTCGTGCCGCGCCTGGGCGTGGGCGAAACCTACAAGTTCGAGGTGCTGGGCAAGGACGGCATACTGCCCCTGAAAGCCGACCCGCTGGCGCGCGCCACCGAACTGCCGCCGAGCACCGCATCCAAGGTGGCAGGGGCGCTCAGCCACGACTGGCAAGACCACGACTGGATGGCGCAACGCGCGCAACGCCATGCCTACAGTGCGCCGCTGTCGATCTACGAACTGCACCCGGGGTCGTGGCGCTGCGAGCTGGATGAGGCGGGCGAGGTCGGGCGCTATTACAACTGGCGCGAGCTGGCCGAGCGCCTGGTGCCGTACGTTCAGGAACTGGGCTTTACCCACATCGAACTGCTGCCGATCATGGAGCACCCGTTCGGCGGCTCCTGGGGCTACCAGCCGCTGTCGCTGTTCGCGCCCACCTCGCGCTACGGCAGCGCCGAGGACTTCGCCGCGTTCATCGACGCCTGCCACCAAGGGGGCATTGGTGTACTGCTGGACTGGGTACCGGCGCATTTCCCCACCGACGAACACGGCCTGGCGCGTTTCGACGGCACCGCCCTGTACGAATACGACAACCCGCTGGAGGGCTACCACCAGGACTGGAACACGCTGATCTACAACCTTGGCCGCAACGAAGTGCGCGGCTTCATGATGGCCTCGGCGCTGCACTGGCTGAAGCACTTCCACATCGATGGCCTGCGTGTCGATGCAGTGGCCTCGATGCTGTACCGCGACTATTCGCGCAAGGCCGGCGAATGGGTGCCCAACCGCCACGGCGGGCGCGAGAACCTGGAAGCCATCGACTTCATCCGCCACCTAAACGGCGTGGCGGCCCATGAGGCCCCGGGCGCGCTGATCATCGCCGAGGAGTCCACCGCCTGGCCCGGCGTCAGCCAGCCGACCCAGCAGGGTGGCCTGGGCTTTGCCTACAAGTGGAACATGGGCTGGATGCACGACACCTTGCATTACATCCAGAACGACCCGGTGCACCGCACTTATCATCACAACGAGATGAGCTTCGGGCTGATCTATGCCTATTCCGAGCACTTCATCCTGCCCATCTCCCACGACGAAGTGGTGCACGGCAAGCATTCGCTGATCGACAAGATGCCCGGCGACCGCTGGCAGAAGTTCGCCAACCTGCGTGCCTACCTCACCTTCATGTGGGCGCATCCGGGAAAGAAGCTGCTGTTCATGGGCTGCGAGTTCGGCCAGTGGCGTGAGTGGGACCACGATGGCGAGCTGGACTGGTACCTGCTGCAGTACCCTGAGCACCAGGGTGTACAGCGCCTGGTCGGCGACCTCAACCGCCTGTACCGCGAGGTGCCGGCGTTGCACGAGCAGGATTGCCAGCCGCAGGGGTTCCAGTGGCTGATTGGTGACGATGCGCAGAACAGCGTGTATGCCTGGTTGCGCTGGAGCAGCAGTGGCGAGCCGGTGCTGGTGGTGGCCAACTTCACCCCGGTGCCGCGCGAGGGGTATCGCATTGGCGTGCCGTTCGGCGAGCGCTGGCAGGAGCTGTTGAATAGTGATGCAGAGCTGTATGCCGGGTCCAATGTCGGCAATTTGGGGGTGGTGGAGAGTGACCAGATAGCCAGCCATGGGCAGCCGCAGTCGCTGGCCCTGAACCTGCCGCCGCTGGGTGTTCTGATAATGAAACCAGCCTGATGTGTTCCCAGTACTGGCCTCTTCGCGGGTAAACCCGCTCCCACAGGTATTGCACAAGCTTCAGACCCTGTGCGGTCCTTGTGGGAGCGGGTTCCCCCGCGAAAGGGCCGACCCTGCCTACCACCGCATCCGCACCCCAAGGCTGCCAATCAACCCGTTCAGATCATTGTCGTCGACGTCACTGCTGTAATCGGCACTGACAAACAGCGCCACCGTGGGTGTCACCCGCGCCACCAGCCCCAACCCCAGTTCCACCGTGGTCGAGTAGCGCGAGCTGGAGATCTTGTCGACCTGGTCCAGCTTCACCTCATCGGCATTGCTGAAGTCATACCACACGTTGGTCCGCACATAGGGTTCGATCGGCATGCCGCGTACTTCATAACGCCCGGACAGCCTGGCGCCGACCCGACCGCTCCAGCTCGGCTGGCTGTCGAAGGCCTGCAAGGTCTCTTCCTGCGCCCGGCTGCCGGGGAAGAACTGCTGGTTGATCAACTGTGCCTGTGGCTCAATCACCCAGCCGCCACCCAGGCCGATGGGGATGCCGCCTTCCAGCGAGAAGGTCATCGCGTGGCCGCTGTCGTCCAGTCGCTGGCCGTTTTCGCCTCGACCGTTGACGTCGATGCGTGAACCCATGGCCACGGCATCCAGGTGCCAGCCCTGTTCATGGGTCATGCTCCAGTACACCCCCAGGCTTTCGCCGCTGAGGTTCACGGCGTTGCGTTGCTTGTCGCCCAACAGCTGGCGCATGCCGTTGAAGTTGGTCTGCAGGTTGTTTTGCCCCACGAAGATCCCCGCGCGGTGCACATTGCCCGCTGCAGTTTCACGCACGAACAGGTCCGGGCCGATCATCAGTTGCTGGCTGGGGGCCTCCAGCTGGTCCGGAGGCTGCGCGCCACTGCGCGCGGTGGTGGGGAAGAACTGCGCCCACTGGCTGGCGACCAGGTCCGGTGCAGGCTGCCCATGGCGTTCGCTCATCTTTTGCGAGAACGCGTTCAAGGTACCGATACTCAAGCCACTGGCGCTGACCGGGTCGAGCGTAAGCTGTGGTACTGCCGGTTGGTGCAGGAAGCCGGGCGAGGTCGGGTCGTCCTGCAGTTCATACGCGATAGTTTCCACCGGGGTTGCCAGAAGCAGCGACGTGGAAACCGCGTAGAAAATGCTTTCGAAGCGCAAGGGGTTCGAGGTGCTTTTCATGGCGGATCTCCTTTGTTTTGGTGTTACAGCCCTAGGACCTGGCCTGTTGTCACGAGCTGTACGGCAAAAACAGTGGGCGACCCAAACCAGCACGCCTGGCTTTCTGCAGCGCGCACGAAGGCGCGAGCTAGAGGCCCTGCGCGAGATCATTACTGCTAGATATGTTCAGCTAAGGAGAGGGCGCCGCTTGCGTCAAGAAAGCGTGAAGGATGTGTTCAGGTTCCGTGGCTTTGTTCAACTTGTTGAATCACAAGATAATTCGGCTAGGTATAGCCAGGTTCGCTATTTGCCGTGCTGCGGCTATGAAGAATGATTGCTAAGCCTGACTTCGACCGACAACGGCAGGTGGTCCGACAGGTGCGACCAAGGTTTGTGCCCCAGAATCCGCGGCCCATGGCTTTCGGCGTTGCGCAGGTAGACACGGTCCAGGCGCAACAGCGGCAGCCGCGCAGGATAGGTGCGGGCCAGGTGGCCATGGTGGCGTTCGAAGGCCTCGTGCAGGTCACGCTGCAGGCCCAAGGTGCGGTTGCCGTGGGATTTCCAGTCGTTGAAGTCGCCAGCGATGATCACCGGGGCGTCGGTGGGCAAGGATTCGAGCAGCTTGCGCAGCAGTTGCAGCTGCTTCTGGCGGTGGCTTTCCAGTAACGACAGGTGCACGCAGATGGCATGCACCTGATGCTGGCCAGGCACGTCGAGGACGCAGTGCAGCAGGCCACGTCGTTCGGGGCCGGTGATCGACACGTCGAGGTTGCGATGTTCGATGATCGGGTATTTGGACAGCAGCGCGTTGCCGTGGTGGCCGTCGGGGTAGACCGCGTTGCGCCCGTAGGCGAAGTCGCTCCACATGCTGTCGGCGAGGAACTCGTACTGCGAGGTCTGCGGCCAGCCGGGGTAACGCGCGGCGTGGCGGTCGTGGCTGCCGAGCACCTCCTGGAGAAAGACGATGTCGGCCTGGGTGCTGCGCACCGCCTCGCGCAGTTCCGGCAGGATGAAGCGCCGGTTGAAGGCGGTGAAGCCCTTGTGGGTATTCACCGTCAGCACCCGCAGCCGCTTCACGGCCGGGGCCTGGTTGACACTGGCGAAACCTTTACTGCCGGCTTCGGGGTTCACGGTTACTCCTCGGTCAACGGGTTTGCGCGGATCCTTGTAGGAGCGGCCTTGTGTCGTGATCGGGCCGCGCAGCGGCCCCGTTTGTCAGCACCAAGGCAAGAATAGCTGGGGCCGCTGTGCGGCCCGATCGCGACACAAGGCCGCTCCTACACAAGGGACACATACCAGCGTTTCAGGTTCACTCCTCATCACGCTGCAACACCATCAGCAGCAACGACCGCCCCTTCACCTCGAAGGTGCTGTCGAACTGCAGATGCTGCCCCTTGCGCAGCTCTGGCCGGTCGGTATCGACCAGGCAGCTCCAGTAATCCCCCTCGGGCACGGTTGGCAGCTGGAACGGCACGATGTCATGGTGGGCATTGACGATCAGCAGCACGGTGGCCTCGGCGCCTGGCCTGGCAATGCCGCTGACCTGGGCACGGCCATCGATCAACATGCCCAGGCAACGCCCGTGCGGGTCTTCCCATTGTTCCACGCTCATCTCGTTGCCATCCGGTGCCAGCCAGGTCACATCCTTGACGCCGATCGCCTCATTGTAGTCGCCAACCAGGAAGCGCGAGCGACGCAGTACCGGGTAGGCCAGGCGCAGGCGGGTGAGGCGCTTGACGAAAGCCAGCAGCTCTTTGCCCTCCTGGTCCAGGTCCCAGTTCACCCAGCCGATCTCGCTGTCCTGGCAATAGGCATTGTTGTTGCCGTGCTGGGTACGGCTGAACTCATCGCCGGCGACGATCATCGGCGTGCCCTGGGCCAGCAGCAGGGTAGCGAAGTAGTTGCGCATCTGGCGCATGCGCAGGGCATTCACGGCCGGGTCGTCAGTTGGCCCCTCGACACCGCAGTTCCATGACAGGTTGTTATCGGTGCCGTCCTGGTTGTTCTCGTCGTTGTCCTCGTTGTGCTTGTGGTTGTACGACACCAGGTCGCGCAAGGTGAAACCGTCGTGGGCGGTGACGAAGTTGACCGAGGCATAGGGACGCCGGCCACGGTTGTTGAACATGTCCCCCGAGGCGGTCATGCGCGAGGCAAAGTCGGCCAGTTGGCCTTCGTCGCCTTTCCAGAAGGCGCGCACGGTGTCGCGGAAGCGGTCGTTCCACTCTGCCCAGCCCGGGGCAAAGTTGCCCACCTGGTAGCCGCCCGGGCCGCAGTCCCATGGTTCGGCAATCAGCTTCACCTGGCTCAGCATCGGGTCCTGGCGGCAGGCGACGAGGAAGCCGTGGCGTTCGCTGTAGCCGTCGTGGTAGCGGCCAAGGATGGTCGCCAGGTCGAAGCGGAAGCCGTCCACGTGCATTTCGCCGGCCCAGTAGCGCAGCGAGTCGGTGACCAGCTGCAGCACGCAGGGGTGGCTCAGGTCCAGGGTGTTGCCGGTGCCGGAATCGTTGATGTAATAGCGCTTGTCGTCCGGCATCAGGCGGTAGTACGAGGCGTTGTCGATACCGCGCATCGACAGCGTGGGGCCGCGCTCGTTGCCTTCGGCGGTGTGGTTGTAGACCACATCCAGGATCACCTCCAGCCCGGCGTCGTGCAGGTGTGCGACCATTTCCTTGAACTCGGCGATCTTGCCGCTGGCCAGGTAACGCGGGTGGGGCGCAAAGAAGGCGATGCTGTTGTAGCCCCAGTAGTTGTTCAGGCCCTTGTCCAGCAGGTGCTGGTCGTTGACGAAGGCGTGAATCGGCAGCAGCTCGATGCTGGAAACGCCCAGCTCCTTGATGTGCTTGAGCAACTCGTCATTGGCCAGGCCGGCGAAGGTGCCGCGCAGTTCTTCCGGCACCGCTGGGTGGCGCATGCTGATGCCACGGGTGTGGGCCTCATAAATGATCGTACGCTCCCAGGGGATCTGCACGCGCTGGTCGCGGCCCCAGGTGAATGCAGGGTCGATCACCTTGCACTTGGGCACGAAGGGCGCGCTGTCGCGCTCGTCGAACGACAGATCGCCGTCGGGGTGGCCGATGGTGTAGCCGAACAGTGCTTCGGACCATTGCAGGCTGCCGACCAGTTGCTTGGCATACGGGTCGATCAGCAGTTTGTTGGGGTTGAAGCGGTGGCCGTTCTCCGGCTCGTACGGGCCGTGCACGCGGTAGCCGTAGACCAGCCCTGGGTGAGCGTCAGGCAGGTAGCCGTGGTAGATCTCGTCGGTGTATTCGGGGAGCTCGATGCGTTCGATTTCGTGCTCGCCGGTGGAGTCGAACAGGCACAGCTCGACCTTGGTGGCATTGGCCGAGAACAGGGCAAAGTTGACCCCAAGGCCATCCCAGGTGGCGCCGAGGGGGAAGGGCAGGCCTTCGCGGATACGCGACGGGGCGACCGAGCGGGTTTTCTTCGGGGTGCGGGGGCTCATGGCGGTCCTCTGTGGCCGTGGTGGTGGAGGGAGCTGCGTAGGCCTGTACCGGCCTCTTCGCGGGTGAACCCGCCCCTACAGGGATAGCGCCAGGCTTGAGGATGACGGTGTACCTGTGGGAGCGGGTTTACCCGCGAAGAGGCCGGTGCAGGCTCAACCGGCAGCCGGCTTTTTCACCGCCCGGGGTTTCTTCACAGCCACGGCCTTCTCAACCGGTTCAGCCGCTACCTTGGGCTTGGCCGGGGCCCGTTTGCGCGGCGCCGCCTTGGGTGCCAGTGCCTCGGCTTCGGCCAGCTTGCGAGCCATGTCCCAATGGCGGTCTTCCTGGCCGACGGGCTTACCCTCGGACTCCCAGATCTGGTAGGCAAATTCGCGGATACGTTTTTCATCAACACTCATCATGACGCTCCTGATGTTCAAGATTGTTGTATCAGCAGGTTGACCGGAAACTCCGCCAGCACGGCGCTCAACATCAGCTCCTTGGAAGAGCTGACCGCAGCACTGGGGAAAAGTCCCGTCGAGTTGGCAGGCGACAAGGCAAACGGCAGGTTTACCCGGGTGTCGTCCCAGTTCTGTGCCGGGATCAGGGGTGTCGGTGCACCTGCCAGCAGGGTACTGGCCAGGCGTGGCGCGATGATGACGGCCCGTTCGCCCTCGCCAAGGCGAGCGAACGCGATCACCTTGTCGGCATGCCGACCCTGCACGGTCAGGGGCAGGTAGGCGCCACGACGGAACAGCTCGGCATGGGCCTGGCGGCAGTCCAGCACCCGGGCGATCAGCGCCTGCTTGAGGCGGCCATCGCGCCAGTGCTCCAGCAGCTCGGCAACCGGCGTTGCATCGTCCAGGGTGCGACGCCGGCACGCGTAGTCCACGGCGCGCCGGTTATCCGGGTCGACCAGGCTGAAATCCCAGTATTCGTTGCCCTGGTACAGGTCCGGTACGCCCGGCGTGGTCATGCGCAGCAGGGCCTGGACAAGGCCGTTGAGGGCACCGGGGCAGGCCAGCAGGTGCGCGGCGTCGGCCAGCGACTTGCGCAGCTGCTGGTTCTCGCCGTCCAGCAGCAGGCCATCGATGTAGCGGGCACAGGCGCTTTCGTAGGCTTCGTTCGGCGCGCTCCAGCTGCTGCGCAGCTTGGCCTCGCGCAGGGCTTTCTGCTGCCACTGGCGAATGCGTTCGGCGTACTGGCCAAGGGCGTTGACATCGTGCAGGTCGAGGTCCAGCGGCCAGCTGCCCAGCAAGGTCTGCAACAGCATCAGCTCGTCGCCGGGGCTGGGCGCCAGGCCGTCATCCAGTTGCGTGCGCAACGGCGTGGCCAGTTCGCGCCAGTGTTCCATTCGGCTGGCCAGCCACGGGCCGCGCTCGCTTAGCACGGCCAGGCGCGCACGGGTGTCTTCGCCGCGCTTGTGGTCATGGGTGGCGCTGGCCAGCAGGTTGTCGGGGAAGTCGCGCAGGCGCCGCTGGGCCTCGTTGTGGAAGTGCTCGAGCGGGGCGCTGAAACGCTCGGCGTCGAAGCCCACATCGTTGCGCGACAGCAGCCGCGCGCTGCGGTAGAAGGCGGTGTCTTCCACGGCCTTGGCGGCGCTGGGCGCGGTCAGCTGCTGGAAGCGCACGCAGGCGTGGCGTAGCTGCTTGCGCGCCCGGCCTGCTGGCAGGCGGCGCCAGGCTTGCCCGCCCAGCCATTGTTGCAGGTGCTCGAGCAGTGGCCAGTCGGCTTCGCCGAGGTCGAGGCGGGCATTGGCCAGGGCCTGCTGGAAAAACCCTTCGTCTTCTGCCGGGCGCCCGCAGGCATTGAAGTAGGTGCGATACACCGGGTAATGCGCCACCAGCGCCTGCAAGGCACGGCGAATCGCGCCCAGGGTCAGGTCGCGGGTCATCAGGTCGTTGCGCGCCACCTGCAACAGCGCCTGGGCCACCGACTCGCAGTCGCCGGCCAGGCTGGCATTGAGCACCAGGTGGCGGGCCTGACGTACTTCTTCGGGGAAGTCGGGGCGTTCGCTCACATTGGCCCACAGCTCGGTCAGCGCTGCTTCGCCTGCCGGGTCGTGCTGCAACAGCGAGACCTGGTTCATGAACTCATAGCCGGTAGTGCCATCGGTAAGCCAGTCGCGGTGCAGGTGCTCGTTGGCGCCGAGGATCTTCTCCACGTAGATCGGGAAATGCTCCAGGGCGGCATTCAACGGCCGCCGTGCCAGCAGGCCATCGACCCGTCGGCGCAGCTTGCGGCAGTAACCGCGCGGGTCGGCCAGGCCGTCGATATGGTCGATGCGCAGGCCGTCCACCAGGCCACGCTCGATCAGTTCGAACAGCTTGGCGTGGGTGGCCTCGAACACCACCGCGCGTTCCACCCGCAGGCCGCCCAGCTCGTTGATGTCGAAGAAGCGCCGCCAGTTGATGTCGTCGGCGGCGGTACGCCAGCTGGCCAGGCGATAGGTCTGGCGTTCCAGCAGCAGGTGCAGGCGCTTGAAGCCATTCTCGCTGCGGCTGTCGAACGCCACCAGAGCCGATTCGAGGTCAGCGCCTTCGCCCGCCAGGCGCGCCAGTTCAGCTTGCAGGGGCAGGGCGTCGGCCAGCGGCGTGGCCGATGCGCTCAACGCGGTGAAGCGTTCGGCCAGGGCCTTGAGCGCCGGCTCCGGGCTGAGGGCGAGAATCCAGCCATAATCGACCGGGCAGATCGGGAAGCGGTGTTGGTAATGGGCGACCTGCAGCAGCCCATGGTGCTTGTCGAACTCGAGCGGTATCTCGCCATTTTTCAGCGCCACGCCATAGTCGCTGGCGAGGAACGGCAACAGCAACTGGCCGGCCAGCAGTGGGTCGCTGGAGTGCCACTGGATGTCGAAGAACTCTGCATACGGGCTGCGCCGACCCCAGGCCAGCAGGCTCTGCCACCAGGGGTTGTCGGCACCGCCCACGGCCATGTGGTTGGACACCGTGTCGAGGATCAGCCCCATGCCGTGCTGACGCAGGGCGGCGACCAGCCGTTGCAGCGCCGCTTCGCCGCCCAGCTCGGGGTTGACGCAGGTCGGGTCGACCACGTCGTAGCCATGGCGGGAGCCGGCGCGGGCCTTGAGGATGGGCGAGGCATACAGGTGGCTGATGCCCAACTGGGCGAAGTACGGCACCAGCGGCACGGCGTGATCGAGGGTGAAGTCACTGTGAAACTGCAGGCGCAGGGTCGCGGTCAGCGCTTTCATCGGTCACGCTCCCAAGCCTGTTCGCGGGCCTGGGCCAGCAGTTCCAGGCGCCGCGCAGCGTCTTCGTCGTCGAGCAGTTCACGTACCGGCCGGGCAAAGCGTCGGCGCCAGTTGGGGTGGCCGGAGGTGGTGCCCGGCAGGTTGGGTTGCTCGTCACAACCCAGCAGGTCTTCCAATGGCACCAGCACCAGCGGTGCGCGGGTGTGGCCAACGTAACGGATGGCAGCGTCGATCAGCGCGTCGTTGTTCGGCAGCGTGCCGTAGTTGGCCTCCAGGGTGCGGCGCAAACCATCGTGCTCCTTCTGCCGCTCGTGGCGCCAGTGCAGTTCGGTGGCAGCATCGATCAGTTGCAGGCGGTGGCTCCAGTCGATGTCGCGGTTTTCCAGCCAGCCGGCCAGCGGCGCCAGGTCGTGGGTGCCGGTGGTGGCCAGGGCGTTGTCCGGCCAGTCGAGAATCGGCTTGAAATGGCCGGGCTGGGTCTGCTCGAAGGGCAGCACGCGCATGCCCAGCACGGCCTTGGCTGCCAGTTGCTCGCGCAGGCCGTCCGGCACGGTGCCCAGGTCTTCGCCGAGGATGATTGCCTGGTGGCGCACCGACTCCAGGGCCAGCAGGCGTAACAGATCTTCCAGCGGGTAGTTGAGGTAGGCGCCTTCGCTGGGCTTGGCCCCCTGCGGGATCAGCCACAGCCGGCGCAGGCCCATGACATGGTCGATGCGCAGGCCGCCGGCGTGGGCGAGGTTGGCCCGGAGCATTTCGATGAAGGCGCGGTAGCCGTTGCGCTTGAGGCCTTCGGGCGAGAAGGCGCAGATGCCCCAGTCCTGGCCGGCACGGTTGAGGATGTCGGGCGGTGCGCCTACCTTCAGGCCTGCCAGCAGCTCGTCCTGGCGGCTCCAGGCCTGGCTGCCGGCACCGTCGGCGCCCACCGCCAGGTCAGCGATCAGGCCGACCGCCATGCCGTTGCCGCGCGCTGCTTCCTGGGCGCGTTGCAGGCCCCGTTCGGTCAGCCATTGGCAGAAGGCATGGAACTCGACCTTGGCCGGGTAGGCGTTGGCGAAGGCCTCCACTTCCGGGTGGTATGGGTCGTGCCAGGCCTTGGGCCAGTGGCGCCAGTCGGCGCCCAGGCCATGCTCCACGGCTTGCGCCTGCAGCACTTCGAAGCGGCAATGGTGCTCCAGCGCCTGGCCACCGGCTTTGCGGAAACTGTCGAAGTCCTTGCGTAGCGGGTGGTCGCCCTGGCTGAAGCCCTGGTACAGGGCTTCGAGCAGGCGCTGTCGGGCGCTGGCGGCACGTGGCCAGTCTACCAGCGGGCCTTGCTCAAGGTCTTCGAGCTGTTGCTCCAGGCCGCAGGCTTCGATGGCCACGCGCACCTCCCGCTCGCCCAGCAGCGCGGCTGGGCTGGCGTACAGGGTATTGAGCAGCAGGCGGCTGGAAGGCGAGTAGGGGCTGTAGTGCGTCTGGTCGAGGGCCGACAGGGCGTGGATCGGGCTGATGGCCAAGGCATCGGCGCCGCGTTCGGCAGCCGCGCGGGCCAGTTGTTCCAGGGCCAGGCAGTCGCCATAGCCGCCATCGCCGGGGCGGCGCAAGCTGTACAGCTGCACCGCCAGGCCCCAGCAGCGCGGTGGCGGCTGTTGCACCCGGTCTTCAAGGCTGTGGCAGCGCAGCGGGGCCACGGCCACGGTGAAGCGGCGGCTGTCGATTTCCACCTGGTGGTAGCCGATGGGTAGCGCGCCGGGCAGGCGGGCCTGGTCGTCAAGGCTGAGGGTGAGGGCGCTGTGGTCCTCCAGGGTGCAGTGCGCGACGCTGGCGGCGCTGAAGTAGCGCGCCAGTGCCAATGGCTGGCCTAGGTCGGCGGTCAGCAGCGGCGGCAGGTGCTCACTGTCTTCGGCAGCGTCCACGGCGCGCAGGCTGGCGGCGATGGCGGCGTCATCGTTGGCAGGGTGGCCAAGGCCTTCAAGTATGTTGCGCAGTACCTCGTCGCTGACACGCTGGGGCCGGGCATTGGCGTCGATCCAGTCGCGGCTCAGCCCGACGCGGCTCGCCAGACGGTGCAGGGCGGTTTCGCTCATGGGCGCTCCTGGGCAGGGGGAAGCAGGCTGACCACGCAGCTGTAGGCGGCCAGATGGGTATCGGGGTGCCGGGTGTCGCTGCTGTCGAACAGGCGGTTGGCCGGCGCAGGCAACTCGACCACCTGCGGGGTGTCGGCCAGGTTCAGGTCGATGCGCAGGGTTGTGCCATTGCCCAGGCACCAGCGTGCGGTCAGGGCCTTGTCGCCGTGTACTTCGGCACCCAGCGCACGGCTGCCCGGCAGGTGCGGGATCACATGGCGGCGGCGCAGTTCGAGCAGGTGCTGGTAAAGGCCGTGCCAGCCGGCGATCACTTCCTTGCCTTGCGGGCGGGAGGCCTCGAAGGTCTGTTCGGCGTTGGGGTCGGGGATGCGTTGGCGCTGCTCGGGGTCGGCGAAGGCGGCGAAATGGGCGAACTCGCCGCGCCGGCCTTCGCGCACGGCGTCGGCCAGCTGGTCATGGAAGTCGGTGAAGAACAGGAACGGCCGGCAGCTGCCATCGTCGTCGCCCATGAACAGCAGCGGAATCATCGGCGCCAGCAGCAGCAGCCCGGTGGCCGCCCGCAGCGCCTGCGGTGGGCACAGGCGGGTCAGGCGCTCGCCCAGGGCGCGGTTGCCGACCTGGTCATGGTTCTGCAGGAACAGCACGAAAGCGCTGGGTGGCAGGTGCGCGCTGGGCTCGCCGCGGGGCGTGCCATGGCGGTTAGCCTGGCCCTGGAACACGAAACCTTCGGCAAGGCAGCGGGCCAGCTGGTCGATGGGGCGCTGCTGGTAGTCGGCGTAGTAGCCTTCGGTTTCGCCGGTCAGCAGCACATGCAGGGCATTGTGGCCGTCGTCATTCCACTGGGCGTCGAAGCCTTGCTCCAGCAGGAAGGCCTGGTTGTGTTCGTTCTCCAGTACCAGCCATACGTGGCGGCCCGGTTCCACCGCAGCGCGTACCCTTTGCGCCAGCTCGACCAGAAAGTCGGGCTGGTCGATGGCGTGCACGGCATCCAGGCGCAGGCCGTCAAAGCGGTAGTCGCACAGCCACATCAGGGCGTTCTGGATGAAGAACTCGCGCACCTGCGGGCGACGGAAGTCGATGGCTGCGCCCCAGGGGGTCTGCCGGTCTTCGCGGAAGAACGGGCTGGCGTACTGGTGCAGGTAATTGCCGTCAGGGCCGAAGTGGTTGTACACCACATCGACCAGCACCATCAGCCCCTGGCCATGTGCCTGGTCGACCAGCGCACACAGCTGTTCGGGGCTGCCATAGGTGTTTTGCGGCGCATAGGGCAACACGCCGTCGTAACCCCAGTTGCGCTCGCCGGGGAACTGCCCCAGCGGCATCAGTTCGACGGCACTGATGCCCAGTTCGGCCAGCCGCGGCAGTTGCCGGGCGACCCCGGCGTAGCCGTCGAGCAGGCCGACATGCAGCTCCTGGATGACCGCCTCGTGCCAGGGCCGGCCTTGCCAGGGGTGTCGCCAGGCATAGCTGGCCACATTCACCACCTGGCTCGGCCCCTGCACGCCATCGGGCTGATAGCGCGAGGCCGGGTCGGCCACCTTCAGTGCACCGTCGATACGGTAGTGGTAACGGTCACCGGCCTGGCACGGGGCCACGCCGGTGAACCAGCCATCATCGTCGGGCAACAGCTCGATGGCCGGCTGCTGCTCCAGTTCCACGCTCACGCTGCGCGCATCCGGGGCCCAGAGGGCGAAGCGCGCCGACGTGGCGTCCAGCAGGTGTGCGCCATGCCTGTGCATCTTCAACTCCCCGCTCAGTAGTGGCTGTGCTGCGCCTGCTTGACCAGGTCCTCGTACAGACGTGCATAGGGCTCCACGGCCTGGCACCAGTTGAACGGTTGGGTCATCGACAGGCAGCGCATGGCATTCAGGAGGTCCTTCTTGCCATATACATAGAAGGCGCGGCTGAGTGCCTCGCGATAGCTCTCGACAGTGGACTCGTTGAACAGGAAGCCGGTAACGCCGCACTCGATGGTGTCGGCCAGGCCGCCGGTCTTGCGCGCTACCGGCAGCGAGCCGAAGCGCTGTGCGTACATCTGGCTGAGGCCGCATGGCTCGTAGCGAGACGGCATCAGCAGGAAGTCGCTGCCGGCGAACATGCGCCGGGCATCGGTTTCGTTGAAGCCGATGCGCACGCCGATACGGCCCGGGTGGCGTAGCGCCAGTTCGCGCATGGCCTGCTCTTCTTCCGGCTCGCCGCGGCCGATGATCGCGATCTGCCCGCCTTGCTCGACGATGTAGTCGGCCACACCCAGGGTCAGGTCCAGGCCTTTCTGGTAGACCAGGCGCGAAACCACTGCGAACAAGGGCCCTTCGGAGGGCTGCAGTTCGAACAGCGCGCGTACTTCCTGGGCATTGCGCGCCTTGCCTTCCCAGTCGTTGATGCTGAAGTTGTGCTGCAGGTGCTTGTCGGTGGCCGAGTCCCAGCTTTCGTCGATGCCGTTGGGAATGCCGCCGAGCAGGCCTTGCTGGGCCTTGCTGGCGAGGAAACCGTCCAGGCCGCAGCCAAATTCCGGGGTAGTGATTTCCCGGGCATAGGTGGCGCTGACCGTGGTGATGTGGCTGGCGTAGGCCAGGCCGGCCTTGAGGAACGACAGCTTGCCGTAGAACTCCATGCCTTCCTGCTGCATGGCGTGTTCGGGGATTGCCAGTTCCGGGCTGCAGCCGCGGCTGTACACGCCCTGGTAGGCCAGGTTGTGGATGGTGAACAGGGTTGGCGTGCTCAGCCCGCGCCAGTGCATGTAGGCCGGTGCCAGGCCGGCGGGCCAGTCGTGGGCGTGCACCACTTCGGGCTTCCAGTGGATCCTGCCTTCGCCGGCAGCGATTTCGGCGGCGGCCAGGCCCAGGCGGGCGAAGCGGATGTGGTTGTCGGGCCAGTCGCGGCCGTTGTTGGCACCATAGGGAGTGCCGTCACGCTGGTACAGCTCGGGGCAGATCAGCACATAGATGACCAGGCCGTCGGCCATGTCCATGCGCCCGATCTTGCACGGCGGCAGTGCGGCGTGGCCACCCAGTTCACCGACGATGTGGATGGGGTTGTCGCTTTCCATCACCTGCCGGTAGCCGGGGATCAGCACCCGCACATCGTGCAGGTGCGCCAGGGCGCGGGGCAGGGCGGCGGACACGTCTCCCAGGCCACCGGTTTTCACCAGGTCGGCGATTTCCGAGGTCACGAACAAAATCTTGCGCTTGTTGCGGTTGTGCTGGCGCTGGGCGCCGGGTGCCTTGCCTGTCGTGGCGAAGTCCGGGGTGAGCGGTTCGCGGTTGTCCGGGTTGAATGAATCTACGTGAGGCTCGACAGCGGCACTGATCATACTTCTCTCCGTCCCTATGCTTGGCCGGGTGCTGGCACCCGTGGCGATGTTTCGTGTTGGTTCTCTCTGATTCTGGATTCTGCGTAGTGCGTTCCATGCCCCAGGGTCGTGCGCGCAGGCACGGCGCGATCGGCATTCCGGCCGAAGGCGATTGGGCTGGTGGGGTATGTGGGCCGATGCTGGGAAGTCCCTTTGCGTTTGGCCTACTTAGTTGCTGACCTGCCCGCGTTCCGGAAAGTTCGACTTTTTTTCGTCACTCTTCCGTTGAGCAAATGGCGGGCCGAAACCCGAGTGTAGGAGAGAAATAGATGAAAAGGTGACCCGCTGGTCACTATTGTCATGCTGCGGAGTAGACGCAAACGTTGGCGGTTGTGACCGGATGTAAATGCAGGGGTTGGAGCGGTGGATGAGGGCCAGACGGCATGCCCCAATTCCAGCCAGTCATGCACCTTTTTGGTGCGTTTGAGGGGTGCCAAGGTCATCGCCCTCGAACAGAATGGTGCACGTGATTTCAGGAGGAATGAAAGGGGCTGTTTCGCGAACTTATCAGTATCTGTATTTATTATTTTCCTGGCTTGAATTTCTTGTGTTTCAGTGAGCAGACTCGCACGCGCAAAAGTTTGTAAGTTGATGCTTTAGGAAATTTCCTACGAAATCGTCAATGCATGAAACCCATCGTTCCTGTCATGGCGGGGCGGTACGGTTTAAGTTGCTCTTCAGTCACTGCCTCATCCTCACTGTCGTCATCGGTCAAGTCCGCCAATGCCACGGATCTAGCCGGCTTGAACGTTGGCGACGGGCAATTTCATTCGATGTGCTCATCTTGAAGAAAGCCAGGATGTGGTTGTTTTTTTCGCCGGTAAACATGATGGCGGTAGAGCAACTCATGAAACAGTCGGACTTTCGTTTCGGATTTCAGGCGCTCGCCGGGCGCACGGAGTTCGAAGTGGTTTCATTCAAGCTGGAAGAAACCATAAGCCAGCCATTTGTACTGAGCCTTGAACTTGTCAGTTACGACAGTGATGTCGACTTCGGCCAGGTGCTCGACAAGCCTGCGCTATTCACCCTTTATTGCGCAGACCGGCCACTGCGTCATGTGCATGGCTTGGTCAGTGCCTTCAGCCAAGGTGAAACCGGCTTCTGTCGCACGCGCTACCACGCTGTGGTCGAGCCGCAACTGGCCCGTGCCCGCTTGCGTTCGAACTGGCGCATCTTCCAGCAGAAAACCGTGCCGCAGATTCTTGAACTGATGTTCAAGCGTCAGGGCATTGCCCGGTTTGAGCTCAATACCAGCGCCGATCACCAGGTGCGTGAGTTTTGTGTCCAGGCGGGGGAAACCGACCTCGACTTTATCCATCGCCTTGCCGCTGAAGAGGGCTTCGTCTACCGCTTTGCACACTGCGCCAGGCACCACACGCTGATCGTTACCGATCGCCTGCTATCGCTTGGGTTGCTCAGCCGGGGCACGCTAAAGCCCGTAGATGATGAAGCGCTTTGGCTGGATGAAGATGATCTCGGCCCCGACAAGGTGCTGTACCACGCCAGTAGCGGTGGCGACCAGGCCCGTGCTTGCCTGCGGCGTTTGCGCTACTGCGAGCAGGTGCGTACTGCGCAGCAGGTGCAGCGCGACTACACCTTCACCAACCCGGCCTATCGCCAGGAGCACAAGGCCCAGGCCAGCGGAATCACGCACCAGTCGCTGGACTATGAGTTTTTTGATTACCCGGGGCGCTACAAGCGCGATGCGGTCGGCAAGCCCTTCACTGAAACGCGGCTGACGGCGCTGCGCCATGACGCCCGCCTGGCCGAAGTACAGGGCGATGACGTGCGCCTGCAGCCAGGCCTGAGCTTCACCCTAGTCGGCCACCCGCGTGAAGACCTTAATGTGCACTGGCGCGTAATCAGCCTGTGCCACGAAGGTACGCAGTTCACCAGCCTGCAGGAAGAAGCCGCCGGCGCCGAACAAGGTACCCGCTATGTGAACGATGCGCTGCTGGTGCAAGGCATGGCCGAATGGCGCCCGGCACCCTTGGCCAAGCCGCGCATCGATGGCCCGCACATGGCCACCGTGGTCGGCCCGCCGGGCGAAGAGATTTTTTGCGACCAGTGGGGGCGGGTCAAGGTCAGCTTCCCCTGGGACCGTGAAAGTAGCAACAACGAATTCAGTTCCTGCTGGGTGCGGGTGTCGCAAGGCTGGGCCGGTGGCAGTTGGGGTTCGATGGCCATTCCGCGTATTGGCCAGGATGTGATTGTCCAGTACGTCAATGGCGACCCTGACCAGCCGATGATCACCGGGCGCACCTACTGCGGTGACCAGCTGCCGCCTTACGACCTGCCCGAACACAAGACCCGCATGACCATCAAGAGCCAGACCCATAAAGGCGATGGCTTCAACGAGTTGCGCTTCGAGGACGAACTGGGGCGGCAGGAAGTATTCATTCATGCCGAGCGCGACCAGAACAACGTCGTGAAGCACAACGAAACCACGCTCATCGGCAATGATCGTAGCGAGCGCGTCGAGCATGACGAAGTGGTGCACATAGGTGGCAACCGCAGTGTCAAGGTCGGCGCCAGCAAGAGCGAAACGGTCGCCCTTGGCAAAGTCGAAAGCATAGGCCTGGGCAAGTCGTTGGCCGTTGGCGGGGCGTTGAGCGTGATGGTTGGCCTCGAGGCCAGCGAGCAGGTCGCGCAGGACAAGCGTGTGCAGGTCGGCGGGCAACTGCGGGTCGATGCCAATGACGATGTGTCGATCACCAGCCATCACGGCCATGTGCACATCGATAGCCGAACGTCGCTGACCCTGAGTTGCGGCGGGGCGTTTATCAAGCTGGGTGATGGCCGCATCGAAATCGGTTGCCCCGAGCCACTGCTGTTGCATGCCATCGCCCAGGTAAAGGCGCCTGCACGTTACGGTGAGCCGCCTGCACCGTCGCAGGAGGAAATCGAGTTTCGCCTGGTGCATGCCGACGGTACGCCAATTGCGGGCACGGCCTACGTGGCGACGTTGTCCGATGGCACCCAGCGCCAGGGTATGGTCGACCAGAACGGCTATGCCCGCCTGGCTGGCGTTACCCCCGGTTGCAGCGCCCAGGTGCGCTACGAGGTTGGCCAAGGCTCGCTGCAGCTGACGACCGCAATCGAGCCGGATGCTGCCTTGCAGGCATTGCTTGCCGGCTGCACCTCGGCAGGTGGCCAGCCATGAACTCCGCTGCTGACTGGCTGGATGAAGCGGTGGAAAGGGTGGCAGGCGGCTTTGGCTGGCTGCGTGACTTGGTGCTGGGGGAGTTTGCCGAGGAACGGCACTGAGCGTGGTCATTGCCGACATGCTGCTGTCGTTGGTGCCTGGGGTGGTGATCGTGCTCAGCGCCCGTGACCTGGCCGCAGTGTGTCTGCGCTTGGGCAAGCGCTACACGGCGGATGACAGCCAGGCAACGGCGCAGCCGCCACAGTGGCAGGAGTGGGTGCTGCTGATTGCCTGCCTGATTACCTTGATCGCGCCGATCATCGGTGCCGTGGTGGGGGCGGTGGGTACCCCCGTGGGCTCGGTGGCAGGTGCATTGGTCGGCCAGGAAGCGGCAGCGTTTCTGCGAGGTTTGTGCCTGCTGCTTATCCGTGAAAGCCAGATCATCTTGCGGACCGTGGTTGCGTTTCTTGGCAAGTTCACCCGCGGCAGCGTGGAGTTCTGGCTGCGCCAGGTCAGGTTCACGAGCTATGAAAAGGATTTGCTGGCCTATCTGAACCAGTTCTTGACCAAGGTCATCGCGGCAACGGCAAAGCTTCGCAGCTACCTGGGCAACTGGCCCTTCAACCAGGCGGCCGCGCACCTGTTGGTGCGGCTGCAGGCCATGGAAGCGCAGTTCTACGCGGTGCAGGTGCATGCAGTGCGGGAGATCCCACGGGCGTTGATGCAACTCGACGCCAGGCTGGCCAAGGTGCTGGAACAGGCCAGCGATCTGCCCGCGCAGGTTGCGCAGGCCGGGGTGCATGCGCCTAAGCCGGTGCCCATGGCGATGAGTGGTGGGCGGGTGACTTCTGGCATTGGCATGCGTCCGCGTTACCTCGAGCGCCCCGAGGGTGCGCTCGGCCCGCCAGTGCCCACCTCTGCGGCAGCTGCCACGCATGGCGCAAATGTGCACGTGTTCGATCATTCGACGGCGACCCGGGCGCAGAAGGGCATTTATGGGGAGGTGGTCAGTGATCAGTACATGCTCGGCAAAGGCCATGAGAACCTGCTGTCGGCCGCTCGTGGGCCTCGCAGCCTGCAAATGAAACCTACCGGGCGCGGGCTGGATGGCGTCTATCGTAATGCCCATCCACCGCCGCCGTTCATCATTACCGAGACCAAGTATCGAACGGGGGGCGCGTTTTCGACGGGTAGTTTGCCGGTTACAAAGGGGAGTAAGGGGTTTCCGAGTGCCAGGCAGATGAGTGATGCGTGGATTCGTCCAAGGCTTTCCGAAAGTTTGGGGAAAGAACAGGCAATGAATATTCGCTCGGCTGGATATGAGCGTTGGTTGATAACCGTAGATGAGAAGGGTGCTGTAAGCCAGATAGTCAAGCTTGATGGGCATGCGAGATCTATAGGTGATGTAATTCAGTAGGGGCTGAAAATGAAGAAATTTGATGAGATCAAACGTGAGCCTTTGCTGCAAGAGGCAGCCTATCTCGACTCTGTTGATTTTTGGAAGAAATACTATGTGGAGCTAAAGGCTGAAGAGTTTCTAGCGTTGGAACGCCCAGATTTCGTAAATGTTGAAGGGTTGAGTTGGGATTGGTGCTTTGAATCTCTGGAGTTACTAGTAGCACTTTATTCGGGGGGGGAGCCCATTGAAGCGCTTGAGTTTTACGCGGATCACATGTTTTCCCAGTTTCAACGTCACAAGCAAGCTTATCCGAGTTTCAGCTTGAAACTGTGGGAGCCGGATGCCTATCAGTACACACTCTGGCTTCTATCGTTTGCAGTGCTGTTCAACAAGCCCGGGCGCATCAGGCAAATCGCAGGTTTTTTGAGTGAGGACCCAGATGACGGTGAGGACATCCTGTTGCGGCAACTGTTTTCCCGTGTGGGGGTGACCATCCCTGGGAGTACGTTGATTCATGAGCGCCCCTACCATGAATTGCTCAATGCCGTAACTACCGAGAAGGATGAGCAGCAACAGGCAGTGCGTAGTTACCTGAAGCAGTGGTATCGCGGCATGCGCAACTGTTATTGGCATGACCGGCACAAGGCACGAAGTGATGCGGGTTTCTTTGGCTATTGGGCCTTTGAGGCAGGATTGGTCACTGTGTTGTGGGGCGTCGACGATACGCCCTATAGAGATCTTCCTTTCTACCCGAAGGATTTGGTAGACGATGCTCGCAAGCGTCAAGTTATCAAAAGCTTCCCTGAACAACTGCAAAGCGCGCCGTATTCGGATGCGCTTGCCAGGTCGGGCGAAATTTGCCCGCGCACGGGGGTGTGGGTATGCGATGAATGGGCGGTGGGGCCCCAGACATTCATGCAAGGCGTAGAGATGCCGAGCGAAAATGGGCGCTCTCTGGTTTGGCGCTTGGTGAAAGGCTTATAGCGTGCGGGAGGGCCAATGGGCCAGTTCGACAGCATCAAACGCGACCCGTGGATGGTCGAGCAGCATTACCTGGCTTCGACGCGTGAAAAAGAGCAGGAATTCGCCGACCCTGACGCCCAAGCATTGCTGATCGGGCCAGCCGAGCACAGGCATCACTACCGTGGCCTTAGCCGCGACTGGGCACACATGGCACTGGAGCTGGCAGTGCAGCGGTATTCCGGTGGCGAGCCGATGGAGCTGGTGGAGGCCTATGCAGACTATGCGTTTGCCCAGTTCGCCCGGCATTTTTCGGCGTACCCGGCAACCAGCGAGCAGTTGCGCCCGTGGGTGTCGGATGAATACCGGCTTGCCTTGTGGCTGCTGTCGCTGGCGGTGCTGTGCGGTTACCCCGAGCGTGTCGACCAGGTATTGGGCTGGCTGAACCAGGACGACGAGCGCAGCCCCGACCTGCTGCTGCATCGCCTGTTCCAGCGGCCGGGCAAAGCCTACCCAGGCACCTCATTGCTTCACCCCGAACCTTACGGCGCCTTGTTGGAGAGCCTCGACCTGAAAGGCCCCGCGCAGCATGACGCGCTCATGCACTATCTCGGGCAGTGGTACGCCAATGCGCACGGTTGCTACTGGCACGAGCGCCACACCCGGGCACGGAGTGACCACTTGGGTTATTGGGCCTTCGAGGCGGCACTGGTGGCGTTTTTATGGTCTGTGCAGGGTGATGCCCTGGAAAGCGCTCCCCGCTTTTACCCGCAGGCGCTCGTCGAAAGGGCGCATTACCGACGCCTGGGCAAGCAGTTCCGCGACCCGGAAACCGCCAGGCGCGAGGATGCCCCAGGCTGGCTTTCCGGCACGCCTTGCCCATGGCCCGGTTACTACGTCTGCGTCGAGCGCATGGTGGGCGAGCAGGTGTTCATGCACCAGGTACCTTTCCCTGAGATCGATGGCCAGGTCGTGCACTGGCGGCTGTCGAGAACGTTCTGATTGGCGCTGTCGGCATGCGTGCCTGGCGCCTCACATGATTCGGGAGTGGCAACAATGCCTGCCATCGTTCTGCTGGGTCACCCTCACCACTGCCCATTGTGCGGCCCGACCAGCATCAGCAGCGGCTCCAGTCTGTTCTTCGTCAACGGCAGGGCAGCCGCCAGGGTTGGCGACAGGCTCGGGTGTGGGGCGGTGATTACCAGCGGCTCGGCACTGATGATGGATGATGGGCAGCCGCTTGCCAGGGTCGGCGATGCCACCAGTCATGGCGGTACCTTGGAAAATGGTGATAATAACTGGCTGCTCGATTAAGCGATGTGGGAGCAGTTCGGCTCCCACAGGAGAGGGGCAAACTCAGAGGCTAACGGCCTTGCCGTCTGTGCGCGCCTGCGCCAGCAGCAGGTTCAGTTGGGCGACCTGCTGGCGCAGCTGGTCACGTTCGTCCTTCAGTTTACGCAGCTCATCACGGCGCACGGAGACATAGAGGGTCTGGGTTGGGGTTGCAGGCATCAAAGTACCCATGGACACACCTCGCGGTTTTGGCTGGTGACAAGTTAAAGCGTAGACGCTTCACGCGGGCGCATTCTGAATTCTTTCGCAGGTCTTGGGAACTTTTTTGTTTATCGTGGTCCCGCCGTTCGTCGCTGAACCCTCGAGCGGTACGCTGGACTAATCTGAAAAGCTGGATTGTGTTGTCATTTATTTCGAAAGGGGAGCATCGGCTCATGCAACTGGGAATCATCGGGCTGGGCCGCATGGGCGGCAATATCGCAAGGCGCCTGATGCGCGCCGGCCACCGTACTGTGGTGCATGACCGCAACCGTGAGGCCATCACCGGTCTGGAGGGCGAGGGCGCCCAGGGTGCGCACGATCTCGGTGCGCTGGTACAGAAGCTGAAAGCGCCGCGCGCGGTGTGGGTCATGTTGCCCGCCGGCGAGCCCACCGAGCAGACCATCGCCCAACTGGCCGAACTGCTGGAGCCGGGCGATGCGATCATCGACGGCGGCAACAACTTCTACAAGGACGACATGCGCCGCGCCGCCGAGCTGGCCAAGCGCGGGCTGCATTACCTGGACGTCGGCACCTCGGGCGGTGTGTGGGGCCTGGACCGTGGCTACTGCATGATGATCGGTGGCGAAAAGGACGTGTTCGAGCGCCTGGAGCCGCTGTTCAAGGCGCTGGCCCCGGGCGTGGGTGACATCCCGCGTACCCATGGCCGCAGCGGCGAGCACCAGCGTGCCGAGCACGGCTACATCCATGCCGGCCCACCCGGTGCCGGGCACTACGTGAAAATGGTGCACAACGGCATCGAATACGGCCTGATGCAGGCATACGCCGAAGGCTTCGACCTGCTGCGCAGCAAGGGCGGCAACGAACTGCCGGAAGACCAGCGTTTCGACCTGAACGTGGCCGAAATCGCCGAAGTGTGGCGGCGTGGCAGCGTGGTTACCTCGTGGCTGCTCGACCTCACTGCCGATGCGCTGGTGGCCGACCCGCAACTGTCGCAGTTCAGTGGCTCGGTGTCCGACAGTGGTGAAGGCCGCTGGACCATCGACGCCGCCGTCGAGCAGGCGGTGCCGGTGCCGGTGCTGTCCAGCGCGCTGTTCGCCCGCTTCCGCTCGCGCCAGCAGCAAGGTACCTATGGTGACAAGATTCTCTCGGCCATGCGCCTGGGCTTCGGTGGCCACGTCGAGAAAAAAGCCGAATGACCAAACAGAGCATTCCGGCTGCTCCGCCATGCACCCTGTTCCTGTTCGGCGCCAATGGCGACCTGGTAAAGCGCCTGCTGATGCCGGCGCTTTACAACCTCAGCCGTGACGGTCTGCTGGACCGCAACCTGCGCATTGTTGGCGTCGACCACAACCCGGCCACTGCTGAGGAATTCGCCGAACGCCTGCACGCGTTCATGGTCGAGCGTGACAAAGGCGGCGAGGGCACGGCCAAGTGCCTGGATGAGAAGCTGTGGGCACGCCTGGCCAAGCGCCTGGATTACCAGACCGGCGATTTCCTCGATCCGGCCACCTACCAGGCCCTCGCCAAGCGCATCGACACAACCCGCCACGGCAACGCCATCTTCTATCTGGCGACCTCGCCGCGCTTCTTCCCCGAAGTGGCGCAGCGCCTGGGGCAGGCCGGGCTGCTCGACGAATCGGCCGGCGGCTTTCGCCGCGTCGTGGTGGAAAAGCCCTTCGGCACCGACCTGGCCAGCGCCGAGGCGCTCAACGCCTGCCTGCTGAAGGTGATGGGCGAGCGGCAGATCTACCGCATCGACCATTACCTGGGCAAAGAGACGGTGCAGAACATCCTGGTCAGCCGGTTCTCCAACGGCTTGTTCGAATCGTTCTGGAACAACCACTACATCGACCATGTGCAGATCACCGCCGCGGAAACCGTCGGCGTCGAGACCCGTGGTGCGTTCTACGACAGCACCGGGGCGTTGCGCGACATGGTGCCCAACCACCTGTTCCAGTTGCTGGCGATGGTGGCCATGGAACCCCCGGCCGCGTTCGCCGCCGATGCCGTGCGCAGCGAAAAGGCCAAGGTGGTCGGCGCCATCCGCCCATGGTCGGTGAAGATGGCCCTGAAAAACTCCGTGCGTGGCCAGTACAGTGCCGGCAAGCAGGGGCGCAAGCAGTTGCCCGGCTACCGCCACGAGCCCAACGTCGCGGCGGATAGCCAGACCGAGACCTATGTGGCGCTGAAGGTGATGATCGACAACTGGCGCTGGGCCGGCGTGCCGTTCTACCTGCGTACTGGCAAGCGCATGAGCGTGCGTGATACCGAAATCGCCATCTGCTTCAAGCCTGCGCCCTATGCGCAGTTCCGCGAGTCGGAGCTGGAGCGGCCCAAGCCCAATTACCTGAAGATCCAGATCCAGCCCAACGAAGGCATGTGGTTCGACCTGCAGGCCAAGCGCCCCGGGCCGGAGCTGGTAATGGAGAATGTCGAGCTGGGCTTTGCCTACAAGGACTTCTTCAAGATGACCCCGGCGACCGGCTACGAGACGCTGATCTACGACTGCCTGACCGGTGACCAGACCTTGTTCCAGCGGGCTGACAACATCGAAAACGGCTGGCGCGCGGTGCAGCCGTTCCTCGATGCCTGGGCCCAGGGCGGCGAGGTGCACGAGTACCCGGCCGGTGAAGACGGGCCCGAGGCCGGCAATGAATTGCTGGCGCGGGACAAGCGCGAGTGGCATTGGTTGGGGTGAGGTTTCTGTAAGGCCTGTGCCGGCCCTTTCGCGGGTAAACCGGCTCCCACAGGGATATCGATGGTTTCAAGGCCTGTGATGTACCTGTGGGAGCGGGTTTACCCGCGAAGAGGCCGTCACAGACAACCACACAAAGGAGCCCCAATGCCTGCCCACATCGAAGACTATGCCCTGCTGGGCAACTGCCGCAGCGCCGCCCTGGTCAGCCGCGATGGCTCGCTCGACTGGCTGTGCCTGCCACGCTTCGACGCCCCCGCGGTATTCGCCGCCCTGCTGGGCAACGAAGAAAACGGCCGCTGGCGCCTGGCCCCCTGCGACCCGGTCGAATACAGTAGCCGCCAATACCTGGACGACACCCTGGTGCTGGAAACCACCTGGGTGACCGCCACCGGCCGCGCCCGTGTGCTCGACTTCATGCCGCTGGGCGAGGTTAACGCGCTGGTGCGCATCGTCGAGGGCCTCGCTGGCGAAACCAACTTCGAAATGGACCTGGTGATGCGCTTCGACTATGGCCGCAGCGTGCCCTGGGTGGAACGGCTCGACCCGCGGACCCTCAGCGCCGTCGCCGGCCCCGACCGGCTGATCCTGTGCAGCACCGTCCCCCCGCATGCCCGTGACCAGCACACGGTCGCCCGCTTTCGCGTTGGGGCGGGCGAACGCCAGGTGTTCAGCCTGCGCCACCAGCCCTCGCACCTGCCGGTGCAGCCCGGCTGTGATATCGACGAAGCGCTGGCGCAGACCATCGACCAATGGCAGGCCTTCGCCGCCCGCTGCCCAAAGGTGGGCCCATACTCCGCCCTGGTGCGCCGCTCGCTGCTGACCCTCAAGGCCATGACCTACGCGCCCACCGGCGGCATCGTTGCCGCCGTCACCACCTCGCTGCCCGAGCGCATCGGCCACGAGCGCAACTGGGACTACCGCTTCTGTTGGCTGCGCGACGCGACCATGACCCTGCTGGCCTTCATGAACCTCGGCTACTTCGACGAAGCCCAGGCCTGGCGGGAATGGCTGTTACGCTCGGTGGCCGGCAACCCCGAGCAGATGCAGATCATGTACGGCCTGGCCGGTGAGCGCGACCTGCAGGAATACACCTTGCCGTGGCTGGCCGGCTACGAGCACTCGCAACCGGTGCGGGTGGGCAATGCAGCGTCGGCGCAGATGCAACTGGACATCTACGGTGAACTCGCCGATGCCATGACCCAGGCAATAAAGGGTGGCTTGCCTCGCCATCCACGTAGCGCCGCCATCTCACGACTGATCCTGCCTTACGTCGAGCGCATCTGGCGCCAGCCGGACGAAGGCATCTGGGAAGTGCGCGGCGGACGGCAGCAGTTCGTGCACTCCAAGGTCATGGCCTGGGTGGCCTTCGACCGTGCCGCAGGGCTGGCCGACACCACCGAGGAAGGCCGCGAGCGCGGGCGGCATTACCGCCAGGTGGCTGACGAGATTCGTCGTGAAGTGTGCGCGCAGGGCCTGGACCCCAGCGGCCGCTTTTTCGTCCAGGCCTATGGCTCGACCGAGATGGACGCCAGTTTGTTGCACATCGCCCTTACCGGCTTCCTGCCGGCGGATGACCCACGCTTCTTGCGCACGCTCGAACAGGTCGAACAGCGCCTGCTGAAAAACGGCCTACTGCTGCGCTATGACAGTGACCGCTGCAGCGACGGCCTGACACCCGGGGAGGGAACCTTCCTGGTGTGTTCGTTCTGGCTGGCCGATGTGTATGTATTGCTGGGCCGCCAGGCACAAGCGCAGGCACTGTACGAACGCCTGACCGGCCTGTGCAACGACCTTGGCCTGCTGGCCGAACAGTATGACCCGGCAGGCCAGCGCATGCTTGGCAACTTCCCCCAGGCGTTCAGCCATATCGGCATCATCAACACCGCACTGAACCTGCACCGCGCACAGTGCCCGGTGCGTGATCGGGCGAGCTGCAGCTAAGTCAGGTGGCGGTCTCCCCCTGTAGGAGCGGCCTTGTGTCGCGATCGGGCTGCAAAGCAGCCCCGGCAATTCATGCAGTGAGGCTGAAATCCCCGGGGCGCTACGCACCCCTTTCGCGACACAAGGCCGCTCCTACAGGGATTGCGCTGGCTTGGAGTAAGCGGAGTAGACTAGGGCAAACCCCTTCGGCACGGAGCACACATGGGCATTCGCGGTACTGACCGGCAGATCGACAACATCGAGTTCAATGTCAGCGACATCGCACGGAGCAAGGCCTTCTATGGCGGTGTGTTCGGTTGGGCGTTCACCGACTACGGGCCCTCCTACACCGAGTTCAGTGATGGCCGGCTGATCGGTGGCTTCACCACGGGTGAGCCGGTGCGCCCGGGCGGGCCGCTGGTCATCTTGTATGCCGAGGACCTGGAAGCCACGCAGCAGAGGATCGAAGCCGCCGGGGCGAAAATCAGCCGGGCCACCTTTGCTTTTCCCGGTGGGCGGCGCTTCCACTTCATTGACCCGGACGGTTATGAGCTGGCGGTGTGGACGGCCCAAGCCTGATGGCCAACCACAAGATCGAAATCCGCCGGCGCAATATCGAGAAGATCCTGCAGGCGGCGGAAAAGGTGTTCGCCGAGAAGGGCTATGGCGCTACCTCGATGGGCGATATCGCCGAGCAGGCCGAGCTGCCGCGTTCCAACCTGCATTATTACTTCAGCACCAAGGACGACCTGTTCCGCGCGGTGCTGCAGGACCTGCTGGATGTGTGGAAGCAGGACGCGCTGTGCTTCGAGAACTTCGACGACCCGCGCGTGGTGCTGACCAGTTACATCCGGGCGAAGATGGGCCACTCGCGCTCGCGGCCGCTGGGCTCGAAGATCTGGGCCGAAGAGATGCTGCATGGGGCGCCGGTGCTGGGGGTGAACCTGGATGAAAGCCTGGTGCCCTGGGCCAAGCTGAAGGAAGCCAAGATCCGTCGCTGGGTGGAGGAGGGGCGCATCCTGCCCGTGGAGCCCTCGGCGCTTTTGTACATGATCTGGGCCTCGACCCAGCACTATGCCGACTTTGGTTACCAGGTGACGTTGCTCAATGGCGGGGAGGCGTTGTCGGACATGGCCTTTGAAAATGCCGTGCAGACGGTGACCAGCGTGATCTTGCGGGGGATCGGGCTGGAGCCTTGAACCGAAGTTGCATGCTGCCGCGGTCCTATTGTGGGAGCGGCCTTGCGTCGCGAAAGGGCTGCGCAGCAGCCCCGGCAATTCACGCTGCGAAGCTGAAATCCCGGGGCCGCTTCGCGCCCCTTTCGCGACACAAGGCCGCTCCCACAAAAAGGACCGCGTCAGTCGGTGGGGTAGAAGACTGCCTCAACTGGCCTCGCGGTAGGGGTTACGCGGGTCCTGCGTCCAGTTCAGGTACGGCTTGCCGGTATCCTGAGCCACCATCTCGATGCAGTTCTCCACCGGGCAGGTGATCTGGCACAGGTTGCAGCCCACGCATTCCTCCTCGATCACGCTGTAGGCATGCGTGCCATCTGCATTCAGCGTACTGGCAATCGCCTGGTGCGAAGTATCCTCGCAGGCAATGTGGCAGCGCCCGCAGCCAATGCATGCTTGCTGGTCGATGTGCGCCACCGACTTGTAGTTCATGTCCAGGTACTTCCAGTCGGTGGTATGCCCCACCGCCTGGCCGCGGAACGCCTCGATATTGCGGTGCCCGTGCTGGTCCATCCAGCGCGCCAGGCCGTCCTTCATGTCCTCGACGATGCGGAAACCGTGCAGCATCGCTGCCGTGCACACCTGTACAGCGCCACTGCCCAGGGCCATGAACTCGGCTGCGTCACGCCAACTGCCGATGCCGCCAATGCCACAGATGGGCAAGCCGCGCGTTTGCGGGTCGCGGGCGATTTCCGCCACCATGTTCAGGGCAATCGGTTTCACCGCCGAACCGCAGTAGCCGCCATGGGTGCTCTGGTCGCCAACGATGGGGTGGGCGACCATGCGATCGAGGTCGACGCTGGTGATCGAGTTGATGGTATTGATCAGCGACACTGCATCGGCCCCACCACGGTGCGCGGCGCGCGCCGACTGGCGGATGTCGGTGATGTTCGGCGTGAGTTTGACGATCACCGGCAGCGAGCAGTACGTCTTGCACCAGCGGGTGACCATCTCCACGTACTCCGGCACCTGGCCGACCGCAGCACCCATGCCGCGCTCCGGCATGCCGTGCGGGCAGCCGAAGTTCAGTTCGATGCCATCGGCCCCGGTGGCCTCCACCAGCGGCAGGATGAACTTCCACGAGTCTTCCACGCACGGCACCATCAGCGACACGATCAGCGCGCGGTCGGGCCAGTCCTTCTTCACCTGGGTGATTTCGCGCAGGTTGATGTCCAGCGAGCGGTCGGTGATCAGCTCGATGTTGTTGATGCCTTGCACCTGGCGGTTGGGGCCGTAATGCGCCGAGTAGCGCGACGACACGTTGACTGCCGCCGGGTCTTCGCCCAGGGTTTTCCACACTACGCCACCCCAGCCGGCCTCGAAGGCGCGGACCACGTTGTAGGCCTTGTCGGTTGGCGGTGCGGAGGCCAGCCAGAAGGGGTTGGGTGCCTTGATGCCGGCAAATTCGATGGACAGGTCGGCCATTTACGCAGCCTCCACGTTGAGCATGAGTTGGGCATGGATGGCTTCGGCGGCCAGCTTGCCGTGTTGCACGGCCTGGACGGTAAGGTCCTGGCCCAGGGCGGTGCAGTCACCGCCGGCATAGACGCCCGGCAGGCTGGTCTGCATCGTTTCGTCGACGCGGATGCGCTCGCCGTCGCGCGCCAGTTGTGCGGCTACCGGGTCGCCGAGGCTGGTGTCGTCGAAGCGTTGGCCGATGGCCTTGAAGATGGCATCGGCAGCCAGTTCGAAGGTTTCGCCGGTGTCGCGCAGGCGGCCGTCTGCCAGCTCGGTGCGGGCAAAGCGCATACCGCGCACCTTGCCGCTGTCGTCCAGCAACACGGCATCGGGGCGGGCCCAGGTATGCAGGCGCACCTGGTTGGCCTTGGCGATGTCCTGCTCGTGGCTGGTGGCGACCATGTCTGCATGGCCACGGCGGTACACCAGGTTGACGTCGCGGGCACCCAGGCGGCTCATCTGCACGGCTATGTCGATCGCGGTGTTGCCGGCGCCGATCACCAGGCAGCGGTCGGCCAGGGGCAACTGGCTCAGGTCGTCGGCCTGGCGCAGTTCGCGGATGTAGGCGGTGGCGGCGAGCAGGCCGGGTGCTTCTTCATCAGGCAGGCCGAGCTGGCGCACGGCATTCAGGCCCAGGCCGAGGAACACTGCGTCGTACTGATCGCGCAGTTCGCCCAGGCCGAGGTTGCTGCCCAGGCGCTGGCCATGGCGGATCTCGATGCCGCCGATGCCGAGCAGGAATTCCACTTCACGCTGGGCATAGTCGTCCACCAGCTTGTAGCGGGCGATGCCGTACTCGTTGAGGCCACCGGCCTTGTCGCTGGCCTCGAACACCACCACATCATGCCCGTGCATGGCCAGGCGGTGGGCACACGACAGCCCGGCAGGGCCGGCACCGACCACGGCGATGCGTTTGCCGGTGGCCGGCGAGCGCTGGAACGGGTGCTCGGTGAAGTGGGCGTTGTCCAGAGCATAGCGCTGCAGCTGGCCGATCAGCACCGGTGCGCATTCCTGCGCGTTGTTGCGCACGCAGGCTTGCTGGCAAAGGATTTCGGTGGGGCAGACGCGGGCGCAACTGCCGCCGAGGATGTTGGCCGAGAGGATGCGCTCGGCGGCGCCTTGCAGGTTTTCGTCGCTGATGCGGTGGATGAACGACGGGATGTCGATGTCACTGGGGCAAGCGTTGACGCAGGGGGCGTCATAGCAATACAGGCAGCGTGCGCTTTCGACGGCGGCCTGGCGGGCGGTGAGGGGTGGGGCCAGGTCGCTGAAGCGCTCGGCCAGCTGGTCGGCGCCGGCCCGTGGGCGCGGCAAGTGGTTCAGGGCGTCGATCACGGTTGTAGCCTCTCTTTTTATATGGGGCTTGGAATGGGGGCGCGGTGCGCCCCAATCGCCGGCAAGCGAGCTCCCACAGGTACAGTGTTGTCCTTGAGAGCAGTGCCATCCCTGTAAGAGCTGGTTCCTTCAGGAGAGCCACGTCCTTGAGAGCAGCACTATTCCTGTGGGAGCTGGCTTGCCTGCGATGGGCTGCGCAGCAGCCCCAATGGCTTCAGCGCTGGACGGGCGTCGGCCGCTGCACTTCGGCCCTGCGCCCCAGCACTTCATACACCGACGGATACGCCGGCCGTTCCACATACCGCCCCGCGCCTTTTTCCGCGCGCAGGTCGCCATCGGCCCAGAGCACTTTGCCCTGGCTGATGGTATGGCTGGGGATGCCGCGCACGGTACGGCCTTCGAAGATGTTGAAGTCCACCTGCTGGTGGTGGGTCTTGGCCGAGATGGTGCGCGTGCCTTGCGGGTCCCACAGCACCAGGTCGGCGTCGGCACCAACACGAATGGCACCCTTGCGCGGGAACAGGTTGAAGATTTTCGCGGTGTTGGTGGAGGTCAGCGCAACGAACTCATGCATCGAGAGGCGCCCGCTGTTGACCCCTGCATCCCACAGCACTGCCATGCGGTCCTCGATGCCGGCAGTGCCGTTGGGGATACGGCTGAAATCGTCGCGCCCCATGGCTTTCTGCTCGGCGCAGAAGCAGCAGTGGTCGGTGGCGGTGGTGTGCAGGTTGCCCGATTGCAGCCCACGCCACAGCGCCTCCTGGTGTTCACGCGGACGGAACGGGGGACTCATCACGTAGCCTGCGGCGGTGGCCCAGTCAGGGTCACGGTAGACGCTGTCATCCAGCAGCAGATGGCCGGGCAGGACTTCGCCGTAGACCGGCTGGCCCTTGCCTCTGGCATAGGCGATTTCATCCAGCGCTTCGCGGCTGGAAACGTGCACCAGATACAGTGGTGTGCCCAGCGTCTCGGCAATGCGGATGGCTCGGCTGGCCGCTTCACCCTCGACCTGGGATGGGCGTGACAGCGGGTGGGCTTCCGGCCCGGTCAGGCCCTGGGCCAGCAGTTTTTTTTGCAGGTGGTACACCAACTCGCCGTTCTCGGCATGCACGGTGGGTACTGCACCCAGTTGCAGGCAGCGCTCGAAGCTGGCCACCAGGGTGTCGTCTGCGGCCATGATCGCATTCTTGTAGGCCATGAAGTGCTTGAAGCTGTTCACCCCATGTTTGGCCACCAGTTCGCCCATCTCTTCGGCTACCTGCTCGCTCCACCAGGTGATGGCGACATGGAAGCCGTAGTCGCTGGCGCTTTTCTGCGCCCAGCCGCGCCAGGTGTGAAAGGCCTCAAGCAACGACTGCTGCGGGTTGGGGATGACGAAGTCGATGATCGAGGTGGTGCCACCGGCCAGGCCCGCGGCGGTGCCGCTGAAGAAATCCTCGCTGGCCACCGTGCCCATGAACGGCAGCTGCATGTGGGTGTGCGGGTCGATGCCGCCGGGCATCAGGTACTGGCCACTGCCGTCGAGGATCTGGCAGTCGGTGGGCGGTTCGAGGTTTTGCCCAATGGCACGGATCAGGCCATCGGCACACAGGACATCAGCGGGGTAACTCTCTTCGTGGGTGACCACGGTGGCGCCACGGATCAACAGGGACATGCCGTTTTCCTCGCAGGCTGACCGGTCTGGGCCGGTTCTTGGAGTTTTCTTCATGCAGGGCGGGCAGGGCGGTTAATCCTGTCAGGCCTGACAAGATTCGAGGCTAGATGCTGATCCGCGATTCGGCAAGAAAATTTTCCCATTAATTTTGGGGTTTTTAAGTAATTGAAATTAAAGGGTTAATTTAATTATTGGCGCTGGCTGCGTAGCTTTCTGATGCGTTGACTTACTTGACAAGATGAAAATCTGGTCGAGATTTTCAAGCACATGAACCGTGAGTACTCCGGCCATCGCATCAGCCCGATGGGCAACAACTAGAAGAAAATCTGGAGAGAGCCCCCATGCAGCAGAGCAGATCGGAAGTGGTCGAGCGCGATGGCCTGTTCGAGCTGTCCGAAGGTAGCGATGTCCTCGACAGCCCGCGCTACAACCACGACATCGCCCCGACCAAGGTGCACCAGCGCACCTGGAACAAATGGCACATCACCGCCCTGTGGGTGGGCATGTCCATCTGCGTGCCCACCTACACCCTCGGTGGCGTGCTGACCGCCTACTTCGGCCTCAGCGTGGGCGAGGCCTTGCTGGCTATTCTGCTGGCCAACCTGATCGTGCTGATCCCGCTCACCCTCAACGCCTTCCCTGGCACCAAGTATGGCATTCCGTTCCCGGTGCTGCTGCGTTCGTCGTTCGGCATACTCGGCTCAAACGTGCCATGCCTGATCCGGGCGGTGGTCGCCTGTGGCTGGTTCGGCATCCAGACCATGTTCGGTGGCCTGGCCATCCACCTGTTCCTTGGCTCGGTGTTCGACGGCTGGAAGGCCCTGGGCGGCACCGGCGAGGTGATCGGCTTCATGATCTTCTGGTGCCTGAACCTGTGGGTGGTGCTGCGTGGCGCCGAGTCGATCAAGTGGCTCGAAACGCTGTCGGCACCGCTGCTGGTGGCGGTCGGCGTCGGCCTGCTGTTCTGGGCCTTGCCGCACATGTCGATGACCGAACTGCTGGCCCAGCCGCCCAAGCGCCCGGAAGGGGCGAACATGCTCGGCTACTTCTGCGCCGGGCTTACCGCCATGGTCGGCTTCTGGGCCACGCTATCGCTGAACATCCCCGACTTCAGCCGCTACGCCCGCAGCCAGAAGGACCAGATTCTCGGGCAGATCTTCGGCTTGCCGCTGACCATGTTCCTGTTCGCCTCGCTGGGCGTGGTGCTGACTGCTGCCTCGGCATCGCTGGTTGGCGAGACCGTGTCCGACCCGGTCAGCCTGATCGGCAAGATCCACAGCCCGTTCTGGGTGGCCCTGGCCATGGCGCTGATCGTGATCGCCACGCTGTCGACCAATACTGCAGCGAATATCGTGTCGCCGACCAACGACTTCCAGAACATTGCCCCACGCCTGATCGGGCGCAGCCGCGCGGTGTGGTTGACCGGTTTCATCGGCCTGGCGCTGATGGGCCATGAGTTGCTGAAGAAGCTGGGCTGGATCGTTTCCGACCTGAGCCTGGAGAGCGTGTACTCCAACTGGCTGCTGGGGTATTCGAGCCTGCTGGGGCCGATCGCCGGGATCATGGTGGTGGACTACTTCCTGATCCGCCGGCAGGAGCTGGACCTGGCCGGGCTGTACCGTGACGACGTGTACCCGGCATGGAACTGGGCCGGTTTTGCCGCCTTTGCGTTGCCGGTGGCGCTGACCGTCATGGCGATTGGCAACAGCAGTTTCAGCTGGTTCTACGACTACGGTTGGTTCACCGGTTCGCTGCTGGGTGGGGCGCTGTATTACCTCTTGGCCCGCGTGGTCGCGCGCAGCCCGGCTCGGGTGGTCAAGCCTTTGCCGTGAGACCGCGCCGGCTTCTTCGCGGGTAAACCCGCTCCCACAGGTACAGCGCAGGTCCTGAGGCCAACGCTGTACCTGTGGGAGCGGGTTTACCCGCGAAGAGGCCGGCACAGACAACAAAAATGCCTGAGGAAAATCCCATGACCCCAGCCCAACAAGTACTGCAATCCACCCAGCACCACATCGACAGCACCCGCCTGTGGCAGTCCCTGATGGACCTGGCCCGCCTCGGTGCTACCGCCAAGGGTGGCGTGTGCCGCCTGGCCCTGACCGACCTCGACCGTCAGGCCCGCGACCTGTTCGTGCAGTGGTGCGAGGCCGCCGGTTGCACGGTCACCATCGACGCCGTCGGCAACATCTTCGCCCGTCGCCCTGGGCGTAACCCCAAGCTGCCCCCGGTGATGACCGGCAGCCATATCGACACCCAGCCCACCGGTGGCAAGTTCGACGGTTGCTTCGGGGTGATGGCCGGGCTGGAGGTAATTCGTACCCTCAACGATCTCGGCGTGGAAACCGAAGCACCGCTGGAAGTGGTGGTGTGGACCAACGAGGAAGGCTCGCGCTTTGCGCCGTGCATGATGGGCTCCGGGGTGTTCGCCGGCAAGTTCACCCTGGAGGAAACCCTGGCCAAGCGCGACGCCCAGGGTGTCAGCGTTGGTGAGGCGTTGAACGCCATCGGCTACGCCGGCCCGCGTGCTGTATCAGGCCACCCGGTGGGGGCCTATTTCGAAGCGCATATCGAGCAAGGCCCGATCCTCGAAGATCAGGGCAAGACCATCGGCGTGGTGCTGGGCGCGCTGGGCCAGAAGTGGTTCGACCTGACCCTGCGCGGTGTCGAGGCCCACGCCGGCCCTACGCCCATGCACCTGCGCAAGGACGCCCTGGTCGGCGCGGCGGCAGTGGTGGAGGCAGTCAACCGCACCGCCCTCGGCCACCAGCCCCATGCCTGTGGGACGGTGGGGTGCCTGCAGGCCTACCCGGGCTCGCGCAACGTGATCCCCGGCGAAGTGCGCATGACCCTGGATTTCCGCCACCTGGAGGGTGAGCAGCTGAATGCGATGATTGCCGATGTGCGTGCGGTGATCGAGGCGACCTGTGCCAGGCATGGCCTCAGCCACGAACTGGTACCCACAGCCGATTTCCCGGCGTTGTACTTCGACCAAGGGTGTGTCGATGCCGTGCGCGAATCGGCGCAGGCGCTGGGCCTGCCGCACATGGACATCGTCAGCGGCGCGGGGCACGACGCGATCTTCCTGGCCGAACTGGGGCCGGCGGGGATGATTTTCGTTCCGTGCGAGAACGGTATCAGCCATAACGAGATCGAGAACGCCACGCCCGAGGACCTGGCTGCGGGCTGCGCGGTGTTGCTGCGCGCGATGCTGGCGGCGTCGGAGGCGATTGCCCGTGGGCGGTTGGCGGCATAGTGGAGCGGCGGGTTGTGGCGAGCACCTGCGAATCTCCACAATTCATCCCGCGGGCTCAAGACAGCCATCGCGCCCGATGTGATAGCGCTGCAGGTCCTGCGCCAGGGTCAGCTGCCCGCTGTAGTGGGCGAGGGCTTCGTCGCGCACGTTGTCGATGCTCGGGCTGCGCCGTGGGTCGTGCTGGTAGCGGGCGCTGAAATGCGTCAGCACCAAATTGCGCACGCCCGCAGTTTCGGCAAAGCGCGCCACCGCAGCTGCGGTGCTGTGGCCGAAGGTGACCCCCGTGCGCTCGACCACCGCCTGGGTGAACGTGGCTTCGTGCACCAGCACGTCCGCGCCCCTGGCGACGTCGGCCAACAGCTCGGGGTTGTCGTTGTCGCCGCACACGATCACCCGCCGCGGCGGGCGCGAAGGGCGCAGGTAATCCTTGCCGTGCAGCCGCCGCCCGCCATGCTGCACCGTCAAACCCTTGGCCAGCTCGCCCCACAGCGGGCCGCGGGGGAT
Source organism: Pseudomonas sp. PNPG3 (assembly GCF_023093815.1). Taxonomy (NCBI): domain Bacteria; kingdom Pseudomonadati; phylum Pseudomonadota; class Gammaproteobacteria; order Pseudomonadales; family Pseudomonadaceae; genus Pseudomonas; species Pseudomonas sp. PNPG3. Next base: position 98,468 of record NZ_JALLKV010000009.1, read on the forward strand.
ACCTTCGGCTTCCAGGCGCGGGATGTTCAGTCGCGGTTCGGGGTTGAGCTCGGTGAACACGAAGCCGACGCTCGGCACCCGGTGCGACAACTGCACGCTGGTCACTTCCAGGGCATCACTGCGCCATTCCACCAGCTCTTCCACGGCCAGCAGGCGCAGTTCGAACGGCAGGAAGGTATCGCTGGCCACCAGCCCCTGGCGCACCCAGTCGTGCAGGGCGGCGGGCAGGACAAGGTCCAGCGGCTGGGTGCGCCCGCTCATGCCGGCGCTGGCCAGCAGGCCCGGTAGGCCGAAGCAATGGTCGCCGTGCACGTGGGTGATGAAGATGGCGCGCAAGTCGCGGATCGACAGCGGCGTGTGCAGCAACCGGTGCTGGGTGCCTTCGCCACAGTCGACCAGGTACCAGTGGCTGCCACTGGCCTCGATCACTGCGGTACCGCTCACATTGCGTGCCTTGGTCGGCACGCCGGCGGAGGTGCCCAGGAACAGCAAATCCATGGTCTGGCTCCTTGTTTCAGCCCAGCAGTAACGTCTCCACCAGCGGGCCGATGGGTGTCGGGCGGATGCAAGGTGCTGGTGGCGGCGTGGTACTCAACGGGCTCGTTCCTTCGAGGTAGTAAGGGCGCACACCTTAGCCGGATTGCCGCATGTCGTCGATGGCCTGCCAGGCCTTGCCTACTCGGCCTGCCGCCAGATGAGCTTGCTGGTGTCATAGCCTTGCTCCCGGGCGATCGTCAGCAGTTGCTCGCGCATCTGGTCCGTGACTGCAGGCGTGCGTGAAAGCAGCCACAGGTATTCGCGGTTCGGGTGGCCGACCAAGGCTACGCGGTAATCCTGGTCGTGGTACAGCACCCAGTACTCGCCCTTGGTAAGGCCGGGCGCGAGGCGGCTGAACCAGTTGTCGAAGCGCACCCAGAGCTTGTCGGTGCTGCCCGGTTGCTGGGCTTCGGCGATGCCCTTGGCCTGGTTCCACTGGCCGTCCTTTTCCTGGCAGCGGTTGGTCACGTCGAGGCGACCATCCTCTCGCAGGCCATACTGCGCCTCGGACTGCACGCAGTTGCGCTGGAAGAACATCGGCAGCCGGGCGAGTTCGTACCAGGTGCCCTGGTAACGTTGCAGGTCGACCTGCTGGGTACGCGGCGGTGCCGGGTGATCGTTGCCGGCGCAGCCGAGCAGGGCCAAGGTCATGCAGGAAAGCAGCAACGTGGTGCGTAGCGCCATGGTGAACCTCCTTGATACGGACGGGGCTTACTTGGGTTTCGATGCGAGCGAGAGGCAAAAGTTGTACAGGATTATGCCTTTCAGAACGAACCGGTCTGCACTTCGCCTGCACGCACGTAACGGGCGATGAGCACGCCCGTGGGCGAAACCTGCGAATGCTGCAGTGTGAAGGCCGCCGCTGCCGCATCGTCGCCGAAAAGGCGCTTGCCGTGGCCGAGCAGCAACGGGTGGATCAGCAGTTGCAGTTCATCGACCAGGCCCGCCGCCAGCAGTTGCTGCACCAGATCGCTGCTGCCCTGGGTCAGCAGGTTGGCGCCGTCCTTCTGTTTCAGCGCGTGGACCGCTGCGGTGATGTCTGCGCCCAGTGCATGGCTGTTGTGCCAGTCGAGGGTTGCGGGGGTGTGGGTGGCCACGTGCTTGGGCACGCTGTTGAACAGGTTGGCGATGGAGAAGTCTTCCGAGCTGCCTTTTACCTTTGGCCAGTAGCCGGCGAAGATGTCGTAGGTGCGCCGGCCCAACAGCAGTTCGAAGGGCTGGCTGAACAGGGCTTGCATGGCTTGGCCGAAGATTTCCTCGGCGTAGGGTACGATCCAGCCGCCGTAGGTGAAGCCGCCGCTGGTGTCTTCCTGCGGACCACCGGGGGCCTGCATGACACCGTCGAGGCTGATGAAGGCGGCTACGATGAGTTTGCGCATGGGGACTCTCCTGTGTGCAGCCGGGGTGGCTGGGGGCATGGGATAGTCGAATGGCAGGCAGCAGAATCGACAGGGCTGTTTGAGTGGTCTGCACTGGTCCTTTCGCGGGTAAACCCGCTCCCACATGATCACCACAGTTTCGAAGGCTGTGCAGTACCTGTGGGAGCGGGTTCACCCGCGAAGAGGCCGGCGCAGGCTACCTCAAAGCCAGTAGGTCACCGCCCACCACCCCAGCCCACCCATCACTACGGTATAGGGCAAGGCCATCCACACCATTCGCCCATACGACAGCCGGATCAGCGGCGCAATCGCCGAAGTCAGCAGGAACAGGAACGCCGCCTGCCCATTCGGCGTTGCCACGCTCGGCAGGTTGGTGCCGGTGTTGATCGCCACCGCCAGCGTCTCGAAATGCTCGCGGCTCATGCTGCCATTGAGGAACGCCTGCTTCACCTCGGTGATGTAGATGGTGGCAACGAACACGTTGTCGCTGATCGCCGACAGCAGGCCGTTGGCCAGGTACAGCATGCCCGGTTGCTGCTCGGCCGGAAGCGCCAGCACCCAGGCAATCAACGGGCTGAACAGTTGCTGCTGATGAATCACTGCCACCACGGCGAAGAACACCACCAGCAAAGCGGTGAACGGCATGGCGTCCTGGAAGGCACGGCCCAGGCGATGTTCGTCGGTAATGCCTGTGAATGCCGTGATCAGCACGATCACCATCAGGCCGATCAGGCCGACCTCGGCAACGTGCAGCCCCAGGCAGAAGATCAGGATCAATGCAGCGAACCCTTGCACCCACAGCGCGATGCGCTGGGCAGTCGTGCGTGCAGCATCGTCCTCGGCGGCATAGGCGGCCAACACCTGGCGCACTGGCTCGGGCATCAGCGTGCCATAGCCGAACAGGCGCAGCTTCTCCAGCAGCACGCAGGTCAGCAGGCCGGCGCCCAGCACCGGGAGCGACACCGGTGCCACCTTCAGGAAGAAATCGGCAAAGTGCCAGCCCATTTCGTGGCCGATCAGCAGGTTCTGCGGTTCGCCCACCAGCGTGCACACGCCGCCCAGGGCGGTGCCCACCGCACCATGCATCAGCAGGCTGCGCAGGAATGCGCGGAACTGGTCGAGGTCTTCACGGTGCAACTGTGCGACCTGCTGGTCGCTGTCCAGCGCACTGTCTTCGCGCGGATTGGCCCCGGAGGCGACGCGGTGGTACACCGCATAGAAACCGACCGCGGCGCTGATGATCACGGCGGTCACGGTCAGTGCATCGAGAAACGCCGAGAGGAATGCCGACAGCACGCAGAACAGCAACGCCAGGGTCGCCTTCGAACGCACCCCCAGCAGGATGCGCGAGAACAGGAACAGCAGCAGTTCCTTCATGAAGTGGATGCCCGCGACCATGAACATCAGCAGCAGGATCACCGGGAAGTTGTGCTGCAACTCTTCGTACAGGGCTTGCGGGGTAGTCATCTGCAACAGCAGGGCTTCGACCAGCAGCAGGCCGCCAGGCATCAGCGGGTAGCACTTCAGGGCCATGCCCAGGGTGAAGATGAATTCGAGCACCAGTGCCCAGCCGGCAGCGACCGGGCCGACGGTCACCAGCAGCAGCGGGTTGAGCACCAGGAACAGGCAGATGACTGCCTTGTACCAAAGCGGCGACTGGCCCAGAAAGCTGTGGGCGAGGGCGCCGGTCAGGGAGCGCGACATGAATTTGTATCCTTATGATTCGGCGATGGCGCACGGTGCCGGATCAGCGCGTCTTAGGCAAGGCGTAAAGTCCCGTTTTTGGCACAAGTGCGGTCATCGGGCTGGGTTAACATCCGGGCCATGAACCCTTTATCCGCAGGAGTGCCGCCCGTGACCGAGTACAGCGCATTCAAGGTCGAACTGACCAACAGCATCGCCCACGTTCAGATCAACCGCCCGGACAAGCGCAATGCGATGAACGCGGCCTTCTGGGAGGAGATCATCGACATCTTCCAGTGGGTCGACGACACCGACGCGGTGCGGGCGGTTGTGATCAGCGGTGCCGGCAAGCATTTTTCCGCCGGTATCGACCTGATGATGCTGGCTTCGCTGGCCGGGCAGATGGGCAAGGACGTGGGGCGTAACGCGCGCTTCCTGCGCAGCACCATCTTGCGCCTGCAGGCGTCGTTCAATGCCGTGGACAAATGCCGCAAGCCGGTACTGGCCGCGGTGCAGGGTTACTGCATTGGCGGCGCCATCGACCTCATCTCGGCTTGCGACATGCGCTACTGCAGCAGCGACGCGCAGTTCTCGATCAAGGAAATCGACATGGGCATGGCCGCCGATGTCGGCACACTGCAACGTTTGCCTCGTATCATCGGTGACGGCATGATGCGTGAGCTGGCTTTCACCGGGCGCAATGTCGAGGCAGAAGAGGCGCTGCGCATCGGCCTGGTCAACCGGGTTTATGATGATCAGGCCGCGCTGATGGACGGGGTCTTTGCCATCGCTGGCGAGATTGCCGCAAAATCGCCGATCGCCGTGGCCGGCACCAAGGAAATGCTCAGCTACATGCGTGACCATCGCATCGATGATGGCCTGGAGTACATCGCCACCTGGAACGCCGCGATGCTGCAGTCCGAAGACCTGCGCGTGGCGGTGGCGGCGCACATGAGCAAACAGAAACCGACGTTCGCCGACTGATCAGGCCGGGGGACGCGAAGTAAGGGAACCCCCGACATGTCAGCACGCTGGACTACCGCAGTACTCGACCCGCAGATCACCGGGGGGCTGGCCGTGGCCCGCAGCCCGGAAGGGTTCCTGGTGGACGACAACGGCGCGCTGTTCCCTCGCGACTGGCTCAAGCGCCAGGACCTCGACGTACTGTGCGAGCACGGCATCGGCCACTTCGACGGCCAGCCGGTGTTCCTGCTGGAGCTGCGCAGCGCCACCGATGTGCCCGGCTGCTCCTGGCGCGGCCTTCGCGCGTTCATGCTCGAAGGTGACTCCGACACATACAAGGTGCTGGGCTATGCCGCGCAGATCGGCACCTGGGCCCGCGAGCACCGATTCTGCGGCAGCTGTGGCCAGGCGATGACGCAAATTCGCTGGGAACGGGCAATGTACTGCCAGCCGTGCGATCTGCGCAGCTACCCGCGCATTTCGCCAAGCATGATCGTGCTCGTGACCCGTGGCGACGAAATCCTGCTGGCGCGTTCGCCACGCTTCGTCACCGGGGTGTACAGCACACTGGCAGGCTTTGCCGAGCCGGGCGAGTCGGCCGAGGACTGCCTGGTGCGCGAAGTGCGTGAAGAAGTGGCGGTGGAGGTGCAGAACATCCAGTACATCGGCAGCCAGTGCTGGCCGTTCCCCCACTCGATGATGCTGGGCTTTCACGCCGAATACGCTGGCGGCGAGATCGTCATGCAGCCGGACGAGATCGAGGACGCCAAGTGGTTCAGCGTTCACGACCTGCCGCCGCTGCCGGCCGGGCGGTCCATCGCCCGGTATCTGATCGACCTGTATGTTGCACGGCGGCTGGGCTGTGATATCCCTGCTTTCCCGTCCTAGCTGCAGTGAGAAATGTTCTCCGACTAGGCGCAGGGCGCAGGCAATGGTCATTCCATTGCCAAGTCCTGCAACGACGGCGGAGGACATTTCTCGCGCAGATAGGGCGGGAAAGCAGGGGTATCACAGCCTATCAGGCTTGGCCGAACCAGTGCTGCCACGCTAGGCGCACGGTCAATGCCAGCACCACGGTGATGAACACCGGGCGGATGAACTTGCTGCCGCCACTGATCGCCGTGCGTGCGCCGAAGAAGGCGCCAACCATCACCGACAGGCCCATGCACAGGCCGACGATGTAGTCCACCTGCCCGGAAATGATGAACACCGTCAGCGCTGCGATGTTGCTGACGAAGTTCATGCTGCGCGCCACGCCGCTGGCACGGACCAGGTCGATGGGGTAGAGCAGCAGGGTGCTAACCGTCCAGAACGCCCCGGTACCCGGGCCGGCCACGCCGTCATAGAAGCCCAGGGTAAAGCCTTGCGGTACTTGCCACTTTTTCCTGATCGGCGCATCGGCATCCAGCGGCGCCTTGGGCGTGCCGCCGAACAGCAGGTAGACGCCACAGGCGAAGACGATCACCGGCAACATCTTGTTCAGCCATTCGGCCGGCATGTAGTGGGCGATCACTGCACCCAGCAAAGCACCGACCAAAGTGGCGAACAATGCCGGGCGCCATTGCGCCGGGTGGAACAGCTTGCGCCTGTAGTAGGTGAAGCCGGCGGTGGCCGAGCCGAAGGTAGAGCTGAGCTTGTTGGTGCCCAGTACCAGGTGCGGCGGCATGCCCGCGGTGAGTAGCGCCGGGGTGGTGAGCAGGCCGCCACCGCCGGCGATGGCATCGATGAAACCGGCGACGAAGGCGACCAGGGCCAGGATCAGCAGGGTGAGGGGTTCTACGGTGAGTTCGAAGGGCATGGGGTTTTGGCAGGCAGGGAGGCAGGGGGCGGCAAAGGGCCGCACTAGAAGGGTGACATGGTAATCCTGGGGGGAGGTGTGTTGCCAGTGCCGGCCCTTTCGCGGTCATGCCTGCTCCCAAGGTTACCTGCACATTTCAAGACTTGTGCAGTACCTGCGGGAGCGGGCGCGCCCGCGAAAGGGCCGGTACAGGCCATCACATCAGCTACGGATAAACGCCAGCAAATCCGCATTGATCACATCGGCATGGGTAGTCGGCATGCCGTGCGGGTAGCCCTTGTAGGTCTTCAGTGTGCCGTTGGGCAGCAACTTCGCCGACAGTACCCCGGAATTTTCATACGGTACGATCTGGTCATCGTCGCCGTGCATCACCAGCACCGGCTGGGTGATGCCCTTCAGGTCTTCGGTGAAGTCAGTCTGGGAAAACGCCACGATGCCATCGTAATGGGCCTTGGCGCTGCCAATCATGCCTTGGCGCCACCAGTTGCCGATGACGCCTTCGCTGCCTTCTGCACCGGGGCGGTTGTAGCCGTAGAACGGTCCGGCCGGCACATCGCGGTAGAACTGCGCACGGTTGCTGGCGACCTGGGCCTGAAAACCGTCGAACACCGATTTGGGCAGGCCACCAGGATTGCCGGGCGTCTGCACCATCAATGGCGGTACGGCGGCGATCAGCACGGCCTTGACCACCTTGTCTTCAGGGTGCCGGGCCATGTAGCGCACCACTTCACCGCCACCGGTCGAGTGGCCGACATGCACGGCGCCCTGGATGCCCAGGTGAGCGACGACCGCCGCCACATCGTCGGCGTAATGGTCCATGTCGTGGCCGTCCCATACCTGGCTGGAGCGGCCATGGCCGCGGCGGTCGTGGGCAACCACGCGGTAACCATGGGCGAGGAAGAACAGCAACTGGGCATCCCAGTCGTCGGCGCTGAGAGGCCAGCCGTGATGGAAGTGGATAACCGGTGCATCGCGCGGGCCCCAGTCCTTGTAGAAGATCTGTACGCCGTCCTTTGTAGTTACATAGCTCATGGTCGGGTCTCCTGTGTACAGGAAGCGAAGGGAGCTATTGAGAATAGGAGGGATTTGGCTTGGCACTGGAGATTATGGGTGCGGATTTGCACGGTCCCCTGTGGGAGCGGGCGAGCCCGCGAACACCGGCGAAGCCGGTGCCATCCATCGCGACGCCTGTTTCGCGGGCATGCCCGCTCCCACAGGGGAGTTGTGTCAACTAATCAGACGCGGTCGCGCATCCGGTACCAGGCCTTGGCCGCAGCCTCCAGCGGCGCCGCCAGCAGGTCGCCGCCGGGGAAGCGGCCGTTGTCGATGCCTTGGTACAGCGCCAGCAGGTCGTCGTCGCCAAGAATGGCATCGCTTACCGCCCGCGCCGCCGCCAGTGTAGGTAGCACGCCATGGCCCGAGAACCCCTGCAGCCAGTAGCGCTGGCCCTCGCGACCGACATCCGGGGTGCGCTGGATGCTGCAGTCGATATGGCCGCCCCAGGCATAGTCGATGGCTACCCCGGCCAGCTGCGGAAATACCCGCTCCAGGTAGGGGCGGGTAGCGCTGGCGACATCTTCGGGAATACCGCCCAGATAGGTGCAGCCGCCGCCGAACAGCAGGCGATGGTCCGGGGTGAGGCGGAAATAGTCGGGCACGAACTGGTTGTCGATCACGCAACTGTTGTGCGGCAGTAGCGACTGGGCGAAGTCGGCATCCAGCGGTGCGGTGGCTACCTGATAGGAGCCAACCGGCAATAGGCGGCGCGACAGATTGCGGTCGAGGCGGTCGATGTAGGCGTTGCAGGCCAGCACCAGCACTTGGCAGCGTACTTCGCCGCGGTCGGTACGGGCCACATAGCCATCGCCGGCTTTCTGGTAGTTGAGCACCTGGCTCTGTTCGTAGATCCGCCCGCCAGCCGCCTCGATGGTGCTGGCCAGGCCCTGGGCCAGCTTCAGCGGGTTGAGGTGGGCGCCTTTGGCGTCGTATAGCGCGGCCTGGTAGCGCGGGCTGTCGATCCACTGCGGCAGCTCGTCGCGGCCGATCAGGCGCAGGGCGTCGTAGCCCCATTTGTGTTCGGCCTCATGCAGGGCTTCTTCCAGCATCTTTACCCGGCGCGGCAGTACGGCGGTCCACAGGCTGCCCAGCCGGTAGTCGATGTCGAAGCCGTGGCGCTCGGGCAGTTCGCGCATTTCATCGGCGGCCCAGCACATGCTGGCCCACAGGCGTTGGGTGCGTTCGGTGCCCAAAGCCTTTTCCAGCGGCGGCATGTCGCACGACCAGCCGAGCAGTGCCTGGCCGCCGTTGCGGCCGGACGCGGCCCAGGCCACGCGGCTGGCTTCCAGCAGCGTTACACGCTTGCCGGCCTGGGTCAGGCGCAAGGCGGTGTGCAGACCGCTGAAGCCGGCGCCGATGATCAGGACCTCGGTGTCGTGGCTGCCTTGCAGGGTAGGGTGCAGGGGAATGCTGGCGGGGTAGGTCTGGGCGTAGTAGCTGGCGACGTGCTGGGCGGATTGTTTGAACATGCAGGGGTCTCATGAAAATTCTTGTGTTTATTTTCATGAAAACTTAGCAGGTAAATTTCATGGCGCCAATGCATTGGCCGGGTTTGTGGCTTACCTCGGGTTGTTGTTTTCCTGTCCAGGCCCTTTCGCGGGTAAACCCGCTCCCACAGAGTCATCAACGGTCTCGAGGTCGGCGCTGTAACTGTGGGAGCGGGTCTACCCGCGAAGGGGCCTGACCTGAGAGTGCAAAATTTTCAGGTTGTCGCCTTTTTTCGAGGCTGTCTTGGCTTGCCTGCGGCCGCTTTGCCTTTCCCGCCACCCCTCCGCTTTTTCTTCCACGGCGGCGCAGCCCCGGCTGCCGGCCCGCTGATGGTCATGCGCATGCCGCTGCACCGTTCGACCAGCTTGCCCATCCATGCCGACTGCCGGGCGACGAACTCTTCCAGCGTCATCTCGCCACTCTGCACCATGTCCAGCGCCTGCTCCCAGATAGCTGTGGTACCAGGGTCGGCAATGGCGCGAGGTACGGCGTCGATCAGGCTGAAGGCCGCAGGGGTGGCGGATAGCGCCTTGCCGTTCTTCACCAGGTAGCCGCGGTCAAGCAGGCCCTGGATGATGCTGGCGCGGGTGGCTTCGGTGCCGATACCGGTGGTTTCCTTGAGCTTCTGCTTCAGCCGCGGGTCGTCCACCAGCTTGGCCACGTTCTTCATTGCCTTGATCAGGTCGCCTTCGGTAAACGGCTTGGGCGGCTGGGTCCACAGGTCTTTCAATTGCAGGCCCTGCACCGTGCAGTCCTGGCCTTCGCGCAGCGCCGGCAGCACCTGGGCCGGTGGTGCCTCGCGGCCCTTGGCCGGGGTCAGCGCCTCGGGCAGAGCACGGCGCCAGCCTGGTTCGACGATCTGCTTGCCTACGGCACGCAGGGCATGGCCGGCGCAGTCGAAGTCGGCCTGGGTGCGGTCGTACTCATGGTTGGGCAGGAACTGCGCCAGGTAGCGGGCGCGGATCAGGGTGTACACCGCCTTGTGCTTGGCTGGCAGGCGCGACGGGTCGCTGGCAGCGGCGGTGGGGATGATGCCGTGGTGGGCGCTGACCTTGGCGTCGTTCCACGCCCGTGAGCGGCGTTGCGGCTCCAGATAGGGCTGCAGCGGCGCCAGGCTGGCATCGGAACGTTGCAGGGCGGCGAGGATGGCTGGCGCTTCGGCGTGCTGGCTTTGCGGCAGGTAGCCGCAGTCGCTGCGCGGGTAGGTGATCAGCTTGTGGGTTTCGTACAGGGCCTGGGCGATGTCGAGGGTTTCCTGGGCGCCGAGGCCGAACTTTTTCGAGCACAGCTCCTGCAGGGTGCCAAGGTCGAAGGGCAGGGGTGCCGCTTCACGCACGCGTTCGGTGGTCACCTTCACGGCCCGGGCAGTACCCGCATTGCCGATGTCGACGGCAGCCTGCTGCGCCAGGGCCTGGTTCAGGCAGCGGCCCTGGTCGTCGCAGGCGTCATCGGGGGCGCGCCACTGGGCGTTGAAGCCAAAGCCTGCGTGTTCGAGCTGCACGTCGATGGCCCAGAACGGTACCGGCACAAAGTCGGCGATGCCGCGGTCTCGGTCGACCACCAGGCGCAAGGTGGGCGTTTGCACCCGGCCCACCGGCAGCACGCCCTGATACCCCGACTGGCGGCCCAGCAGGGTGAACAGCCGGCTCATGTTCATGCCGATCAGCCAGTCTGCGCGCGAACGGCCCAGCGCCGAGTGGTACAGGTTGAAGGTTTCGTGGCCCGGCAGCAGCCGCGCCAGGGCCTTGCGAATGGAGGCGTCGTCCAGTGCCGACAGCCACAGGCGCTGCACCGGGCCGCGGTAGCGGCAATGCTCGACCAGTTCGCGGGCGATCATTTCGCCTTCGCGGTCGGCGTCGGTGGCGATCACCAGTTCGCGTGCTTCGCCGAGCAGGCGCTTGACTGCCTTGAACTGGCTGGCGGTCTTGGGCTTGACCAGCATTTTCCACTTTTCCGGGATGATCGGCAGGTCGGCCAGGTTCCAGCGCTTGTAGCGTTCGTCGTAGCTGTCGGGCGGGGCGGTTTCCAGCAGGTGGCCGATGCACCAGGTCACGCAGACGTCGGTGCCTTGCCAGCAGCCATCGCCCTTGCGGTTGGCGCCGAGCACTTTGGCGATGTCTTTTGCCTGGGAGGGTTTTTCGCAGAGGAACAGGCGCATGGCCGGGGACGCTTCATCGGGGGTGATGGGCGATAGGATGCGCAAGCGAGGGCGCGGAGGCAAGTTTTATCTGGATGGATGTACAGGTTTTTTGTCAGAGGGGATGTCTTGGCTGTGCCGGCCTCTTCGCGGGTGAACCCGCTCCCACAGGCTCCCCACAATCTTCAGAATTTGTGGGGGGCCTGTGCGAAGGTCGTGGATCAGGCGCGCGAGTCGCGCACCATGTCCACGTGCGGGATGCCGGCTTCGAGGAACTCTTCGCTGACTACGCGAAAGCCCAGCCGCTCGTAGAACGGCGTGGCGTGCACCTGGGCGCTGAGCATCTGCTGTTTAAGGTCGCGGTTCTGTGCTTCGACAATCACCGCGTTCATCAGCGCGTCACCCACCTTCAGCCCGCGCCAGTCCTTCAGCACCGAGACCCGGCCAATGGTGCCGTCAGGCAGCAGGCGCGCGGTGCCGATCGGGTAGTCGCCTTCCAGGGCCAGGAAGTGCGCGGCGGTCGGGTCATCCGAATCCCACTCCAGTTCTGGTGGAACGTGCTGTTCGGCAATGAACACCGCTTCGCGGATGCGGCGGATGTCGGCGTTGTCCTTGTGCCAGTCGGCGAGGCGCACACGAATCTTATTCATTGGCGAATCCCAGGCTTCCTTGTTTGACCAGCTGCTGTACCAGCATAAGGCCATCTTCATCCTGCAGCCATTCGCCCAGGTTGTCGATGTGCAGGGCGTCGGCCGCGCAAACCAGCTTCAGCAGCTCGCGCAGTTTGCCCGGCAGCGGGCAGCTGCGGCCGCTGGCGAACAGCAGCAGGTCTTCTTCGAACTCCGACCAGGCCAGGCGCGCGCTCGGGTTGCGGATCAGGATGGCGCCTTGTTCCAGGGCATCGATCAGTTCTTCCTCGGACAGCTCTTCACCGACGATCTGCTCGGGGTAGCGTGGCTCGGTCATGAACTGGCCGAACCAGGTCAGCAGCAGGTCCTTGTCGCCCATGTGCTTGTCGAGCAGCGCCTTGAGGCGGTCGAGGGCATCGTGCTGGATCTGGTGCGGGTCACTGACCGGCTGGGCGTCGGCGTCGCTGTAGCGTTCTTCATCGGGCAGGAACTGGCCGAGGAAATCGGTGAAGTGGGTCAGCACTTCGGCGGCGCTTGGCGCGCGGAAGCCTACCGAGTAGGTCAGGCAGTCGTCCACGGCCACGCCGTAGTGGGCCAGGCGTGGTGGCAGGTAGAGCATGTCGCCCGGCTCCAGGGTCCACTCATCGCTCTGCTCGAAGTCGGCGAGGATGCGCAGGTCGGCGTGCTCCAGCAGCGAGCTGTCGCTGCTGCACATCTGGCCGATTTTCCAGTTGCGCTGGCCGTGGCCCTGCAGCAGGAACACGTCGTAGTTGTCGAAGTGCGGGCCGACGCTGCCACCAGGGGCGGCGAAGCTGATCATCACGTCATCGATGCGCCAGCTGGGCAGGAAGCGGAAGTTTTCCAGCAGTTCGGCTACTTCCGGGACGAACTGGTCCACGGCCTGCACGAGCAGGGTCCAGTCCTTCTCCGGCAGCTCGGCGAAGGTATCTTCGGTGAACGGGCCGCGGCGCAGCTCCCACGGGTGCGCGCCGTGCTCGAGCACGATACGCGACTCTACTTCCTCTTCCAGGGCCAGGCCGGCCAGCTCGTCGGGGTCGATCGGGCTGATGAAGTCCGGGAATGCCTGGCGCACCAGCAGCGGCTTCTTCTGCCAGTAGTCGCGCATGAATTCGCGGGCCGAGATGCCGCCGAGCAGCTGCAGTGGAGTATCAGGATTCATGTTCAACCTATTGAAAAAATGTAATTTTCGTCCGGGAATAAAAACGCCCGGCCAGGCCGGGCGTTGAACGCGACGGTCAGCTTAGATGCGTTTGGCCTGTGCTGCCGCGTTGCCGATGTAGGTAGCAGGGGTCAGCTGCTTGAGCTCGGCCTTGGCTTCGGCTGGCATGTCCAGGCCGTCGATGAAGGTCAGCAGCGCTTCCGGGGTGATGCCCTTGCCACGGGTCAGCTCCTTGAGCTTCTCGTAGGGGTTTTCGATGTTGAAGCGGCGCATCACGGTCTGGATCGGCTCGGCCAGCACTTCCCAGCAGGCGTCCAGGTCGGCGGCGATGCGGGCTTCGTTGACTTCCAGCTTGCCGATGCCTTTCAGGCTGGCTTCGTAGGCGATGACGCTGTGGGCAAAGCCCACGCCCAGGTTGCGCAGCACGGTGGAGTCGGTCAGGTCACGCTGCCAGCGCGAGATCGGCAGCTTGCTGGCCAGGTGCTGGAACAGCGCGTTGGCGATACCCAGGTTGCCTTCGGAGTTTTCGAAGTCGATCGGGTTGACCTTGTGCGGCATGGTCGACGAGCCGATTTCACCGGCAACGGTCTTCTGCTTGAAGTAGCCCAGCGAGATGTAGCCCCACACATCGCGGTCGAAGTCGATCAGGATGGTGTTGAAGCGGGCGATGGCGTCGAACAGCTCGGCGATGTAGTCGTGCGGCTCGATCTGGGTGGTGTACGGGTTGAACTGCAGGCCCAGCTCGTCTTCGATGAAGGCGCGGGCGTTCTGCTCCCAGTCGATCTGCGAGTAGGCCGACAGGTGGGCGTTGTAGTTGCCCACGGCGCCGTTGATCTTGCCCAGCAACGGCACGGCGGCAACCTGGGCGATCTGGCGCTCCAGGCGGTACACAACGTTGGCCAGTTCTTTACCCAGGGTGGTCGGCGAAGCCGGCTGGCCGTGGGTGCGCGACAGCATGGGCACGTCGGCGTGGGCGTGAGCCAGGGCGCGGATGGCGTCGGCGATCTGGCGCATCAGCGGCAGCAGCACTTCGTCACGGCCGGCGCGCAGCATCAGGGCGTGGGACAGGTTGTTGATGTCCTCGCTGGTGCAGGCGAAGTGGATGAACTCGCTGACCTTGGCCAGCTCAGGCAGCTTGGCGGCCTGCTCCTTGAGGAGGTATTCGATCGCCTTGACGTCGTGGTTGGTGGTGCGCTCGATTTCCTTGACGCGTTCGGCGTGCTCGAGCTTGAAGTCGGTGGCCAGGCTGTCCAGCAGGGCGTTGGCTTCGGCGGAGAACGCCGGCACTTCGCCGATCTGCGGGTGGGCGGCCAGGCGCTGCAGCCAGCGCACTTCGACCAGGGCGCGGAAACGGATCAGGCCGAATTCGCTGAAAATGGGGCGCAAGGCCTGGGTTTTGCCGGCATAACGGCCGTCTACAGGGGAAACCGCAGTGAGCGAAGAGAGCTGCATGGGGTGTTCTCGGACAGTCAGGCTTTTGGAAGGGCGCATATCATACATGAATTTCGCGCCCGAGTCGGGTGGCTGACCAAAGGTCGGGCCATAAATCAGCTGTGGCATTGTGCATTGCCTGTTCTGGCCCTATCACCAGCAAGCCAGCTCCCGCTGGTAATGCACCGGTCTTGAGCACAGTGCATATCCTGCGGGAGCTGGCTTGCCGGCGATGAGGCCGGAACTGTCAAACCCCTGTCAGGAGGGGCTGCGCATCATGTCGTACAGTTCGTTCAACAGCTTGCGCCGGCTGAATACCAGCTGCCAGCGGTGCCCGCCCAGCTGGCGCCACAGGCGTGCGGCGCGGATGCCGGCCAGCAGCAGGGCGCGGATCTTCGAGGCGTTGCTGGCCTGCTGCAGGAAGCGCATGTCGCCATGCACCTGGATGCGCTGGCGCAAGGTGCTCAGGGTGTCCTGGTACAAGGCTCCGCTGGAAGCGATGACGTTTTCATGAACCAGGCCAAAATGCTCGGCCTGGGACTGGATTTGCGGCAGGCGGTTGCCGATGGTGTCGAGCAGGTCGCCGCGCTTGTTCAACTGGCGTTCAAGGCCCAGCATCGACAGGGCGTAGCGCAGTGGCTCGCGCTGCAGGCTGCTGGGGTCGCGCTCCAGCGCACCGACCAGCGCGCGATAGCCGTCGCGCAGGTTCAGGTCGTCACCGCCGAAAACTTCCAGGGTGTCCTTGGGGTCACGGACCAGCAGGCTGCCCAGCATGCAGCCGATGTTGGCCTCGCTGGCCTGGCCGGTGCGGGCGATGCGGTCGACCAGTACGGCGGCCTGGAACACACCGCCCAACGCAATCAGCTGCTCCTGCAGGTTGCTCATGCACGCGGGCTCCACGGCTCGGCAGCTTCGATCACGCCGCCGCCCAGGCACACTTCGCCGTCGTAGAACACCACCGACTGGCCCGGGGTGACGGCGCGTTGCGGTTCGTCGAACACTGCGCGGTAGCCGCTGTCGGTCAGCTCCAGGGTGCACTGCTGGTCGCTTTGGCGGTAACGCACCTTGGCGGTGAGCTGGCGCGGGTTGCTGAGATCGACCGGGTTGACCCAGAAAATTTCCGAAGCGAGCAGGGCGCGGGAGAACAACCACGGGTGTTCATTACCCTGGCCGACCACCAGCACGTTGCGGGTCAGGTCCTTGTGCAGCACGTACCACGGCTCGTCACCGGCGTCCTTCAGGCCGCCAATGCCCAGGCCCTGGCGCTGGCCGATGGTGTGGTACATCAGGCCGTGGTGGCGGCCGATCACTTCACCGTCGGTGGTCTCGATGTTGCCCGGCTGGGCCGGCAGGTATTGCTTGAGGAAGTCGCTGAAGCGACGCTCGCCGATGAAGCAGATGCCGGTGGAATCCTTTTTCTTGGCGGTGGCCAGGCCGTGCTTTTCGGCAATGGCGCGTACTTCGGGCTTTTCCAGCTCGCCAACCGGGAACAGGGTACGTGCGATTTCCTTGCCGCCGACGGCGTGCAGGAAGTAGCTCTGGTCCTTGTTCGGGTCCAGGCCCTTGAGCAGTTCGGTGAGCCCGCCGGTGTCGCGGCGGCGCACGTAGTGGCCGGTGGCGATCAGGTCGGCACCCAGCGACAGGGCGTAGTCGAGGAACGCCTTGAACTTGATTTCGCGGTTGCAGAGGATGTCCGGGTTGGGCGTGCGGCCGGCCTTGTACTCTTCGAGGAAGTGCTCGAACACGTTGTCCCAGTATTCGGCGGCGAAGTTGGCGGTGTGCAGCTTGATGCCGATGCGGTCGCACACGGCCTGGGCGTCGGCCAGGTCTTCACGGGCGGTGCAGTATTCGGTGCCGTCGTCTTCTTCCCAGTTCTTCATGAACAGCCCTTCCACCTGGTAGCCCTGCTCCATGAGCAGAAGGGCGGAGACGGAAGAGTCCACGCCGCCGGACATGCCGACGATGACGCGGGTCTTGGCGGGGTCTTTGAGTGCTGGGCTGGTCATGGGTACCGGTGTGTATCAAAGGGGGAAAAACGCCAATTCTATCAAACCTGCGGCGGCGCGTCAGTCGCGCAGCAGGTCGAGGCTGTGCAAGGGGCCTTTGAGGTAATCGTCGAGACAGCGTGGCACCAGTTCGCTGCGCCAGCGGGCAGGGTCGGCCAGCAGTTCGTCGCGGGTCAGCCACACGGCGCGGACGATGTCGCTGTCCAGTGCCAGGTCGGCGTGATGGCGCACGGGGCGGGCGGCGAAGCAGACGCGCTGGTAGGTCACGCCGTTGCTTGGGGCGGTGTACAGGTAGATGCCGACCACGCCGGTGAGCTCGACTTCCCAGGCGGTTTCTTCGAGGGTTTCGCGCAGGGCGGCCTGGGGCAGGGTCTCGTTGGGTTCGAGGTGGCCGGCGGGCTGGTTGAAGACGTGCTGGTTGGCTTTGAACTCTTCGACGAAAAGGAACTTGCCTTCGTGTTCGACGATGGTGGCGACGGTGATGTGGGGTTGCCAGGTCATGAACAGCTCCTTAGAGGCCTGCACAGCCCTTGTGGGAGCGGGTTTACCCGCGAATGCGTCAGTGGATTCGCCATCGCATTCGCGGGTAAACCCGCTCCTAAAGAGTCCGCGCTGGCGGCCAGAAATCGTTTATCCAGAAAGCACAAACCCCGGTGCGTGGCCGGGGTTTGTGCTGTTACTTCAAGCGAACCTTACAGGGCGGCAATGGCGCTGTTCAGGGTCTGGCTTGGGCGCATCACCTTGGCGGTCAGCTCGGCATCCGGAGCGTAGTAGCCACCGATGTCGGCCGGCTTGCCCTGGACGGCGTTGAGCTCGGCGACGATGGTCTCCTCGTTCTCGGTCAGGGTCTTGGCCAGTGGTGCGAAGCGTGCCTGCAGGGCAGCGTCGTCGTTCTGCGCAGCCAGGGCCTGGGCCCAGTACAGGGTCAGGTAGAAGTGGCTGCCGCGGTTGTCGATACCGCCAACTTTGCGCGAAGGCGACTTGTTGGTGTCGAGGAACTTGCCGGTGGCCTGGTCCAGGGTATTGGCCAGCACTTTGGCGCGCGGGTTGTCGTAGGTGTTGCCCAGGTGCTCCAGGGAAGCGGCCAGGGCCAGGAATTCACCCAGCGAGTCCCAGCGCAGGAAGTTCTCTTCCACCAGCTGCTGCACGTGCTTCGGTGCCGAACCGCCGGCGCCGGTTTCGAACAGGCCACCGCCGTTCATCAGTGGCACGATCGACAGCATCTTGGCGCTGGTGCCCAGTTCCATGATCGGGAACAGGTCGGTCAGGTAGTCGCGCAGTACGTTGCCGGTCACCGAGATGGTGTCCTTGCCTTCGCGGATGCGGGCCAGGGAGAACTTGATGGCGTCGACCGGTGCCAGGATGCGGATGTCCAGGCCGGTGGTGTCGTGATCCTTCAGGTACTTCTGCACCTTCTCGATCATCACGCCGTCGTGGGCGCGGGCCGGGTCCAGCCAGAACACTGCAGGGGTGTTGCTCAGGCGGGCACGGTTGACGGCCAGCTTGACCCAGTCCTGGATCGGCGCGTCCTTGACCTGGCACATGCGGAAGATGTCGCCGGCTTCGACGTTCTGCTCGAGAACGACCTGGCCTTTGCTGTCGACCACGCGCACGACACCGTCGGCCTTGATCTGGAAGGTCTTGTCGTGGGAGCCGTATTCTTCGGCCTTCTGTGCCATCAGGCCGACGTTCGGTACGCTGCCCATGGTGGTCGGGTCGAAGGCGCCGTTGGCTTTGCAGTCTTCGATGGTGGCCTGGTAGATGCCGGCGTAGCAGCGGTCCGGGATGATCGCCTTGGCATCCTGCAGTTCGCCAGCGGCGTTCCACATCTTGCCCGAGTCACGGATCATGGCCGGCATCGAGGCGTCGACGATGACGTCGCTCGGCACGTGCAGGTTGGTGATGCCTTTGTCGGAGTTGACCATGGCCAGGGCCGGACGCTGGGCGTACAGGGCCTGGATGTCGGCTTCGATCTCGGCCTGCTTCTCGGCTGGCAGGTCCTTGATGCGGGCATACAGGTCGCCGATGCCGTTGTTGGCGTTGAAGCCAACTTCAGCCAGGGCGGCGGCATGCTTGGCCAGCACGTCGTTGTAGAACTCTTCGACGATGACGCCGAACATGATCGGGTCGGAGACCTTCATCATGGTGGCTTTCAGGTGTACCGACAGCAGCACGCCGGAAGCCTTGGCATCGGCGATCTGCTCGGCGATGAAGGCTTTCAGGGCCTTGCGGCTCATGGTGGCGCAGTCGATGACTTCGGCAGCTTTTACCGCAGTCTTTTCTTTCAGTACGGTGGTGTTGCCGTCTTTGCCGACCAGCTCGATGCGCAGGCTGTCGTCAGCTTCGATCAGTGCGGCTTTCTCGCTGCCGTAGAAGTCGCCCTGGGTCATGTGGGCAACGTGCGACTTGGAGTCGGCAGCCCAGGCGCCCATCTTGTGCGGGTGCTTGCGGGCGTAGTTCTTGACCGACAGCGGCGCGCGGCGGTCGGAGTTGCCTTCGCGCAGGACCGGGTTCACGGCGGAACCTTTGATGCGGTCGTAGCGGGCGCGGGATTCTTTCTCTTCCGCGGTGGCCGGCTCGTCGGCGTAGTCAGGGATGTTGAAGCCCTTGCCTTGCAGTTCCTTGATCGCGGCTTTCAGCTGCGGTACCGAGGCGCTGATGTTCGGCAGCTTGATGATGTTGGCTTCCGGGGTGGTAGCCAGCTGGCCCAGTTCCGCCAGGTGATCGCCTACTTGCTTCTCTGCGCCCAGTTGCTCCGGGAAGGCGGCGAG
Source organism: Pseudomonas sp. PNPG3 (assembly GCF_023093815.1). Classification (NCBI taxonomy): domain Bacteria; kingdom Pseudomonadati; phylum Pseudomonadota; class Gammaproteobacteria; order Pseudomonadales; family Pseudomonadaceae; genus Pseudomonas; species Pseudomonas sp. PNPG3. The sequence continues at coordinate 117,526 of NZ_JALLKV010000009.1, forward strand.
GATGCGGCCAGCCAGGGAGATGTCGCGGGTTTCGACGGCGATGTCAGCCGAAGCGGTGAAGGCTTCGATGATTGGCAGCAGCGAGTAAGTGGCGAGGGCGGGGGCTTCGTCGGTGAAGGTATAGATGATCTTGGAACGGGTGGGCATGCGGGTTAACTCTCTGTGTGCTGAGCGTGCTCGAGTCTCGTGGTGCGCAGGGTAGGCGCATCGCCCTGGCAGCGCCATGAGCAGAAAGTCGAGAGGCTGCGAGCGGTGATGGTGGATGCATCAGTCGAGCGTCAAGTGCTGAGCTGCGGTAACAACCCAGGCTTTATGGCCAGGCTTTGTGTCCATTCATGGCCAAGGGCGGTCCGCATTTTTCCAAGGGATCGCCCCGATGACCCTTCGGTCGCGGCGGAGTATACCAAACCATTCGGGCTAATCAGCAAGGCCAAGTGATATCGGCCCATTTATAAGACCAAAGACTAAGCGGCAATGTGGCGGGTTGTCGCATGCCTTGCAGGTCGGCAGATGTGGTTTAGGCTCAGTGGATCGCATGATGTCCAATCACACCCGACAGCGGAGTAGTGCAAGCATGGGATACCAGAAAATCAAGGTTCCGACCGACGGCACCAAGATCACCGTCAATGCCGACCATTCGCTCAACGTTCCTGACAACCCGATCATTCCCTATATCGAGGGCGACGGGATTGGCGTCGATGTCTCGCCGGTAATGATCAAGGTGGTCGACGCCGCCGTGCAGAAGGCCTACGGCGGCAAACGCAAGATCGCCTGGATGGAGGTGTACGCCGGCGAAAAAGCCACCCAGGTGTACGACCAGGACACCTGGTTGCCGCAGGAAACCCTCGATGCCGTGCGTGATTACGTGGTGTCGATCAAGGGGCCGCTGACCACGCCGGTGGGCGGGGGTATCCGGTCGCTCAACGTGGCCTTGCGCCAGCAACTGGACCTGTACGTGTGCCTGCGCCCGGTGCTGTGGTTCCAGGGCGTGCCCAGCCCGGTGAAGAAGCCAGGTGATGTGGACATGGTGATCTTCCGCGAGAACTCCGAGGATATCTATGCCGGCATCGAGTGGAAGGCCGGCTCGCCAGAGGCGAACAAGGTGATCAAGTTCCTCAAGGAGGAAATGGGCGTTACCAAGATCCGCTTCGACCAGGACTGCGGCATTGGCGTCAAGCCGGTGTCTCGCGAGGGCACCAAGCGCTTGGTGCGCAAGGCCCTGCAGTACGTGGTGGATAACGACCGCGAGTCGCTGACCCTGGTGCACAAGGGCAACATCATGAAGTTCACCGAGGGTGCCTTCAAGGACTGGGGTTATGAAGTGGCGCGCGACGAGTTCGGGGCCGAGTTGCTCGATGGTGGCCCGTGGATGAAGTTCAAGAACCCCAAGAGTGGGCGCGAGGTCATCGTCAAGGACGCCATCGCCGACGCCATGCTGCAGCAGATCCTGCTGCGCCCGGCCGAGTACGACGTGATCGCCACCCTCAACCTCAACGGTGACTACCTGTCCGACGCCCTGGCGGCGGAAGTGGGTGGTATCGGCATTGCGCCGGGTGCCAACCTGTCCGACACCGTGGCCATGTTCGAGGCCACCCACGGCACCGCGCCCAAGTATGCCGGGCAGGACAAGGTCAACCCGGGTTCGGTGATCCTGTCGGCGGAGATGATGCTGCGGCACATGGGCTGGACCGAGGCGGCAGACCTGATCATCAAGGGTACCAACGGCGCGATTGCCGCCAAGACCGTGACGTATGACTTCGAGCGCCTGATGGACGGCGCCACACTGGTGAGCAGTTCAGGCTTTGGCGATGAAATGATCAAGCATATGTAGGGCAATGGAAAACCGGCCGCTTCCATTAAAGAAGCGGCCGGCTTGTTCGTATACCGGCAGGCGGCTCAGCAGATCAGGCGTCGGCAGTGCTGCCGGCTGGCCGTGCGCTGGTCGGCGCAGGCGCGGCAGTGGAAGCGCTGCAGATCTTGACTGCGTGCAGGCCTTTGGGGCCTTGGATAATCTCGAAACTCACGGCCTGGCCGGCCTTGAGCGTCTTGTATCCGTCCATCTGGATGGCTGAGTAATGAGCGAACAAGTCTTCATCCTTGCCCTCTTCATTGATGAATCCGTAGCCCTTGGCATTGTTGAACCACTTGACTTTACCGCTTGCCATCCCTATGTCCCTCTGCAAAGGACTCCATCACTGGAGTATCATCCACTCATCCGCATACGAACCATGCGAAAAATCTGGTTGACTGCGCGGATCTTTATCGACCACGGTGGGTTCTTATTGGTTGTAACACCGTTTTGCCGATAGTCAAGGTCGCCCGGCGCCTGCGCTGGCCGTGCCCTTCGCAGTCAACCCACAACCTTAACCTGTCGCTCATGATGAAATTCTTTCCATGCATGCACCTAGTGAGATTCGACTAACATTCAATCAGGATCGCTCGCAATCGAATGAGGACGACGGCTCAGGTCTTGCAGTTCAGGAAGCCAAGCCGATCCTGCAGGCGCCACCTATGTACAAGGTGGTTTTGTTCAACGATGACTACACGCCGATGGATTTCGTCGTCGAAGTGCTCGAGACGTTCTTCAATCTGAACCGCGAGCTGGCGACCAAGATCATGCTGACCGTCCATACCGAAGGGCGGGCAGTGTGCGGATTGTTTACCCGTGACATCGCCGAAACAAAGGCTATGCAGGTCAACCAATACGCCAGGGAAAGCCAGCATCCGCTACTCTGTGAAATCGAGAAGGACGGTTAATCGCCGACCACTTGGGTATGAGGTGAAGCTATGTTAAACCGCGAGCTCGAAGTCACCCTCAATCTTGCCTTCAAGGAGGCCCGTTCGAAGCGTCATGAGTTCATGACCGTCGAACATCTGCTGCTGGCACTCCTTGACAATGAGGCTGCCGCGACCGTTCTGCGCGCCTGTGGCGCCAATCTCGACAAACTCAAGCACGACCTGCAAGAGTTCATCGATTCCACCACGCCCCTGATTCCGGTCAACGACGAAGATCGTGAAACCCAGCCGACCCTGGGCTTCCAGCGTGTACTGCAGCGTGCCGTGTTCCACGTGCAAAGCTCCGGCAAGCGTGAAGTCACTGGCGCCAACGTGCTGGTTGCGATCTTCAGCGAACAGGAAAGCCAGGCCGTGTTCCTGCTCAAGCAGCAGAGCGTGGCCCGTATCGACGTGGTCAACTACATCGCCCATGGCATCTCCAAGGTGCCGGGCCATGGTTCGCATTCCGAAAGCGACCAGGAAATGCAGGACGAAGAGGGCGGCGATACCGCCTCTTCGAGCAACCCGCTGGATGCCTATGCCAGCAACCTGAACGAGCTGGCCCGTGCCGGCCGTATCGACCCGCTGGTAGGTCGCGAGCAGGAAGTGGAGCGCGTGGCGCAAATCCTTGCCCGTCGGCGCAAGAACAACCCGCTGCTGGTGGGTGAGGCAGGTGTGGGCAAGACCGCCATCGCCGAAGGCCTGGCCAAGCGCATCGTCGATGGCCAGGTGCCCGACCTGCTGGCGCAGAGCGTGGTGTATTCCCTCGACCTCGGCGCACTGCTGGCGGGTACCAAATACCGTGGCGATTTCGAGAAGCGCTTCAAGGCGCTGCTCGGCGAGCTGCGCAAGCGCCCGCAGGCGATCCTGTTCATCGATGAAATCCACACCATCATTGGTGCCGGTGCGGCGTCGGGCGGGGTGATGGATGCGTCCAACCTGCTCAAGCCGCTGCTGTCGTCCGGTGAGATCCGTTGCATCGGTTCGACCACCTTCCAGGAATTCCGCGGCATTTTCGAGAAGGACCGTGCCCTGGCACGGCGCTTCCAGAAGGTTGATGTCAGCGAGCCGTCGGTCGAAGACACCGTGGGCATCCTGCGTGGCCTGAAAGGGCGCTTCGAAAGCCACCACAACATCGAGTACAGCGACGAAGCCTTGCGCGCCGCCGCTGAACTGGCCTCGCGCTACATCAATGACCGGCACATGCCGGACAAGGCCATCGACGTGATCGACGAAGCCGGTGCCTACCAGCGCCTGCAGCCGGAGGCCAACCGCGTCAAGCGCATCGACGTGCCGCAGGTCGAAGACATCGTCGCCAAGATTGCGCGCATTCCGCCGAAGCACGTCACCAGTTCCGACAAGGAACTGCTGCGCAACCTCGAGCGTGACCTGAAGTTGACCGTATTTGGTCAGGACCAGGCGATCGATTCGCTGGCCACCGCTATCAAGCTGTCCCGCGCCGGCCTCAAGTCGCCGGACAAGCCTGTCGGTTCGTTCCTGTTCGCCGGCCCGACCGGCGTCGGCAAGACCGAAGCTGCACGGCAGCTGGCCAAGGCGCTGGGGGTTGAGCTGGTGCGCTTCGACATGTCCGAGTATATGGAGCGCCACACCGTGTCGCGCCTGATCGGTGCGCCTCCTGGCTATGTTGGCTTCGATCAGGGTGGTTTGCTGACTGAGGCGATCACCAAGCAACCGCACTGCGTATTGCTGCTCGACGAAATCGAGAAGGCCCACCCGGAAGTCTTCAACCTGCTGCTGCAGGTGATGGACCACGGCACCCTGACCGACAACAACGGGCGCAAGGCCGACTTCCGCAACGTGATCCTGATCATGACCACCAACGCTGGCGCTGAAACCGCCGCGCGGGCCTCGATCGGCTTTACCCATCAGGACCATGCGTCCGATGCCATGGAAGTCATCCGCAAGAGCTTCACGCCGGAGTTCCGCAACCGCCTGGACACCATCATCCAGTTCGGCCGCCTGAGCCACGAGACGATCAAGAGCATCGTCGACAAGTTCCTTATCGAACTGCAGGCGCAGCTGGAAGACAAGCGTGTGTTGCTGGAGGTCAGCGATGATGCGCGCGGTTGGCTGGCGGCCTCGGGCTACGACGTGCAGATGGGTGCGCGGCCGATGGCGCGGCTGATCCAGGACAAGATCAAGCGGCCGCTGGCCGAGGAGATCCTGTTTGGCGAACTGGCCGAGCATGGCGGCGTGGTGCACGTCGACCTGCGCGATGGCGAGCTGGTGTTCGACTTCGAGACCACGGCTGAGGTTGCGTGATAGATGGGGCTGCAAAGCAGCCCCCTACAATCCTGAAGGCACAAAAAAGCCCGGCACATGGCCGGGCTTTTTCATGGCTTGAGCTTAGCGCGCACGGTAGGTGATGCGGCCCTTGCTCAGGTCGTAGGGCGTCAGTTCGACGCGGACCTTGTCGCCAGTGAGAATACGGATGTAGTTCTTGCGCATCTTTCCGGAGATGTGCGCGGTTACGACGTGCCCGTTTTCCAACTCCACGCGGAACATGGTGTTGGGCAGGGTGTCGACGACAGTACCTTCCATTTCGAAGCTGTCTTCTTTCGACATGCAGTAGAGCCCTCGGATCCAGTGTTGGCCCGACGCATAACCGCACCGGGCAAAAAAGTGGCGTGGATTATGCCCGAAAACTGTGTGTCAAGCCAATGCCTTTCAGTTGAGGGTGACCCAGCGCTGGTTTATCAGCAATTCGATAGGTCGATACTGTGTCTTGTAGTTCATTTTCTTGCAGTTCTTGATCCAGTAACCCAGGTAAACCGCTTCCAGGTCCTGGCGCAGGGCTTCGGTAATCTGCCAGAGAATGGCAAAGCGGCCCAGGCTCCGGCGTTCTTCGTCCGGCTCGTAGAAGGTGTACACAGCCGACAGGCCGTTGGGCAGCAGGTCGCACACCGCCACCGCCATCAAGCGGCCTTCCAGGCGGAACTCATAGAACCAGCAGAACGGCAGGTCGCGCACCAGGAAGGTGGAGAACTGATCGCGGCTGGGCGGGTACATGTCACCGTCGGCATGGCGCGTTTCGATATAGCGCCGGTACAGTTCGAAGTACTCTTCCTTGAACGCTGGACGTGCGGCGGTCACGGTCAGGTCGGCGTTGCGCTTGAGGATGCGCCGTTGCTGGCGGTTTGGGATGAAGCGCGCCGCCGGGATGCGTGCCGGCACGCAGGCATTGCAGTTCTGGCAGTGCGGGCGGTACAGGTGGTCGCCACTGCGGCGGAAGCCCATTTCCGACAAATCGGCGTACACGTGCACGTCCATCGGCTGGCTGGGGTCGAGGAACAGCGTGGTTGCCTGTTCGTCGGGCAGGTAGCTGCAGGAGTGGGGTTGAGTGGCATAGAACTTCAACCGCGCCAACTCTGTCATGATCAACCCCCTCGGTGAGACTTTGTTTAAGTGTAAGCCAGCTACGGGAACTCGCCTAGGAAAGCCATGTGGCGCTGTTGGGCTGGTCGAGGTGGCGTGCCAGGTAGTCGGCAAACTCGGCGCGGCTGATGGCGTGGGCTCCCAGGCTGTGCAAATGGTTGGTTGGCATCTGGCAGTCGATGAGGACGAAACCGGCTTGGCGCAGGTGGTTGACCAAAGTCACGAAGCCGACCTTGGAAGCGTTGTCGGCGCGGCTGAACATCGATTCACCGAAGAACAACTGGCCCATGGCCAAGCCATACAGACCACCGACCAGCTCGCCGTCCTGGCGCACCTCCACCGAATGGGCGATGCCGCGTCGGTGCAGCTCGCAGTAGGCGGCACGCATGGTGTCGGTGATCCAGGTGCCGTCGGCGTAGTCACGTGGCGCGGCGCAGGCGGCGATCACCGCGGGGAAGTCTGTGTCGAAGCTGACCTGGTAACGGCCCTGGCGCATCAGCTTGGCCAGCGAGCGCGACACGTGCAGCTGGTCCGGGAGCAGCACCGTGCGCGGGTCGGGTGACCACCAGAGGATCGGCTGGCCGTCCTGATACCACGGGAAGCAGCCATGGCGATAGGCCTGCACCAGGCGCTCGGGGCTCAGGTCGCCGCCGGCAGCGAGCAGGCCGTTGGGGTCATGCAGGGCCTTTTCCAGAGGCGGGAAGGTCAGCGAGTCGCGGGTCAGCCAGGTGAGCATGGTCTATCGTGCGGTGGGGGAGGGGAGAGGGCAGCATGGCGCGGGTGAAAAGCAGGGTCAATCTCTTTGGCTTCTTCGCGGGCGCGCCCGCTCCCACAGGCCATGTGCAGGCTCTGAAGCCTGCGGGGTACCTGTGGGCGCGGGCAAGCTCGCGAAGAGGCCGGCACAGGTGATGAAAATAGGCAATTTCCTACACATTCATGAAGCCGCAGGCACCATCCGCTACATTTGCTGTCACACCTGTGCAAAAACACAGCATAAGCCTTTGTCACAAAAGAAAATGCATGCTCAAATTGCAGCTATATGAAAGTCGCCCCCGGCCAAATCCCCATCTGGCGTGCCGCCATGGCGGCTGGCGGGCAGTAATGTTAAAAGTAGTGGTTCATTGGCCGCACCGTCGGCCGATCACTATTGGACGCGCAGCACGCGCAGGAATAGACGCGTTTTGAAGAAATCCACCGCAACTCCAGCTCCCTTGCCCGTCCCTCTGTGGCGGCAGCAGCTGCATTATCGCCTCAAGGAAGGTGCGTTGATCGCTGTCGGCGCCCTGTGCCTGTACCTGTGGATGGCGCTGCTGACCTACGATACGTCGGACCCGGGCTTCAGCCACACCAGCAACGTCGACCAGGTGCAGAACGCCGCCGGGCGTGCCGGTGCCTACTTCGCCGACATCCTGTTCATGGTGCTGGGGTACTTCGCCTACATCTTCCCGCTGCTGCTGGCGATAAAGACCTGGCAGATCTTCCGCGAACGCCACCAGCCCTGGGACTGGAGCGGCTGGCTGTTCTCCTGGCGGCTGATCGGCCTGGTGTTTCTGGTGCTGTCTGGTGCGGCGCTGGCCCATATCCATTTCCACCCGCCTGCGAGCATGCCGTTCTCCGCCGGTGGTGCATTGGGCGAGAGCCTCGGCGACCTGGCGCGCAACCTGCTGAACGTGCAGGGCAGCACGCTGATGTTCATTGCCCTGTTCCTGTTCGGCCTGACCGTGTTCACCGACCTGTCGTGGTTCAAGGTGATGGACCTGACCGGCAAGATCACCCTCGACCTGTTCGAGCTGGTGCAGGGCGCCGCCAACCGTTGGTGGGAAGCGCGCAACGAGCGCAAGCGCCTGGAGGCGCAGCTGCGTGAGGATGAACCGGTGGTCAAGGCCGCGCCAATGACCGCCGACAAGCGCGAACCGGCCAAGCCGGCGCTGCGCGAGCGCATTTTCAAGCGTGAAGAAGCACCTGCCCAGCCGGTCGAACCACGTGAGCCAACCCTGTCGCGCGAGCCTGTGGTGCCACGCGAGTCGCCGGCACCTCGTGAGCCGGTAATCTCTCGCGAACCACCTGCCGCGGCCCCGATGATCGTGCCGCCGACACCCGCCAGGGCGCCGGAGCCGAGCAAGCGGGTGATGAAGGAGAAGCAGGCGCCGCTGTTCGTCGACAGCGCGGTGGAAGGCACCTTGCCGTCGATCTCCATCCTCGACCCGGCCGAACAGAAGAAGATCGAGTACTCGCCGGAATCCCTGGCCGGTGTCGGCCAGCTGCTGGAAATCAAACTCAAGGAATTCGGCGTGGAAGTGGCGGTGGACTCGATCCACCCGGGCCCGGTGATTACCCGTTACGAAATCCAGCCGGCCGCCGGTGTGAAGGTCAGCCGTATCGCCAACCTGGCCAAGGACCTGGCGCGTTCGCTGGCAGTGACCAGTGTGCGTGTGGTCGAGGTCATCCCCGGCAAGACCACCGTGGGTATCGAGATCCCCAACGAGAACCGGCAGATGGTGCGTTTCTCCGAAGTGCTGGCCACGCCGCAGTACGACGAGCAGAAATCGCCGGTCACCCTGGCCCTGGGCCACGACATCGGCGGCAAGCCGGTGATCACCGACCTGGCCAAGATGCCGCACCTGTTGGTGGCCGGTACTACCGGTTCCGGTAAGTCGGTGGGTGTGAACGCGATGATCCTGTCGATCCTGTTCAAGTCCAGCCCGGAAGACGCGCGGCTGATCATGATCGACCCGAAAATGCTCGAACTGTCGATCTACGAGGGCATCCCGCACCTGCTGTGCCCGGTGGTCACCGACATGAAGGACGCCGCCAACGCCTTGCGCTGGAGCGTGGCCGAGATGGAGCGGCGCTACAAGCTGATGGCGGCCATGGGCGTGCGTAACCTGGCCGGCTTCAACCGCAAGATCAAGGACGCCCAGGAAGCCGGCGAGATCATCCATGACCCGCTGTACCGCCGCGAGAGCATGGACGACGAGCCGCCTGCGCTGAAAACCCTGCCGACCATCGTGGTGGTGGTCGACGAATTCGCCGACATGATGATGATCGTCGGCAAGAAGGTCGAAGAGCTGATCGCCCGTATTGCCCAGAAGGCGCGGGCCGCCGGTATCCATCTGATCCTCGCTACCCAGCGCCCGTCGGTGGACGTGATTACCGGCCTGATCAAGGCCAACATCCCGACCCGCATGGCATTCCAGGTATCGAGCAAGATCGACTCGCGGACCATCATCGACCAGGGTGGTGCCGAGCAGTTGCTGGGCCACGGTGACATGCTGTACATGCCGCCGGGCACTAGCCTGCCGATTCGTGTGCACGGCGCGTTCGTCTCCGACGACGAGGTGCACCGCGTCGTCGAAGCGTGGAAGCTGCGCGGCGCTCCGGACTACAACGACGACATCCTCAACGGTGTCGAGGAGGCCGGCAGCGGCTTCGAAGGCGGCGGCGGTGGTGGCGATGGCGAAGATTCGGAAAGCGACGCCCTGTATGATGAGGCCGTGCAGTTCGTGCTGGAAAGCCGCCGCGCGTCCATCTCGGCCGTGCAGCGCAAACTGAAGATCGGCTACAACCGCGCCGCCCGCATGATCGAAGCCATGGAAATGGCCGGCGTGGTCACCCCCATGAACAGCAACGGCTCGCGGGAAGTGATCGCCCCGGGCGGCCCGCGCGACTGACGAACACCTTGCCGGGCGCCAACGGTGGCGCCCGGCCTTTTCAATGCTCGATGAGGACTCCCATGCGCGCGATTCGCATGCTGTTGGTTTCTGCCCTGGCCGCGGCTTCTGTGTCGGCCACCGTATCGGCTTTTGCCGGTGAGCAAGACGTACAACGCCTGACCCAATTGCTGGAAAAGTCGCAGACCATCGAGGCCAACTTTTCCCAGCTGACCCTGGACGCCGGCGGCACCAGCCTGCAGGAAACCTCCGGCAAGATGACCGTCAAGCGCCCGGGCCTGTTCTACTGGCACACCGATGCGCCGCAGGAGCAGGTGGTGGTATCCGACGGCAAGAACGTCACCCTGTGGGACCCGGACCTGGAACAGGCGACCATCAAGAAGCTCGACCAGCGCTTGAACCAGACCCCGGCGCTGCTGCTGTCCGGTGACGTGTCGAAGATCAGCCAGAGCTTCGACATCAGCTCGAAGGAGCAGGGCGAAGTGATGGACTTCACCCTCAAGCCGAAGACCAAGGACACCCTGTTCGACTCGCTGCGCGTGTCGTTCCGCAAGGGCCTGATCAACGACATGCAACTGATCGACAGCGTCGGCCAGCGCACCAACATCCTGTTCAATGGCGTGAAAGCCAACCAGGCGGTGCCGGACAGCAAGTTCAAGTTCGACATCCCCAAAGGCGCGGACGTCATCAAGGAGTAACCAGAGCTCGCCATGGACCTGTTTCGAAGCGAACCCGTCGCCCAGCCCCTGGCCGCTCGTCTGCGCCCGTCCAACCTGGACGAGTACGTCGGCCAGGAGCACCTGCTGGCGCGCGGCAAACCGCTGCGCGAAGCGCTGGAGCAGGGTGCGCTGCACTCGATGATCTTCTGGGGGCCGCCGGGGGTGGGCAAGACCACCCTCGCGCGGCTGCTGGCGCAGTTCTGCGATGCGCACTTCGAAACGGTGTCGGCGGTATTGGCCGGGGTGAAGGAGATTCGCCAGGCGGTCGAGGTGGCCAAGCAGCAGGCTGGCCAGTACGGCCGCCGAACCATCCTGTTCGTCGACGAAGTGCACCGCTTCAACAAGTCGCAGCAGGATGCCTTCCTGCCCTATGTGGAAGACGGCACCCTGCTGTTCATTGGCGCCACCACCGAAAACCCGTCGTTCGAGCTGAACAACGCACTGCTGTCGCGGGCGCGGGTGTATGTGCTCAAGAGCCTGGACGAGGCGGCGCTGCGCAAGCTGGTCAACCGCGCGTTGACGGAAGAGCGCGGCCTGGGCAAGCGCAACCTGCGGGTTGGCGATGACGCCTTCAAGATGCTGATGGCCGCCGCCGACGGCGATGGCCGGCGCATGCTCAACTTCCTGGAAAACGCCTCGGACCTGGCTGAAGACGGCAGCGAGATCGATGTCGAGATGTTGCAGAGCCTGCTCGGCGACAGCCGCCGCCGCTTCGACAAGGGTGGCGAGGCGTTCTACGACCAGATTTCCGCGCTGCACAAGTCAGTGCGTGGCTCCAACCCCGATGGCGCCCTGTACTGGTTCGCGCGCATGCTCGATGGCGGCTGCGATCCGCTGTACATTGCCCGCCGCGTGGTGCGCATGGCCAGCGAAGACATCGGCAACGCCGACCCGCGCGCGCTCAGCCTGTGCCTGGCGGCCTGGGATGTGCAAGAGCGCCTGGGCAGCCCCGAGGGCGAACTGGCGGTGGCCCAGGCCATCACCTACCTTGCCTGTGCGCCGAAGAGCAACGCGGTGTACATGGGCTTCAAGACCGCCCTGCGCGAGGCTGCCGAGCATGGCTCGCTGGAAGTGCCGTTGCACCTGCGCAACGCCCCGACCAAGCTGATGAAGCAACTGGGCTACGGCGACGAGTACCGCTATGCCCACGATGAACCCGACGCCTATGCCGCCGGCGAAGACTACTTCCCCGAGGAACTCGAGCCGCGCCAGTACTACCAGCCGGTGCCCCGTGGCCTGGAACTGAAGATTGGCGAGAAGCTGCGCCACCTTGCCGACCTTGACCGCAACAGCCCCCGCCAACGGAGAAAGCCGTGATTGCACTGATTGCCGCCGTCAGCGCTGGCGGTATTGCCGGTACCTTGTTGCGCTTTGCCACCACCAACTGGGTGTCTGCCTACTGGCCACGGCACTTCTATCTCGGTACGCTGGCGGTCAACCTGGTTGGCTGCCTGCTGATCGGCCTGCTTTATGGTCTGTTCTTGCACAAGCCGATCGTGCCGGTCGAGCTGCGCGCCGGGCTGATCGTCGGCTTCCTCGGCGGCCTGACGACTTTTTCCTCCTTTTCGCTGGATACCGTACGCCTGCTGGAAAGCGGGCAAGTGCCCCTGGCTTTGGGCTATACCGGTATCAGCGTGGTGGGCGGGCTGCTCGCGACCTGGGCCGGCCTGTCCCTGACCCGATTCTGAACCAACACCTACACATAACGAGAGAACGATATGCTCGATTCCAAACTGTTACGCGGCCAACTTCAGGAAGTGGCAGATCGCCTGGCCTCCCGTGGCTTCAGCCTGGATGTCGCGCGCATCGAATCACTGGAAGAGCGCCGCAAGGCGGTGCAGACCCGCACCGAGCAGCTGCAGGCCGAGCGTAACGCCCGTTCCAAGTCCATCGGCCAGGCCAAGGCCAAGGGCGAAGATATTGCGCCGCTGATGGCTGACGTCGAGCGCATGGCCAACGAACTGGCTGCCGGCAAGACCGAACTGGACGGCATCCAGGCCGAACTGGATGGCATCCTGCTGACCATCCCCAACCTGCCGGACGCCAGCGTACCGGTTGGTGCCAGCGAAGACGACAACGTCGAAGTGCGCCGTTGGGGTACGCCGAAGGCTTTCGACTTCGAAATCAAGGACCATGTCGCCCTCGGCGAAGTCAGCGGTGGCCTGGACTTCGAAGCTGCCGCCAAGCTGTCTGGCGCGCGTTTTGCCGTGCTGCGTGGTCCAGTTGCCCGCCTGCACCGCGCCCTGGCGCAGTTCATGATCAACCTGCACACCGGCGAGCACGGTTACGAGGAGCACTACACCCCATACCTGGTCCAGGCCCCGGCCCTGCAGGGTACCGGCCAGCTGCCGAAGTTCGAGGAAGACCTGTTCAAGATCAGCCGCGAAGGCGAGGCCGACTTCTACCTGATCCCGACTGCCGAAGTGTCGCTGACCAACCTGGTGGCCGGTGAAATCCTCGATGCCAAGCAGCTGCCACTGAAGCTGGTTGCCCACACCCCGTGCTTCCGCAGCGAAGCCGGTGCTTCCGGCCGTGACACCCGCGGCATGATCCGCCAGCACCAGTTCGACAAGGTCGAGATGGTACAGGTGGTCGAGCCGTCCAAGTCGATGGAAGCCCTGGAAGGCCTGACTGCCAACGCCGAGCGCGTGCTGCAGCTGCTGGAGCTGCCGTACCGCGTGCTGGCCCTGTGCACCGGCGACATGGGCTTTGGCGCGGTGAAGACCTACGACCTGGAAGTGTGGGTACCAAGCCAGGACAAGTACCGCGAAATCAGCTCGTGCTCCAACTGCGGCGATTTCCAGGCGCGCCGCATGCAGGCCCGCTGGCGCAACCCGGAAACCGGCAAGCCAGAGCTGGTGCATACCCTCAACGGCTCCGGCCTGGCCGTAGGCCGTACCTTGGTTGCCGTACTGGAAAACTACCAGCAGGCCGACGGTTCCATCCGTGTGCCGGAAGTGCTGAAGCCTTACATGGGCGGCGTCGAGGTCATCCGCTAAATGGATTACCTGCCGCTGTTCCACAAGCTGCAGGGCGGCCGCGTGCTGGTCGTTGGCGGCGGTGAGATCGCCTTGCGCAAAGCGCGCCTGCTGGCCGACGCTGGCGCCGCGCTGCGCGTGGTTGCACCGGATGTCGACGGCCAGTTGGCCGCGCTGGCCCGGGAAGGTGGCGGCGAGGTGCTGGTGCGCGGCTATCAGGCAGCCGACCTGGTCGGTTGCCGGCTGGTGATTGCGGCCACCGACGACCCTGGGCTCAATGCCCAGGTGTCGGCGGATGCGCAGGCCCTCAGCCTGCCGGTCAACGTGGTGGATGCGCCGGCCCTGTGCACGGTGATCTTCCCGGCGATCGTCGACCGTTCGCCGTTGGTGGTTGCGGTGTCCAGTGGCGGTGATGCTCCGGTGCTGGCGCGTTTGATTCGCGCCAAGCTGGAGGCCTGGATCCCGTCCGCCTACGGCGAACTGGCCGGCCTGGCCGCACGCTTCCGCGACAAGGTCAAGGCCTTGTACCCGGACGTTAACCAGCGCCGAGGCTTCTGGGAAACCGTGTTCCAAGGGCCGATTGCCGAGCGTCAGCTGGCCGGGCAGGGCGCCGAGGCCGAGCGCCTGCTGCAGGCGATGGTCGACGGTGCACCGGTGCAGCAGGGCGGTGAGGTGTACCTGGTGGGGGCTGGCCCGGGCGATCCGGACTTGCTGACCTTCCGCGCCTTGCGCCTGATGCAGCAGGCCGACGTGGTGCTGTACGACCGCCTGGTGGCACCGGCGATCATCGAGATGTGCCGCCGCGATGCCGAGCGTATCTACGTGGGCAAGCGTCGCGCCGACCATGCCGTGCCTCAGGACCAGATCAACCGCCTGCTGGTCGACCTGGCCCGGCAGGGCAAGCGTGTGCTGCGCCTGAAGGGCGGCGACCCGTTCATCTTCGGCCGGGGCGGCGAAGAGATCGAAGAGCTGGCCGAGCACGGCATCCCGTTCCAGGTGGTGCCGGGCATTACCGCAGCCAGCGGTTGTTCCGCCTATGGCGGGATTCCGCTGACTCACCGCGACTATGCCCAATCGGTGCGTTTCGTGACCGGGCACCTGAAGGATGGCACCAGCAATCTGCCGTGGCATGACCTGGTAGCGCCGGCGCAGACCCTGGTGTTCTACATGGGCTTGGTGGGGTTGCCGACCATCTGTGCCGAGCTGATTCGCCATGGCCGCGCGGCCAGTACCCCTGCGGCGCTGGTGCAGCAGGGGACTACGCGTAATCAGCGGGTGTTCACCGGCACCCTGGCGGACTTGCCGGACCTGGTGGCGCAGCATGAAGTGCATGCGCCGACCCTGGTGATTGTCGGGGAAGTGGTGCAGTTGCGTGACAAGCTGGCCTGGTTCGAAGGCTCGCAGAACAGCTGAAATCGTTGGGGCCGCTTTACGGCCCATCGCGACACAAGGCCGCTCTTACAGGAGACAGCGATACCCTGTAGGAGCGGCCTTGTGTCGCGATGGGCTGCAAAGCAGCCCCTGCAATCTCAAGCCTGCCAAATCCCCTTGCCTGCCAACCGCTCCCGATCATGCGGCAGATTGAAGTCCTGCAGTGGCCCCTTGGGCACGATCCCGTTCGGGTTGATGGTCTTGTGGCTCATGTAGTAGTGCTTCTGGATATGCTCCATGTCCACTGTGCCCGCCACCCCCGGCCACTGGTACAGCTCACGCAGCCAGTTCGACAGGTTGTGATAGTCGCTCAGGCGGCGCAGGTTGCACTTGAAGTGCCCGTGGTACACCGCATCGAAGCGCACCAGGGTGGTGAACAGGCGCACATCGGCCTCGGTCAGGTATTCCCCGGCCAGGTAGCGGTTGCGGCTCAGCAAGTCTTCCAGGTAGTCCAGTTCGTTGAACACTTCGTCAAACGCAGCCTCGTAGGCTTCCTGCGTAGTGGCAAAGCCTGCGCGATACACGCCGTTGTTCACCGCCGGGTAGATGCGCTCGTTCAGCGCCTCGATGGTCGGGCGCAGTGGCTCTGGGTACAGGTCCAGTGTATTGCCGGTCAGTTCATTGAACGCGCTGTTGAAGATGCGGATGATCTCCGACGACTCGTTGTTGACGATGCGTTTCTCTTTCTTGTCCCACAGCACCGGTACAGTCACGCGGCCAGTGTAGTGCGGGTCATCCTGGGTGTAGCGCTGGTGCAGGTACTGCAGCGCGTCGAGGTGGTCGCCGCTGGAACCTTGCTGCTGGTCGAAAGTCCAGCCATGGTCCTGCATCAGCCAGCTGACCACCGACACGTCGATTAGTGGCTCCAGGCCCTTGAGGGCACGGAAGATCAGGGTGCGGTGCGCCCAGGGGCAGGCTAGCGAGACGTACAGGTGGTAACGGCCAGCTTCGGGAGCGGGCAGCTGATTGCGGCGTTGGGCGTTTTCGCGTTTGAACGTGCCGTCCTTGCCGTTCTCATACCACTGGTCATGCCAGCGGCCGTCGATCAAAAGGCCCATGGTGAGCTCCTCGGAACAAAGTTGTTTGTCGTTGGAGCCCAGTCTAGGGAAAAACGTTCGAATAACTAGCGCAAAGACTGCGCTCTTACTATCTAGTTATTAGATTGGTTGCGTGCGCCCCAGTAACCGCGTGCCGTGGCGAAAGCCTGCTCACGGTCTTGGCCCAGGCCGCGCAGGGCAAGGGCGATGGTTGCGACCACGGCCATCTCACCGTAGCTGTCCTCGGTCTCGCCGCGCCAGACCGCCAGCAATTGCTCCGGCTGCAGGCTTGCCGGCTTCACGTGGCGGCGTTCGCTCAGCGCTGGCCACTCCTCGTCCCAGGCTTCGCCGGCGGTGGTGCCGTATAGATGGCTGATGACATCGGGGTTGACCTCGATCTCGCCGCCATCACCCTTGATTACCACGACATGGTCGCCCAGCAGGCGGCTGGCCTCGCGGTGTACTGCCTGGTAGCCGGGGTGGAAGATGCTCTGCAGGCCACAACGCGCAGCCAGCGGGTTGAGCACCCGGGCCAGCGAATGGATGGGCGAACGCAGGCCCAGGGTGTTGCGCAGGTCGATCATGCGCTGCAACTGCGGCGCCCAGTCCTGCAGCGGGAAGAAGGCCAGGCGTTGCTGATCCAGGGCCCGGCTGACCGCAGCCCAGTCACGGCACAACGGAATTTCCAGCAAGGACAGCAACTGCTCGGTGTACATGCGCCCGGCGGTATGTGCACCGCCACCGTGCATGAGGATGCGCACGCCATTGTTGGCCAGGCATTTGGCAGCCAGCAGGTACCAGGGTAGGTGGCGCTTCTTGCCGGCGTAGGTGGGCCAGTCCAGGTCCACGGCGATGCGCGGCGACTGCAAGTGGGCGCGCAGGGCCTCGGTGAAGCCGGCCAGTTCTTCGGCGCTTTCTTCCTTGTGCCGCAGCAGCATGAGGAAGGCACCGAGCTGGGCATCTTCGACCTTGCCTTCCAGCAGCAGGGTCATGGCCGTGCGGGCTTCTTCACGGGTCAGGCCACGCGCGCCGCGCTTGCCTTTGCCAAGAATGCGCACGAACTCGGCGAACGGGTGTTCGGCAGGGGTTTCCAGGGTAAGCGGGCGAGGTTCTGTCATATGCAGTTGGTCGGCTTGGGCAGGCCCGCCAGCTTGGCGGCCAGTTTGGCGGGAGTGCCGTTGAACAGGCGGTTGAGGTGCGAGCTGTTGCCCTTGTCCGGGCCCAGTTTGAGGGCCGTGTACTTGATCAGCGGGCGCGTGGCCGGGGACAGCTGGAATTCCTGGTAGAACTGGCGCAGCAGTTCGAGGATTTCCCAGTGGTCCGCCGTCAAAGGGATGCCCTCGCGCGCGGCCAAAGCCTCGGCGGCGGCATGCGACCAGTCTTGCAGGTCGACCAGGAAGCCGTCCTTGTCCAGGGCGATCGCCTGATCGCCAACGTTGAGGGTATTCATAGCCAGCTGTTGACCTTGTCGTAATGCAGCGACAGTTCGACGAACCCGGGGTAGTCCAGGGCCTTGGCCAGCTCGTTGCCGACCGCGCGGGCCTGCACGTCTTCTTCCAGGGCGAACAGGCGCTGGGTCAGGCCGGCGGCTTGCAGCTGGCGGTGCGGTTCGCTGCCGGTGCGCAGGGCATATACAGCATCGCCGCACAGCAGCAGGGCGTCGTCGGTGCCGAGCAGGCGCAGGCAGGTGGCCAGGCGCTCGTCGCCAAACGGGGAGTGGGCAATTACATGCAGGGTCGTCATCAGAGCGTTACCACCTGGTCGAAACGGGCGATCAGTGCGGTCAGGGCCGCGTCGTCCAGCACTTGCACTGGCAGCGCCAGATTGTCGGCTTCCAGGCCGCGGCGAGTGAGGCTGTGGCTGCAGGCGAACAGGTCCTCGACGCCGAACATTGGCAGCGCCTGCAAGTTGGCGGCCAGGTTCTTCTGTTGCACGACGGTGGGCTGCTGGTCTGCGGCGAGCTGGAACACGCCGTCATCGAGGAACAGCATGCCCAGCGGCAGATCGAACGCGCCGCCAGCCAGGGCGATGTCCAGTGCTTCACGGGCCGATGGGCCGTTCCAGGGCGCCTGGCGGCTGATGATCAACAAGGATTTGGCCATTTCAGTCGCCTCCGAAGCAGACAAGGCGATCGGCAACTTGCGCCGCCTCATGAAGCTGGCCAAGCCCCGACAGCTCCCAAGGCTTGGGCAGGTTCACGGCCGGGCGCTGGTAGCGGTTGGCCTCGGCCTCGTCGAGCACGCCACGGCGCAAGGCAGCGGCGATGCACACCACTGCGTCCAGCTGGTTGGCTGCAATGAAGGCGCGCCATTGGCCGGCAACATCCAGCTCGTCCTGGGGGGCGACCACGTTGGCCGAGGCACTGTGTACCCCGTCCTGGTAGAAGAACAGCCGGGCAATCTCATGCCCGCCGGCCAGCACCGCTTCGGCGTAGCGCAGGGCACGCCGCGAGGAGGGCGCATGGGCCGGGGAGAACACCGCGATAGCGAATTTCATGGATAACTCATGCAAAAGGAATGGTGCCATGATAAAGCAAAAAAGCCCGCGCCCGCTTGTACATGGCGGGGCGGGCTTTCTGTCTTGCACCAATCTTCAGGTCTACGCGGCCTCGTGTAGGAGCGGCCTTGCGTCGCGATGGGCTGCATAGCAGCCCCATGGCCCTGACAGAAGGGCTCCAGGCTCAAGCCTGTTCCTTGCTCTCCGGCAAGAACCAGTTCAACACCAGGGCACAGATACCCCCGGTAGCCACGCCCGACTCCAGCACATTGCGAATCGCCGCCGGCATGTGCGCCAGGAACTCCGGTACCTGCGCCACACCCAGGCCCAGGGCCAGCGATACAGCAATGATCAGCAGGGCACGACGGTCCAGGCGGGTGCTGGCCAGGATATTGATCCCCGAAGCCGCAACCGCCCCGAACATGACCATGGCCGCACCACCCAGCACCGGCTCCGGCACCGCCTGGATCACCCCGGCAACGCTCGGGAACAGCCCCAGCAGCACCAGCATCACGGCAATCCACATACCGATATGGCGGCTGGCGATCCCGGTCAGCTGAATCACGCCATTGTTCTGGGCAAAGATCGAGCTCGGGAAGGTGTTGAACAAACCGGCCAGCAGCGAGTTGGCCCCGTTCACCAGCACACCGCCCTTGATCCGCTGCATCCACACCGGCCCTTCGACCGGCTGGCGCGACACCTTGCTGGTGGCGGTGACGTCACCGATGGCTTCCAGCGAAGTTACCAGGTAGATCACCAGCATCGGGATGAACAGTGCCCAGGAGAAACCCAGGCCGAAGTGCAGCGGCGTCGGCACCTGGAACAGCGCAGCTTCGTGCATGCCGGTGAAATCCAGGCGGCCCAGGTAGCCCGCCAGCGCATAGCCGACCGCCAGGGCGATAACGATGGCGCAGCTGCGCATCCACACCACCGGGATGCGGTTGAGGATGACGATGATCGCCAGCACCACGCCCGACAGCAGCAGGTTCTCGCCATTGGCGAAGGTGCCATTGGCCATGGCGCCGAAGCCACCACCCATGCTGATCAGGCCGACCTTGATCAGGGTCAGGCCGATCATCAGCACCACGATGCCGGTTACCAGCGGGGTAATCAGGCGTTTGACGAAGGGCAGGATGCGCGACACGCCCATCTCGACGAACGAGCCGGCGATTACCACGCCAAAGATGGCCGCCATCACACCTTCTACCGGCGTACCTTGCTTGACCATCAGCGCCCCGCCGGCAATCAGCGGGCCGACGAAGTTGAAGCTGGTGCCCTGGACGATCAGCAGCCCGGCACCGAACGGCCCGAAGCGTTTGCACTGGACGAAGGTGGCGATACCCGAGATGACCAGCGACATGGAGACGATCAGGTTGGTATCACGTGCCGAAACACCCAGTGCCTGGCAAATCAGCAGGCCAGGGGTGACGATCGGCACGATGATCGCCAATAGGTGCTGCAGTGCTGCCAGCAGGCCGATCAACAGCCGTGGCTTGTCCTCCAGACCAAGCACCAGTTCATTGGCAGGCGCCGCCGCGCCTGGGCTGTGTTCGTGTGAGCTCATTGCGAGAAGCTGCCCCGGAAGAAAAAGGAGCGCATTCTACGGGGTTGAACGCGAATTGGGGTAGAGAAAAGCATGATGGCGGCATGCAAGCCTGAATCCTGCGGGGACCCTGTGGGAACGGGTTCACCCGCGAAGAAACCAACGTGGAGCTTGGCACCGGCTGCGCCGGTGTTCGCGGGTGAACCCTCCCCAAAAAAAAGCCCGCCGAAGCGGGCTTTCTCTTGCAGCAATCAATCAGTCATCACGACCCATGATGCCAAACAGCTGCAGCAGGCTGACAAACAGGTTGTAGATCGACACATACAGGCTGATGGTCGCCATGATGTAGTTACGCTCGCCACCGTGAATGATCGCGCTGGTCTGGAACAGGATGCAGACCGACGAGAACAGCACGAAGCCAGCGCTGATCGCCAGTTGCAGGCCGCTGATCTGGAAGAAGAAGCTGGCCACGACAGCACCCAGCAGGACAAAGAAGCCCGCAGTGATGAAGCCGCTGAGGAAGCTCATGTCCTTGCGGGTAATCAGCACATAAGCCGACAGGCCGCCGAACACCAGGGCAGTCATGGCAAATGCCGAGCTGACCACCTCGGCGCCACCGGCCATGCCCAGGTAGCGGTTGAGGATAGGGCCGAGGATAAAACCCATGAAGCCGGTGAGCGCGAAGGTGGATACCAGGCCCCAGGCCGAATCACGCAGTTTGTTGGTAAGGAAGAACAGCCCGTAGAAGCCGATCAGTACCACGAACACGTTCGGGTAGCCGACGCGCATCTGCTGGGCCACGAAGGCCATGACACCGCTGAAGGCGAGCGTGAGCGCCAGCAGGCTGTAAGTGTTGCGCAGGACCTTGCTGATCTCCTGCTGCTCGACCTGCTGGCCGTGGTGTACGGCGTAATCCTGTTCGCGCATGGCGACACTCCTTGGTAAACCTGTGGTTTTCAAACGTTCAGATGCTAGGAGTCTATCAGAGCTCCCGCAACCCGCGACACAGAGAGTTTGACAGCTTGTTTCATTACGGTATTATGGCGGCCGCAAAACGAGCTGGAAGCGTGGCCGAGTGGTTTAAGGCAACGGTCTTGAAAACCGTCGATGGGCAACTATCCTAGAGTTCGAATCTCTACGCTTCCGCCATATTCAAAGCCCTGATTATTCAGGGCTTTTTGCGTTTTTGGGGCATAGGAAACCATCCGTGGGACCATCCGTGGGTATCGTTTGTTTCGGCGCTTCCGATACTTCTTGCTTGGTCGGTTTCGCCAAGGCTCCAACTTACCTGGCTTCATCCCATTCTTACAGGCACGAAAAAGCCCGCCGAGGCGGGCTCCTCGCTTGCTACTGAGCGCTAGCCGCAGCCTCTCAAGCCAAATTGCATTACTGACAACTGCGCGGAAATCGGATCCGTAGGCTGGAAAGCTTGAGGTCTGCACTGTATCTGTGGAAGCGGCATCAGCCGCGAACACCGGCGCAGCCGGAGCCATACACGGCTTTGCATTCTTCGCGGGCATGCCCGCTCCCGCAGGTTTTTATTGCAGGGTCACTGGCTTCATGGCATCCGGTAATTGACGAATAGCTGCCTCTATCCGCTCGATCGGTGCCGCGAGTTCGTCCGCCTCCTTGTCCTTGCCCTCCCTTCTCAGGCGGTCACGCTCAAGGCGCAGGTTAAGCAAATTCTTCTGTAGTTTCAGGGCCGAGGTATTGAACGGATCCATGCTTTTCTCATGCTGTAGGCTTCCGTGCCGCTGTAGGAAAACTGGACCGTAGCAGTTCGAATTTGCTGGAGAAACTGATGTTTCATACAGGCAAATCCCACTACATAGATTCTTCCTACATTGCGCGGCAAAAGATCCTACAGTCAGCGTTTCAAATCATGTCTTTCAAACCCTCCTGAGCCCGCATGGTAGGTGGCGATGATAGGTGTTTGGCAATGCAGGCCCTCAAGGCGGATTGATCCAGAGGCTGCAGTGCTTTTCGAAACCTTATGTAGCAATTGCCGCCCCGCGCGCTACAGGTGGTCCGCATCCATCACCGCCTAGGTGAATGTCTGAGGCGCTTCCTGCGGCAAGTTGTTAAGCGGGTCGAAGTCATCCGCCGCTGTAGCGGCTGGCTGGGGCTGCTGTGCTGCAGCCGTGGTGATGTCCGCCGTCAGCAGGCCAGGTGGCAGCAGGGTACAGGCGAGCAGTGTACGGCTGAAACGGTGTGGCAGGGTGGTGGTCGAGTGGCGGGTAGACATCGGGCATCTGCGCCCATCCGCTTCGCCAAGAGCAGGTGCAGATGGTGCGCCCGCTCAATGGCTGGGTCTGGTGTCGCCGCCATGGCAATGACGAGTTGGCTGGCTGCCTGCGCAGAAGCTTCAGCGGTTGACCTGAAGCGAGTCACCGATCAGAACCTGCTCCGTGCGCAGGATGCGCGCGTAATCCAGAGCCAGGTTGCTCAACGACAGCGCATGTACATCCTCCGCCGGCCAAAGCCGGCCTTGCAGGTCGTGCTGGTCAAAGGTGAAGCAGGCATCTTCCACCACCACCACATCGAAACCGAGATTGCCCGCCGAGCGTGCGGTGGATTCCACGGAGTTGTTGGTTATTACCCCGGCGATGACCAGTGCGTTGATGCTGCGCGCATGCAGCCAGCGCTCCAGGCCGGAGTTGGCGAAGGCATCGGGCACATGTTTGTCGAACACGGTTTCGCTGGCCAGTGGGGTAAATGCGGGCTGGAATTCGCAACCGGACTGGCCCGGCCAGAACACCGAGTCTACCGAGCGGGACAGGTGGCGCACATGGATCACCGGGCGTCCTGACCGACGCCACGCAGCCAGCAGATCGCCTATACGCAGTTCGGCCTCAGGGTTGTTGCGCCGGCCCAGGCGCGGGTGGTGGATACCAATCTGAAGGTCGATCAACAACAGGGCAGCGTTGGTGGCGAAAGCGGTCATGAAGGGATGGCACTCCTGGCAGGTTCGAGCGCTTGACCCTAGCACAGCGTGGATGACTGCAAAAATTGCTGTCACGCGTAAGGGCCAGATGCGCCGCTCTTGTGGGAGAGGGCCCAGCCCTTTGGGCTGCGCTGTCGCGTAGATAACTGAAATTGCAAGCAATCCGCGTACCGGTGGGAGCGGCTTTAGCCGCGAAGAATCCAACGCGGTGCATGGCACCGGCTGCGCCGGTGTTCGCGGCTGAAGCCGCTCCCACAGGGCCCCTGCTAATTCAATGAGTTATGTGCAGTTCTACGGGAGCGGCGCCTTGTGTCGCGAAAGGGGCGCGCAGCGGCCCCAGGTTTTCGATGCATCCCTCAAGATTGCCGGGGCCGCCCTGCGGCCCTTTCGCGAAGCAAGGCCGCTCACACAAAAGAACCGGGTGCCTCACATCTGATCCGCTTTTTTTCCATAAAGCTGAATCTGTAACGGTATCAGCCCAAGCCCGACAATATGCCCATTCCCGCATCACACTTGTAGAGGTTCCAATGGGCAAGCTCGCGCTATTCCTGGGTGGTTTTCTGCTGCTGACCATTCTGATCGGTATCCTTGGCACCATTCCGCCAAGCTGACGTTCACCACACCTAT
Source organism: Pseudomonas sp. PNPG3 (assembly GCF_023093815.1). Taxonomy (NCBI): domain Bacteria; kingdom Pseudomonadati; phylum Pseudomonadota; class Gammaproteobacteria; order Pseudomonadales; family Pseudomonadaceae; genus Pseudomonas; species Pseudomonas sp. PNPG3. The sequence goes on from NZ_JALLKV010000009.1 coordinate 141,143, forward strand.
CCCTCGCGGCCTGCCTGTCCTTCGGGCGGGCCCATTCCTCTTCATTGTTGGCCGATTCACCCTACCGATTTGTACGATAAGTCATTCTTTGCACTGGGAAAACTGTCCACAAAAAACGTGGGTAGGTCTGTGGATAAAGTTCTGCAAGCCAAGCCCGCGGCGGGCTCTGTTAAATTGAGCAGAAATTGAACAGCCGTTTCAGGGCGTTGTTTCAGTAGGCTAGGCCGGTGCGGCGCAGGGCTGCCAGCAGGTCGCGTACCCGCGCCGGCAGCTCGCCGGCGGGGTACACGGCATGCATCTGCGGGTCCTGGCCGTTGCTGGAGGTCAGGCGGTACTGCGGGCATACCCGCACCAACCGCCCGGCCTTGACCTGTGCTTCGCCGACCCAGGCGGCCAGGCGGGCGATACCGGCGCCGGCCAAGGTGCTGTGGTACACCGCGTCACCTGAGTCCAGGCGCAGCCTGGGCCTGGGGCGCAGGCTGGTGATCTGGCCGTCGCGGCAGAAGTGCCAGGCCTTTAGGATGCGCGGGGCGGTGTGCAGGATCAGCGCGTGGCCTTCGAGGTCCTCGGGTTGTTGTGGCGTGCCGGCCAGGGCCAGGTATTCAGGGCTTGCATACAGGTGGCGCTGGTAATCCCCAAGTGGGTAGCCGATCAGCTCGCTCGACTGTGGGAAGGCACCGCGCACCACGAAATCGAACTTGCCTTGCAGCGGGTCCAGGGCCCCGTCGCTGTACTGCACGTCCAGGGTTACCTGGGGGTGGCAGCGGGAAAACTCGGCAAGCACTTGGGGCAGTACATGTTCACCCAGTACCTGCGGCACGGCGAAGCGGATCCAGCCTTGTGCACTGCCGCTGAGCGCGGCCAGTTCGTCGGCGGCATCACGTTGCACATCCAGCAAGCGTTCGGCGTGTGGCAGCAGGCGCTCGCCGGCTTCGGTCAGGGTCACGGCATTGGCGTTGCGGTTGAGCAGTTTGCTCCCGGCGTTGTCTTCCAGGGTTTGCACTGCGCGGGTAACCGCGCTGGGTGAGCGCCCCAGGGAGCGGGCCGCGGCGACGAAGCTGCGCTTATGCGCCACGCTGACGAACGCCTGAATTTCCCGCAGCATGTCCAACGCCATTGCCTGCTCCTCGTTGCAGTTTTCGCAATATGGCATTTCAACACAAGCGCGGCACTTTGATTAGCCTTGAAAGCGTCTTCACTGCCTGGAACCGCGTCATGATGGATATCGCTGTGCTTTCCGTGTTTGCCTTCGCCGCTGGCCTGATCGACGCCGCCGTGGGTGGCGGTGGGCTGATCCAGATCCCGGCCTTGTTCAATGTGCTGCCCACCGCGCAACCGGCGGCACTGCTCGGTAGCAACAAGCTGGCGTCGGTGTGTGGCACGGCCTTCGCTGCGCGTTCGTTCATCCGCAGGGTGACGCTGGACTGGGGGTTGATCGTGCCGGCAGCGCTCAGTGCCTTCGTCATGTCGTTCGCCGGTGCCGCCACGGTGTCGCTGGTGCCGCCCAGCGTGATGCGCCCGGCGGTGCTGGTGCTGATCGTGCTGATGGCCATCTACACCTTCTGCAAGAAGGACTTCGGCACGCTGCACAAACCCACAAGGATCGGCCGCAAGGAGCAGTGCCTGGCGGTACTGATCGGTGGTGCGATCGGCTTTTACGATGGCCTGTTCGGGCCGGGTACCGGCAGCTTCCTGATCTTCCTGTTCATCCGCTTCTTCGCTTTGGACTTTCTGCACGCCTCGGCATCGGCCAAGGTGGTGAACATCGCCACCAACCTGGCGGCTCTGGTGTTCTTCGTGCCATCAGGCAATGTGCTGTACGCCATCGCCTTGCCCATGGCGGTGTGCAACATCCTCGGCGCGCTGACCGGTACCTGGCTGGCGGTGCGCAAGGGCGCGGGCTTTGTGCGTGGGTTGTTCCTGGTGCTCTTGTGCGTGCTGATCGCCAAGTTGACGTGGGACCTGCTGGGTGGCTAGCTCACATCGCCTGGCGTTGTGGCTCGGCCTGTTCGACGCGATTGCGGCCATGGGCCTTGGCCCGGTACAGCGCCTGGTCGGCGCGTGCCAGCAGTTCATCGAGGGTGGGGACCGGCATGTCGGCGGCACAACCGGCCAGGCCGATACTGACGGTAACCTGCAGGGACTGGCCGGCCTGCATCACATGCAGCTCCTGCACCGCACGGCGCAGGCGCTCGGCAGTGAACTTGGCCCGATCTGGCGCCAGGCCCGGTAGGACCACGACAAATTCCTCGCCGCCCAGGCGAGCGAACAGTTCACCATCGTGCAACTGGTCCTGCAGGGTGCTGGCGAACTGGCGCAGCACCTGGTCACCGACCGCATGGCCATGGACATCATTGATCGACTTGAAGTGGTCGATGTCCAGCATCATCAGGGTCAGCGGCAGCGCTTGGGCGTGTTGCTGGCGGCTTTCCAGCAGCGCGTTGGCGCGGCGGGTGAAGGCGCTGCGGGTGAGCACACCGGTGAGGTGGTCGATGCTGGCCTGATGCGCCAGGCGGGCCATCAGGCTGCGGTTGGCCTGGCTGACGCAGGCCACCACCAGCGGCCCGAGCACCAGCATGGCGATGCCCAGGCGCGCCGACATCAGTGTGGTCACTCCGGGCTCGCTTTGCGGCACGCTGAAATGCATGAGGTTTTGCGCCACCGCCACGATCAGCGTGCTGCCAGCGGTGAGTGTCAGCAGAGAAACCAGGAACGGTGAGTAAGTCCAGGCACACCACAGCAGCGCGGCAATCGGGAAGGCAATGGCCCCGGGACCGCCGAAGGCAATGCTGAACGCCAGCGAGGCCAGCAGCACCAGCAACGGCGCCAGGCGGATGGCCTGGGCGCCACCGCGCACCAGCGCTCTTGCCGAAGGGGTCGTCAGCAGCACTGGCAGCACCAGCACGCTGGTCGAGAACTGTTCACTGAACCAGGCCAGCCAGGTGGCGCGCAACGACTGTTCGAACCACGGCGCGGCCACTGCCGCCGCCATGCTGGCAGCCACTATTGCCCCGGCGGCACTGGCGCCGAACACGCTGAGGACGCCGTGGGGAGAACGCATCCGTCGGTGCAGGCGCGGCAAGAGCGAGAGCATCAGCCAGAGGGTGACCACCACGCCCAGGTTGCACAGGTTGAACCATAGGGCAGGCACCCAGGCGCTGCCGCACAGCAGGTCGGCGCCGACCATGGCCAGCCAGACCAGGGTAAAGCCCGTCAGCGTGGCTTGGCGGGGGTAGCGCAGTAGCACCCCAGCCAGGACCGCATTGACCGGCCAGAACAGCGACAGGGATTCGATCGGGCGGGCCAGGATGCCGCCCAGGGTCAGGGCGAAGGTCAGGCCGAGTAGAACGACGTAGTGCAACAAGCGCGATTGGGCTGGAAAAACCATGGGCTCGACCGGCAAGGCGGAAACGAAATCCAGGACAACGGCTTGAAGCACCTGGGGCAATTGCGCATAAGTGTGTTTCGTCAGGGGACTTGATGTCAATCTGCCGCGATCGGTCGAGATAATGCCAAATCGCCTTCATTCGTAGCCAAACCCTACAGCCCGAAGAACCACGGCACCATCAACACGGTCACCAGCATCACCAATACTGTGAACGGCACGCCAACTTTGACGAAGTCGGCGAAGCGGTATTGCCCCGGGCCAAGTACCAGGGTGTTCACCGGCGATGACACCGGCGTCATGAAGGCCGCCGAGGCAGCCAGCGCCACGGTCATGGCAAACGGGTAGGGCGACATGCCCAGCTGCGTGGCGGTGCTGACAGCCACGGGTGCCATCAGTACCGCAGTGGCCGTGTTGGAGATGAACAGGCCGATCACCGCCGTGACCGCGAACAGGCAGGCAAGGATGGCACTGGGGCCGGCACCGCCCAGCACGCTGACCAGGCCGCCCACTGCCAGGTCGATGCCGCCGGTTTTCTGCAGTGCCTGGGCAAAGGGCAGCATACCGACGATCAGCACCAGGCTTTGCCAGTGGATGGCCCGGTAGGCGCTGTTCATGTCGATGCAGCGGCCTGCGCCCATCAGCAGGCAGCCGATCAGCGCGGCAATGACATTGGGGACCGCGCCGCTGACCATCAGCCCGACCATCACCGCCAGGCTCAGCAACGCCTGTGGTGCGCGGGTGCGGGCGGGCGCGACCAGGTCGATTTCTGCGGGCAGGCTCAGTACCAGGAAGTCCTTGGGCTTGCTTTGCAACTGGCGCACGGCTTTCCACGGGCCGACTACCAGCAGGGTGTCGCCCAGGCGCAGCTTTTCTTCCACCAGCTGTTCTTCGATCGCCACCTGCTCGCGGCGCAAGCCGACAACGTTGAGGTCGAAGCGCGTGCGGAAGGCCAGTTCGAGGACGCTCTTGCCGAGCAGTTTCGAACCCGGTGGCAGCAATACCTCGGCCATGCCCAGCTCCTGGGACTGGTCGATGAAGTAGGCCGCCTTGAAGTGCAGCGGCTCCAGCTGCATGGTCTGGCACAGGCTGCGCAGGTCGTCGCGGTTGGCGAACAGGTCGAGCAGCAGCACATCGCCCTGGTGCAGCACGGTGCTGGAGTCGGCGGCGATCACCCGCGTGGTGAACTTGTGCTGGCGCTCGATACCGATCACGTTGGCGCCATGCCGGGTGCGCAGCTCCAGCTCGCCCAGGGTATGACCGATCAGCGGCGAGTGGGGGCGGATGCGCAGGCGCCGTTCACGGCCATTGAGCTTGTAGTCCAGCACCAGGTCCAGCAGGGTGCGGCGGCTTTCCACGCGGCCGTCCTTGCGCACTTCGCCATTCAGCCAGTGCCGGGTCAGCAGCATGTAGCCGATGCCCAGCACCAGCACCACCAGGCCGAACGGGGTGAAGCTGAAGAAGCTGAAGCCCGCTTCGCCATGGCGTACCAGCTCGCTGTGTACCACCACGTTGGGCGGTGTGGCCACCAGGCTGAGCATGCCGCTGATCAGGCCGGCGAAAGCCAGCGGCATCATCAGGCGGGCGGGCGAAAGCTGCAGGCGTGCAGCGATGCTCAGCACCACCGGAATGAAAATGGCCACCACGCCGGTGGAGCTCATCATCGAACCCAGCCCCGCCACGGCTACCATCAGCAACACCAGCAGGCGCGCCTCGCTGTTGCCGGCCCGCTCGCTCATCCATTCGCCGATACGGTAGGCAATGCCGGTGCGCACCAGGCCTTCACCGATCACGAACAAGGCGGCGATCAACACCACGTTGGGGTCACTGAAACCGGCCAGCGCCTGCTCCACGGTGAGGATGCCCGACAGCGGCAGGGCGAGGATCACCAGTAGCGCGACCACGTCCATGCGTGGGCGGTTGATGACGAACAGGGTGATGACGATGGCCAGCAGGCCAAGCACCCATAGCAGCTCTTGGTTCATGGGGAGGCGGTGTTCCTTCACACGGGGGCACGATAGACAGTAGCAGCCAGTGTGCCGGATTGTGCTGAAGGGGGTATTGATGTACTGCAGGGTTTGCAAAACAAAAGGGGCCGCATTGCGGCCCCTTTGTCACTGGAATCAGTGACGGTGACGGTGGTGCTTGCCGTTGTTGTCGCCCAGGTGGTTGCCGATGGCACCACCGGCCGCACCACCCAGGCCGGCACCCACGGTGGAGCCGGTCTTGCCGCCCACCGCGCCGCCCAGCAGCGAACCGCCCGCCGAGCCCAGGCCACCGCCAATGGCGGCTTCGGTACGGTTGCCCTTGCGTGCACCTACCGCACTGCCGGCTGCGCCGCCGAGGCCGGCGCCGATGGCCGCCCCCGTTTTGCCGCCGATCTGTTGACCGACAACGTTACCCAGAACACCACCCAGGCCACCGCCAATGGCGGCGGTACCGTCACCGGCGAAAGCGCCCTGGCACAGCAGCAGGCCGAGGGCAAGGGAAGGCAGAGTCAGACGCATGATACGAACCTCAAAGGAATCATCAGGTTAAGGTGCCGCGCAATGGGCGGCGGGCCAGGGTTGAAAAAGACGTTTCAGCGGTAGTAGCGGTCACCACGATATCGACGATAGTCGTCATCATCGTCGTCGCGGTCATGCCGATGGTGGTGGCGATGGTCACGGTCACGGTCACGCCAGCCATCGTCGTCGTCATGGTAGCGATGGCTATGGCACCCGGCAGTCAGCAGGACAACAGCAATCAGCGAAAGGCTTGCAAGACGGGTCATCACGATATAGGTCCTTGATCCGCAAAGGTTTACGGCACACCTCCTGAGACTGGAAAGGATCCATTTGGTTTCGCTGGCAGGCAAAAAATTGTCGTGCCAGCGAGAGCGGCGGGAGTGAAGAGTGTTGAATCAGCGGGCTGACTGGATCGCCAGCACCACACCGTTGGTGATCTGCACCAGCACGTAGCGCCCACCCATGTTTACCCAGTGGCTTTCCTTTTCCGGTGCTGGCAGGCCCTTGGCTTTCCAGTCCTTGATAGCCTGGTCATCGCGTTTGTACTGGTCGGGTGCCTTGTCGCCGACCTTGAGCTCGCGGTTGTGGGTTTCTGGTGCGGTGACGCTTTCTTCGCTGGAGGGGGCTGCGGTGGCAGCCAGGGGCAGGCTGGCAAGGACGGCGAACAGCAGGTGGTGCAGTTTCATGGTTATCTCCTTGTGAAGGAATGCCTTATCTGCGACAGCCACCTGAGCGCGACAATTCACTCGCGATGCTTGCCAGTGCTAGAGTCGCCTTCTTTTTTATCCTGAGGATGGAACATGCGTGCGATTCTGCCGATGGCCGCGGCGTTGATGCTGGTCGGTTGTGCTTCTGCGACCATGGAAACGGCCCGCGGCGGCAAGCCGACCGCGCAACTCGACTCGCACAAGGCGCCGGAACTGGTGGCCCAGTGCATCCAGTTCAGCTGGCAGGAAGAGAAGGTATTCGGCGACGACGCCAGTGGTTATCTGGAACCACGCAAGCAAGGTGGCTTCACCGTGTATACCCGTGAGGCCGAGGCGTTCGTGGACGTGTACCCGCAGGCGGGCGGGGCGCGGGTGGATTACTACGCGCAGAAGAACGACGGTGTGGCCCTGCAGCGCCGGGCGGCGGCGGCGACCTGCCTGTAACGGCTGGCGACTGCACATGGCTGGCTGACTTGGCAGGGGCTCTGTGTGGTCTGGTGGGAGCGGGCGCGCCCGCGAACACCGGCGTAGCCGGTGCCAGCCACCGCGTTGTTTCTTCGCGGGCACGCCCGCTCCCACAGTGACCGCACCAGCTTTACAATTTTTAGCAAGGCTGTCCTGTCGCAGGGAGCTTGGTGGGGGCTAGCATGAGCCCCCACGAATCAAGGAAGACACCATGGACCGCTCACTGCAACTCAACCGCGCCAGCTGGGATGAACGTGCCCCGCTGCACGCTGCTTCCAACGACTACGAAGTCGAACGGCTCGTCCAGCATCCCGAACACCTTTCCGAAACCGTACGCTTCGACCTGCCATTGCTTGGCAATATCGACGGGCTCAACGCCGTGCACCTGCAGTGCCACATCGGTACCGATACCCTCTCGCTGGCGCGCCTTGGTGCCAAGGTCTGTGGCCTGGACTATTCCGTGGCTTCGCTGGCCGAAGCGCGTGCGTTGGCCCAGCGCTGTGCGGCACCCATCGCGTATGTCGAGTCTGACGTCTACGCCGCCGACAAGGTGTTGCCGGCCGGCACGTTCGACCTGGTCTACACCGGCATCGGCGCGCTCTGCTGGCTGCCTCGCATCGAGCCGTGGGCGCGTACTGTCGCGGCCCTGCTGAAGCCGGGTGGGCGGTTGTTCCTGCGCGACGGGCACCCGATGCTGATGGCAGTCAACGAAGACCACCAGGACCGCCTGCAACTCGAATACCCGTACTTCGAACACGAAGAGCCGACGGTGTGGCACAACGACCAAACCTACGTCGAAACCGAGCAGCGCCTTTCCCACACCGAAACCCACGAGTGGAACCACGGCTTGGGCGAGGTGATCAGCGCCTTGCTGGCCCACGGCCTGCAACTGACCGCCCTGGTCGAGCACCAGAGCATCCCCTGGGAGGCGCTGCCGGGGCAGATGGTCAAGGGCGACGACGGTGAATATCGCCTGCGCGAGCAGCCCGCACGCCTGCCCCTGAGCTACACCCTGGTTGCAGTAAAAGCCTGATCAGGACAGGTAGCCACCGTCGACATTGAGTGCGGTACCGGTGGTGTAGCTGGAGGCATCGCTGGCCAGGTACAACACTGCGCCGGCCATTTCCTTGGGGTCGGCCACGCGCTTGAGCGGGATCTGCTGCAGCGCGGCATTGAGGATGGCGTCGTTCTTCACCAGTGCCGAGGCGAACTTGGTGTCGGTCAGGCCCGGTAGCAGGGCGTTGCAGCGGATCCCGAACTGCGCGCACTCCTTGGCGAAGACCTTGGTCATGTTGATGACTGCCGCCTTGGTCACCGAATAGATGCCCTGGAACAGGCCGGGTGAAACCCCGTTGATAGACGCCACGTTGATGATGCTGCCGCCACCATGCTCGCGCATCAGCTTGCCGGCCTCGACCGACATGAAGAAGTAGCCACGGATGTTCACGTCCACGGTCTTCTGGAAAGCCCCTGGGTCGGTATCCAGTACGTTGCAGAACTGCGGGTTGGTAGCGGCGTTGTTGACCAGGATGTCCAGCCGCCCGAATTGTTCGCGGATGCCGGCAAACACCTGCTGGATCTGCTCCAGTTCACCGATGTGGCAGGCCACCGCCGTGGCCTTGCCACCGGCGGCGATGATGGCGTCAGCCACCTGCTGGCAACCGTCGAGCTTGCGGCTGGACACGATCACATGGGCACCTTGCTGGGCCAACAGGTGGGCGATGGCCTCGCCGATGCCACGGCTGGCGCCGGAAACGAAGGCAATCTTGCCGTCGAGGTCGAACAGGTGGGTCTTGGACATGCTGTTTTCCTTGTTATCCGTCGTCGAGGTCGGGGCTCAGAGGCTGGACTTGGCGATGACCTGCAAGGTCATCTGCTCCAGCAAGCGGTTCATGTGGATGAACTGGGCAAAGCGCTTGTCCTGGGTCTGGCCGTGGTAATAGCGGTAGTAAATCTGCTGGACAATGCCGGCCAGGCGGAACAGGCCATAGCAATAGTAGTAATCGAAGTTGTCCAGGCGGATGCCGGCGCGCTCGGCGTAGTAATCGACGAACTGGCGGCGGGTGAGCATGCCCGGCGCGTTGCTCGGCTGGCGACGCATCAGCTGCACTGGGGCCGGGTCGTCGGCCTCGATCCAGTAGGCCAGGCTGTTGCCCAGGTCCATCAGCGGGTCGCCCAGGGTGGCCATTTCCCAGTCCAGCACACCGATGATGCGCATGGGGTTGTCGGCATCGAGGATCACGTTGTCGAAACGGTAGTCGTTGTGCACGATGCCGGGTCGCGGGTGGTCGGCGGGCATTTTCTCGTGCAGCCAGGCAGTCACCTGTTCCCAGCGAGGGGCGTCGGGCGTCAGGGCCTTTTCATAGCGGCTGGTCCAGCCCTCGATCTGGCGCTGTACATAGCCCTCCGGTTTGCCCAGGTCGGCCAGGCCGCAGGCGTTGTAGTCCACCTGGTGCAGTTCCACCAGGCGGTCGATGAAGCTCTTGCACAGGGCCTCGGTGCGGTTGGCGTCGAGGCCCAGCTCGGCCGGGATGTCCGAGCGCAGGATAACGCCCTTGACCCGCTCCATCACATAGAACTCTCCGCCGATCAGGCTGCTGTCGGTGCAGTGCACATAGGCCTTGGGGCAGTAGGGGAAGCCGCTGTTCAGCTGGTTGAGAATGCGAAACTCGCGGCCCATGTCGTGGGCCGACTTGGCCTTCTGCCCGAACGGTGGACGGCGCAGCACGAAGTCGCGGCCCGGGTAGCTGACCAGGTAGGTAAGGTTGGAGGCGCCGCCAGGGAACTGGCTGATGCTCGGCAGGCCATCCAGGCCGGGGATGTTTGCCTTGAGGTAAGGGTCGATGACAGCCGCGTCGAGTTCTTCGCCGGGGCGTACCTGGGTGGACTGGTCGGTGAGCGTCATGCGTTTTCCTTATTCTCGATCGCAAGGACTATTGGTTAATCTAATGGTCTGCCTAGGATGGAACAAGCGTGCCAGATGCCATATAGGTGAGGGTGTTGCTGTCTGATCAACTGCCTTGATGAAGCGACAGGGCCCGAACAGGCGGGCAAAAAAAAACCGAAGCCGGTCAGGCTTCGGTTTTTCGATCATCCGCTATTTCCAGCCCTCAGGACGGGAACAGCTCGCTGAGCTTCATCGACAGCATCATGTCGCCTTCAACGCGCAGCTTGCCGCCCATGAATGCCTGCATGCCGTCGGTTTCGCCGCTGACGATACCCTTCAGGGTTTCGCTATCCATCACCAGGGTGCAGTTGGCATCCGGGTTTTCGCCTTCCTGCAGGTCGCAGGTGCCGTCCTTGACGATCAGCGCGTAGTGCTTGTCTTCGTCGGTGATGTTGAAGCCGAACACCAGGTCCAGGCCGGCGGCAGCGGATGGGTTGAACTTCTCTTGCATCTTTTTAACGGCATCAGCTACGGAGGTCATGGCGCATTCCTTATAGAGTGATTTACACGTCCCCGCAGGGACACAACAAGCCGGGCTCATCGATAGGTGACAAGCTCCGGCGCCCTCAACAGCTGCACATGGGCCTGGCTGTTGAAGGAAGCCAGTGCCACGTCGCGGCCGCGGAACTTCAGCTGGCTGAGCGACGTGTTGATGATCTGCCAGTTCAGCGCGAACGCCTGTCCGGGGGTAATACGGGTGACCAGGTGAAGCAGGGCGGCAATGGTACCGCCCGAGGTGAAGATGGCGATATTGTCGCCGCTACCGGCGGCATCCAGTACGCGCTGCAGGCCGCCTTGCACGCGGGCGGTGAACGCCTGCCAGGTCTCCAGGCCATCGTCGGCATGTTCGCCATCGTGCCAGCGCTGCACCATCAGTGCGAACAGGCGCTGGAACTCGCTGCGGTGCTGCGCGCCATTGCGCAGGATGTGCAGGGCGTCGGGCTCCTGCGGCAGCAGCCCGGGCAACAAGGCGCGGATCACACCATCGGCATCGAACTCATTGAATGCTGTATCGGTCTCAACAGCCGGCACCGGGCAGCCATTGGCGTGCAATGCATCCAGGGCTAGGCGCGCGGTATCCTGCTGGCGGCGCAGGTCGCCTGCCACGCAGCGGTCCAGCCTTACACCGAGCTGGGCCAGGTGCTCACCCAGGGCCTGGCTCTGGCGCACGCCCACGGGCGAGAGGACATCGTAGTCATCGGCGCCGAAGGAGGCTTGGCCATGTCGGATCAGGTAGAGGTTGCCCACGAAAGGTTCCGGCCTGTTGGAGGTTGCTGCGAGGTTAGGATGCGGCACACGGGCTGTCAACGAAAAAACATACAAGCGTTTGAAAAGGTTGTTTGAAAGATGTTGCCAGCGTTTGCCACGGCTGGCAGCACCTCAGGCGCAACGGTATGCTTGCTACAGTTACGCGCCGTTGTGGCGCAAGTCTTGAAGGAGTCAACGTGGAGTTTCTTGCTGAATACGCAAGCTTTCTCGCCAAAACCGCCACCCTGGTCATCGCCATCCTGATAGTGCTGTCGGCCATCGCCGGGCTGCGCGGCAAGGGGCGGCGCAAATCGGGTGGGCAATTGCAGGTCACCCGCCTGAACGAGTTCTACAAGGACCTGCGCGAGCGCCTGGAATCCGGCCTGCTCGACAAGGCCCAGCTCAAGGCCTTGCGCAAGCAGCAGGCCAAGGCGGAAAAGCGGCAGAAAAAAAGCAAGGCCGAGGAAAAGGGCCGGGTCTTCGTGCTGGATTTCGATGGCGACATCAAAGCTTCTGCCACCGAAAGCCTGCGCAACGAAATCACCGCGCTGCTCACCCTCGCCACCCCGCGCGACGAGGTGGTGCTACGCCTTGAAAGCGGTGGTGGCCTGGTGCACAGCTATGGCCTGGCCGCATCGCAGCTAGCGCGCATTCGCCAGGCCGGCATCCCGTTGACCGTGTGCATCGACAAGGTAGCCGCCAGTGGCGGGTACATGATGGCCTGCATTGGCGAGAAGATCGTCAGCGCACCGTTCGCCGTATTGGGTTCCATTGGCGTGGTGGCGCAGCTGCCCAACGTCAACCGCCTGCTGAAGAAGCACGATATCGATTTCGAAGTGCTGACCGCCGGTGAATACAAGCGCACCCTGACCGTGTTCGGCGAGAATACCGAGAAAGGCCGGGAGAAGTTCCAGGAAGACCTGGACATCACCCACCAGTTGTTCAAGGACTTCGTTGCCCGCTATCGCCCGCAGCTGCACATCGACGAAGTGGCCACCGGCGAAGTCTGGTTGGGCGTCGCGGCACTCAACCGCAAGCTGGTGGACGAGCTGCAGACCAGCGACGAGTACCTCAGCGAACGCGCGCGCAACGCCAACCTGTTCCACCTGCATTACGCCGAACGCAAGAGCCTGCAGGAGCGAATCGGCATGGCTGCCAGTGGCACCGTGGAGAACACAGTGGTGGGCTTGTGGAGTAAACTCGGCCGTCTGCGCTAACACCTTGAACCCGTTGAAATTTTTTTTCGTTCAGGGGGTTGCAAGGTTAAAGGAATGAAGACATAATGGCGCCCATCGAAACGCAGCAAACTTTGAAAAAGGTTCAGCGTTTCAAGGAGATAGCGAAGCGCAAGCTGCTAGATCCGACCTTTGAGGCCGAGTAGCAAAGTGGTTATGCTCCGGATTGCAAATCCGTCTACGCCGGTTCGATTCCGACCTCGGCCTCCACCATTCGAAAGCCCCGCAGATTAAGGTCTGCGGGGTTTTTCTTTGTGCGCAGAAAACCCGGATCGTTTCCGCATCTTTGGGCATCGTTTCCGCATCAGCCCTTTATTTGGTGGGGCTGACCACTTCGCCGACACGGCGGTAAACGCGCTTGGTGATTTCCTCCTTGGAGTGCCCAAGCAGCCGGCTGGCGTGGCTGATGTCCTCGATCTCCGACGCTGCCTTCGGTCGAATATCGCGGAACTGGAACTGTCGAACTTTAATGGCCAGGTCTGTGTTGCCATCGGCAGTCAGCTTGCGGGCAGCCCTGTCCCGCGCTTCGCTGAAGCGGTTCCTCAGCATCTCCCAGCTCATACGCAGGCCTGAGTCGTTGGTGATGAGGCGTGAGTTGCGTACACCCTGCAGCTTTCGCCGCTCCAGTAGCGCCTCGATGAACAGGCCAAGGCCGGTCAGTTCGCCGTTGACGTGCCGCCGGATGCGCAACTTCTTGTCGGTCTTGTTCTGGTCGACCCACAGGTAGTCCTCGTCCAGGTCGACGGTGCTGAACTTCAGGGTGTCCGCAGGGCGCTGGCCGGCCAGGTAGGCTAGGTCCATGGCATCCTTGAGGCCCTGGTCGCCTTCGGCATACACCGCATCCCAGATTTCGTCAGCCGCGTAAAAGTCGCGCACCTTCTCTTTGTTGCGGCGAACCGCCAGGCATGGGTTGCGCTCGGCAAACCCCCATTCCATAGCCATGGTAAAAACGTGCGAGAGCAGGGCGATTTCCCGGTTTGCCCGGGTTTTTGCGCTGCGGGCGTCCCGGTACTGGGCAATTACCGGGGGGCTGATGGCCTCGATGGGCGCGTCAGCGAACGCCTTGCGCAGGCGCTCCAGCTCGTACTTGTTGTCCTTCTGCGTGCGTGGCGACTTGCCCGGGATGATGTCCCGCTCGTACCGGTCAAACAGCTCGCCCATTGTCGCCATCACTTTCGGCTTCGCCTTATGCTCCAGGCGCGCCCATTCCAACTTGGCCTCTGCGAGGTCAGTCCCCAGCGGCACTTCCTGCCGCTTCCCGTCTGCATCCCTCCCGTCGTAGTAATACCCAACCCACAACTTCCCGCTTTTCAACTTGCGGACCCGCCGCAACATCCGCGGCGGCAGGTCCTTGTTCGATGCCTTCCTGGTGCGCATCTGTTACCCCACGCGCGATAAGTCCAATGTCCATGTTTCAGTCGTGGCATTCGTTGCCGTTGGCTTGACGCCTGCCATCTTGAGGCGGGCATACACCCGACCGACAATGGGCCGCCTGGCCCGGGTGAGCGTGTACTGCCAGCCGTTATTGGCCAGCCACGCGATCTGTTTGCTCGGGAGCTGGTAGCCGGTCACCCGCACCACCTCTTCCTCATCGAGAAACTCGCTTGCATGTTCCATGGGATGGTCTCCACGCCGCCGGTGGCGGCAGGTTGGTGGTCAGGCGGGAGTTTTTTCGAGCACTGCGTCGGCGACCTTCAGTGCGGCCTGGGCATCGTTGACGTAGGCCGGATCGAAGCCGCCCGCGTAATGGATAACTCGCTGGCAGGAATCCAGCTCTTTGCGCACCAGGCGAAGCGCCTGCACCAACTCTTCCTGCAGTGCGCCCTCGGCACGCCCGATATCCCAGAACTCAAGGCCCCAGTGATCGGCAGGCGGTGGGTTGTTGTTCTGCTTGCCTGTGGCAAGGGCGCCGATGATGACGTCACAGACCGAGCGCTTGTAGACGTTGTCGCCGTCAAGGCTGAGGCCGCCGCGCCGGCGAAGCGTGTTGATCACCTCGTCGACGTTGAGTCCGCCGTCCTTCAAAACGATGTCCAGCTCCGGCTCGCCGGGCGTGTAGATCACCAGAGCCAGCTTGGCGCCTGGGTTAAGGTTTTCGCTGATCATCACCAGCGCGTCGTTGGCGACCTGGTGGAATCGGTTGGTTGCGGACATAGGGAATCCTCGCCCGCGCATGTCGGCGGGCTTGAGTAGTTGAGGGAGGGGTTAGGCGAGTTCGGCCGCGAATGCGTCGACCAGGGCCTGGCTGGTGAAGTTGATCGGGAGGGCATCTGTGCTCTTGCCGTCACTGATCAAGACCCAGCCATTCTTGTAGAGGGTGCAGGTGTTGCGGCCAAGGCGGACGCGGGCGATCGGCAGCCCGCCGAAGGGAAGCCAGCGATTGATGCGGTAGATCAGCTTCATCGCGGCCCCCTGTAGATCAGGTAGGCCATGTACATCAGGGGCAGGATCATTGCTTCCTCTCCTGTGCGCGGCGTGCAGCGCCTTCCATGATTGCGATCGACATGCGCCGCCGCTCTTGCACTGCCGGGCTGTCGGGGTCGTAGTTGGGCCCGAGGTATGTTTTCGGGTCAGTGGCCATCGCCCGCTTGATGCGTTGGAAGTGCTCGTCACGCTGCCAGACGCAGCTCCAGGTCAAGAACGGCTTCTTGCCTTTCTCCTCGCCCTCGGCCAGTTTCCAGATGGCCTGGCGGTCAAAGGTCATGAGGCCGTCCATGGCGCACACGGCCAGGCGCAGCTCGTCGTAGTCTGGGCGCTCTCCGGATTTGGCTGCTTCGATGATTTCGCCGAGACTTCTCATGGCCGGCCACCGGCGGCCAGGGCCTCAGCCTTCAGCGACGAGTACGCCACGCCATCCAGCGCGCTGTCCTCGTGGAACTTGTCGGGGTTCTGCCACTGGCGCACATCCTTCAGCACCTGAAGCAGCAGCCACCCTTCGGCCTCGGTAAGGTCGCGGCCGGTGATGGCGTTGAAGGCCTGGACGGTACGGCCCATGCTGCGCTCGCCGCCTGGAGCGTCGTACTGCTTGCCACGCTCGGCCTGAACGTCGATGGCAGCCTGCAGGAAGTAAGTGGAGTCTTTGACTGCAAGTCGGGTTGCCAATGTGCTGAAGGCGCTTACCGCAGCTGCTCCGCCCAGCGCGGCATTTTCAGTCCGCAGCTGCTCAATGACTTCCTTGTAGTGCTCGATGTCACCGCGAAGCGCAGCATTTTCCATGTACTTGTCCATTAGAGCTCATACCTCTCATCAATCCAGCGCCCAGGCGCCAGTGCGGGTGTAGGTTCGGGTTGGGTTTCGTGCGGGGAGAGCTGGCGCTGGTTGCCGGCCTGCAGCTGGCTGTCGGGGATGCAGCTGATGCCGACCCCATTGAGCAGGTAGCAGGTGACGCCGCGCTGGCTGTCGTGCTGCACGTCGATGACGTTCTCGGTTGCGCTGGCGCCGGTGGCCAGCAGCAGGAGGCAGAGGGCGAGGCGGCTCATAACCGCACCTCGCCAGTGGCTGCGAAGCGCTGGAGGATCGGCAACAGGGCGGTGACCTGCTCCCGGCTCAGGTGCATGCGCGTTTTCAGCAGCACTTGGTCGGGGATTGGGTATGGCACCCAGCCCACGGTTTCCTTGGTTTCTACTCCGAAGGCGGCGGCCTGTCTGGCCATGATCTGCGGCTCAGCGTTTTCCACGCCCAGCCAGATGGCCTCGGGCTCGACCAGGCTGCTGAGCTGGACGTTGCAGCGGGCTCCGTAGAGGTCAGAAAACTCGAGCAGGGCAAAGCCCCGGCCCGTCGTGCTCGGTACGATTTCCATGGGTTGGCCTTGGCCGCCATATCGCGGCAGTGAATAGAGGGGAGAGGGGTTACAGCTTTGGAGTGCAAATGTTCTCTTGCGGGTCGGAGTCTGCGGCGCGCATGTAGGCCGCCATGTCGCCCATCTGTTCGACGATGAAGCGCTCTTCGTCTGCTGCAGCAGTAATGATCCTTTCGCGGCGCTTCTTGCAGAGCCGGCAATCGACCTTGACCCAGTCGCCTGACAGCTCGGAGGATTCTCCTAGCCAGGTGCCACACGGTGCTTGCTCAAGGTCTTCCAAGTCAGTGAATGGTGCGAAGTGCGTCTTCACGACTTCACCTGCGGCTCTGCGCTGGCGGACAGGGCGGTGCAAACCTTGCCGCGAAGCTTGTCGATAGCGTCCCACCAATCTTTTCCATATCGGTGAGCCAGCTTTGCGTGTCCATCATGTGCGGTCATGATGTACATGAACTCGTCGGCTTCACGCAGCAGCGCATCCCTCTCGGCCAGCTGCGCGCGCAAGTCGTCGATGTGCTTGAAGTCTTCTGCGAGCTGGGCTTCAAGCTCGCTATACGCCTTCTTGTTCTCAATCAAAGCCTCACGCAGCCGCTCAACCTCGCCAGGATCGGCGTGCCTGAAGACTGGGAACGGCCCCTCGTACAGGTCGGGGTTAAGCCGTTGGTCATATCGTGCAAGCCCGAGCGTCCCAGCAAGGCTGCCTTTGAGGGTCTTAGCTAGCCACGCCACCGGCTCGCCATCGCGCTGCTCCGCAGGCGCTGCGTCGGTCAACGGCCCCAGCCCAACAATCGGCAGCCCAGTCTCCGCCGCATCCCGCTCTGCCTCTTCTTTGGTCCACCAGAAGGCAGTACCAACCATCCAGGCTATAGGCTCGGGGTGGGGCTGCGGTGCTGGCTGCGGTGCTTTCTCCAGCAGTGCACTCCAAAGAGACCTTGCAAGGTCCGGGTGCATGCATACGCCATTGAGCATTTCACGGGTCGGCACGCGCGGCACGCTGACCATCTCGGTGTTGCTGGATCGGTTTACTGTGGGCATGGGGGTTCCTCACGGATATAGTCCGCGCTCTGGATGGAGGTGATGTTATGGATTTTGCGAAAGCCTACAAAAAATGCAGAAGAGCGCAGGCCCTAGGTCGAGGCCTGAAATCAGTAGAGGCGTGTCTTGAAAGAGAATTTACCGACTTTATAAAAATTGAAGAGGCTGAGGTAAACGGCTTCTGGCCGATCCACGGTTACAGAGTGACTACTCTAGATGGGACAGCTTTTTTTCCGAGAAGTCTTTCTGAACTCCCAAGGGCATCCGGACTAGCGTGGTATCGCGAAGTATTTTCTTCGGCAGATATAGTGGTGCCACCCTATTATACTATTGGGGTTCTGGGGAAACACGCGGCGGAAATAAACAGTGCAGTAACCCAAGATGAAAAGCTTAGGCTCGGCGATCGCATGCTTTTAGATATTTATCCACCTGATGGACTGGCAAAGCTAATTGAAAGCGTTTGGTCCGCAAGGAAAACCTTTGATCAATTTCATTCCCAGCTAGTAGAGTCATCAAAAGCATACTGTCTTGGATTGTATAATATTGCCATCGTAGGTCTACTGCCTTGCATAGAGGGTATCGTTAGGCAGCTGGGACTGGCCTCAGGACTGAATGTAGGTAAGGAAGTAAGCATACGATCGCTGAGTGTAGTGTTTAAACGGCTGCAACAGAAAGAAATTGATATGATGATGGAAGGTTATGACTGGTATCCAAGAAACGAATTATCGATATCGTTTCTTGATCGCTTTCATGAGCGCATCCAAATGTTTGAAAACATATCAAGTTATTTGGGATCGAAACTTTATCTGCATACTGAATCTGCTCCTGATTATCTAACTTTGAATCGGCATGGGATTTCACACGGCTTTTTTCAGGGTTACGCGACACCAGCAAACTATCTTCGGCTATTTAATCTGCTGAGTTCACTTTCTTTCGCTGCAGCCATGGTTGAAGGGGAAGGCAGTTTGATGCCTCCAGGCCAAACTCCAGAATCGGAAATTCTTACTATTTGCCTGCTGAAATGTGCTGCGCTAAATCACCTGATCCGCTAATTTAATCGGGGCATCGCCGTAGGTCAGCCGGCTTTCATCAGGGCTTCAATGACGCGCTGACCGGCCAGCGGCGGTACCGCGTTGCCGGCCATGTGCATGGTCAGCCGGTGGTTGTCGGGACGAAGGGTGTCGGCCGGGAATGACATGGCGGCCAGGGCCTCGTCGGCGCTAAGCATCCGCATGCGGTCGCCGTCGACCAGGGCCCAGCGGTCCAAGGTGGTGATTGTGCCGATCGGTCTGTTGATGTCCCGGCCGGTGGTGCCGGAGCCCTTGCCGTAGTACGGCATGATGAAGCGGTCGCCGAAGCGCTGGCGGCCGTTGCGCACCCGGTCGAGCGTGGCCTGGGCGCGGCCTGGCTTCTCGATCAGCGACCAGCGCCCGGCGTCGAAGTCGAGGAAGCTGCTGGCCGGCACGTGCTCGCACTGTTGCAGTTGCAGCTGGATTGGCGCCTTGCTCTTGGTGCAGATCAGGAACAGGCGCACCCGGTGCTGCGGCACGCCGAGGTCGGCGCAATCAACGATGTGGGGCGCGACTTGGTAGCCCAGGCGCCGCATCGCATCCACCCAGCTGGGGTAGAGCACCCAGTTCACGAACTCGGGCACGTTCTCGACTACCCAAGCATCCTGGTCCAGCACCTCAGCAGCAGACGGCACGGCCCATGCTGTCGAGCGCGATGCGTCATGCTCCGGGTTCCCGCTCTTTTTGCCGCGGGCATTTGTGAAGCCTTGGCAGCATGGTGACGCTATACCGATATCAGTACGTGGCACTGCTGCCCAGTTGGCCTGGTGCAGGTCCTGACATACGTGGTCAGTGTCTTGATGATTGGCAGCGTGCCACTTCACTGCCTCTGGCCAGTGGTTTGCCGCCCAGAGAACCTGGACCCCTGCGGCGCGCGCGCCGGTGCTCCATCCGCCAAGGCCGGCGAACAGGTCGATTGCTGAAGACATTTTTCCTCCGGTGTATTTGCCCCAAAATGTACCTACCTTAAGGTCATCGAATACTAAGCTCTTGATTTTGAGAGCAATAATGAGATGATGGCATTTTGGGCTTTTCAATAGGCGTGAGAGCATGGAGTTTGAGGGCGTTTCGTATACAGGTCGGGATTTGAGGCACCAGATTTTTGCAAATATGCATAGGCGAAGGAGCCAAAATCTCAGCTTTTTACTCGGATATTTTGTTGTGTTTATCTTTGCATTCAGTGCAGTCCTTCTGGTTCCCCCAGTTCAAGGGATACTGAACAAAAAAGAACTTATTTTAGCTGCAGAGCTTGAAGGGATGAAGAAAATCCCAGAGCTGGAAAAAACTCTCGCTAAAATTGAGGGGCAAATTTCTCTGCTTAATTCAGGTTCCGTCGGTGCCCGGTTGGATAAGTTGGAAAGCTTGACCTCAAGTCAGTCTTTCAATGCGGTTCAGGTCCGCACTCTTTCACAGCTAAATCAGGAGCTTTCCTCTTTAAAAAGTTACATGTTTAAGGATACGCGTGAAATTGTAGAATTCAAGGAGATGCAGTCCAACTACTCGAAACTTGTTTCGGATCAGTCCTCTTATGCTACGAAAGAAGCTCTCTCCAGCCAAATTTCCAATCTCCAATGGGCTTTAGGCCTTTCGTTAGGTTTTTTTGGCCTGTTGTTTACCGTTTTGTTCGGGTCGTGGTGGTTCGTTGGTCGTAGAGGGCAAGATCAGCCCGTCCCGACTCGTCCTGTTCGAGGTGCAAATTCCGGGGCTGATAACGAAAGCGGGGTGGCAGAATGATTTATGATGTCACTGTGGTGATGTACGAGCCGATTGTTTCGCAGGATAGTATCGCAAAAGTTCATGCGGTGATGGAGGAGCTGGGCTTTTCTCAAAAGGTCACCACAACTGATAAGCGATCACTTGGCTTACCTGCTGATATGTATATGGGCAAATTTGAAGGTGAAGGGCTCAGGAAAGTTAGAGATGATTTGTCTGCTTCGCTTAAAGATAAGATGTCTGGCAGCGGTCTGAAAAATCGATTTATTTTGTTGGTATCTCCCCCTGCTGCTTGGAGTATACGAAACACTTAATTGGCGTCCTGTACGGAACAGCGCGCCGTAGTGCAATACCCGGTGCGCTTTCATCACAAGGTTTTATGGGTATCTGTTAAATTTGCTGAATGATGGGCGAGTGGCGTTGTTTGTTCTGCCTGATTCCAGGCGCCGACAGCGGCAAAGATCTTGGCGGCCTCTGCCTCGTCGAGCGTTGTGTCGGTAGGGATGGCGATCCAGCCGGCCGCCACCAGGTGATTAGGGTTGGCCGTGGCCCGCAGGTCTGTGTAGGTCGCCTCGATCACGTCGGTCAGGTGCTCGGCTCGGTAGTTGCCTTGCGGCGCAACCTCGATCGACTTGTTGTACCGCTCGCCGAACTCAGTCCGACAAAGCACGCTGAGGTAGATGGTCCACCGGTGCGGGATATCGCAAACGGCGTCGACGACCTGGCGCACGCGGATCTGCCTGAGGTTCTTCCAGTTGATCAGCACCTGCTGGCCGCTGGGGTCGATGTTCACCACGGCGGCGTGGTTGGCGGAGACCAGCGCCCGGCAGGTCCGCTCCAGGCGTGCCCGCATGTTGTGCGGTTTGCGCTTGCTCATTGCCGAGCGCCTGTCTTGCTCGCCGCCCCTGCCTCGCAGGCATCGACAAAGCGCATCGCCGCCTTGTAGCTGTAGGCGAAGCCTTGCACGGCGCCGGTAGCGATTTCGACCACGTCCCAGATCTTCCCCTTTCCCGAAGCCTGATAGCGGGGAGCGCCGTTCCCAATCTTGGCGAATGCCTCGTCGCGGGCTTCCTGGGTACGTGCCAGAAGGGCCTTGAGCATGTCCAGCTTCTCTTGGAAGGCAGGGTGCATTGCTGTCTGCATGGGGTGATCCTCGGTAGGGTCAGGCGTGGTACTCGAAGGCCTCGGCCTTGCGAACGATTCGAACTTGGGCGGTGCGTCGCTCCGGCGCGCGGCGGTCGCGGCGCATCGGGTCGCTGTCGTTGATGACCGAGTGCATGGCGATGAGACCAGCGAGGGCGATGCACAGCGGACTGATGATTTGCTGACGCATCGCCTTGGTTACCGCCTCGATGCGGCGGCCGGCCTCCAGCTTGAACAGCGCGGCTTCGATGCGGTTGGCCACGGTGCCCGGGCTGACCGACATCTGGCGGGCGATTTCTTTGGTGGTGAGGCCTTGGGCCACCCACAGCAATGCTTCGAGCTCACGGGGAGCCAGCGCCTTGCCGAGCTGGCCAATCCATGAGCCGCAAGTGATCGTTTCCA